>DATAXI010000041.1:0-21494 GCA_036266845.1 Chthoniobacteraceae bacterium | reverse complement strand
TGATAGTCGTAATACCAATAACCGCCCGGAAAGTTGGGACCTTTAGGGCTACTGACCCAGGAAAGGCCAAAGTATGCCTCGATATTCTGCGGAGTTCCTTCCGCCAGCAACTGCGGAGAAACTCCGAGGTTCACGTAAGCGGTATATAATGCATCGGAAGTATTCAGGTTGGCGCTGGGACCCTTGTAAGTGAGCCAGCATAGCCGGCTCAGCGCGAATCGCTTTTTGACCAAGGGCTCCCCGACAATTGCGGGCGTCCCGTCGGCCCGAGTGAACGGAGTGCTGACGCGGATACTCTGAAAGGCGGGGTTATATTGATTATCCTTCTGATAAGCACTGTTCCCGCCGGTGTAGGAGCCGGTGCTGGTATTGGTGGCGGCGGGTCCCACTATCTTGGGACGAGTGGGATCGGGATAATACGTGGGCTGGTTCAGGGAGCGGCTGAAGGTGCCCATGTATTGAAGCACGGGCTCCAGGAGGCTGCTGTTGCCGGCGCCACCCAGGCCGCTGAGGACCATCCGGATCAGCTCCTGACGGCTGCCGAAGAGGTGATCGGTCTGGTTGCTGGAACCCAATGCCGTGCCGCTGATTCCCATGAAGTTTGTCGTATTTTGGGAAATAAAAGAACGGTAAAACGCGGAGGGATCGGTCGAAATGGTGAAATTCGGAAAGCTGGACTGGAGGACGTTGGATGAGCTGAGCGTTCCGTAATAGCGCCAGCCCACGATCTGGTTGACCTGCGTCTGGCTCAGATACTGGCCATTGGCAATGGGAAGCTGGGTAAGGTCCGCCATGGCCACGGCGTCCTTGTAACTGTACGCGGAGGGAACGCTTCCGGAGACGATCTGGCCGGTGGACTTGGCGGGATAGCCGGCGACGTTCATGTCCAGCAATCCTCCCTCGTTGTATATATTGTACGCGTACCGCCCGATGACGCTGCCCGTGCCGGTGGCGGAGTAAGTCATCCCCGGGCTGACCGTGGTGACATTGGGATTGGCTCCATTGCGCGTGACGAGAATCCAGTCCGGGTAAAGCAAGCTTCCAGGTTCCGTGGGGGTGCAATCCGAGGCGGTGCTGGAAACCATCAAGGGCTCATTCCAGCGACCAAGAGTGACGTAGCGGCCATTGAGCGAGGTGCCGCTGGTGGATACATCCGCGGCGCGCGACGGGCCGCCCGTGTAACTGGCTACGCCATAGGCGCTGCGCTTCACCAGGTTCACCCCGGTATTGGCGCCGGTGCCGGATAACTGGGGCACGGCCATCTGGGGCGAGGTCGGAATATAAAGCATCAGACTCGTGGTGCCGGTCACGACGTTTGTCCCGGTGGAGCCCGCGACGATCTCCTGCTGGAGGTCGCCGATGATCGTATTGACTGAGCCCTGCGCCAGGAGATCGGCCTCCGCCTGATTTGCGCTGCTGCTCGAGATCTGGCGATTCGCAATGGACCGGGAGAAGAAAGCGAGGATGACGCCCGTCAGGATAACTATAAAGGCGAGAACGATTACCAAGGCGACGCCATTGCGACGGGCTGCCTGGGAGAGGGGCTGAGGAGGACGCATGACAGCTATCAATTACGCACTAAATCGAAGAAGCGCTGATAAATTCGCACCTGTCCGGCAACCGAAGCCGGGACGCCGGTTTCGCCCGGAAAGTCGGGATTATTGACCGTGGCCTGCCAGAGCTGCGCCATCAGCTCCGGCGGGTTTTGTGCGAGCTCGGTTTCCGTGGGGTCCTGAAGATAGGCAGAGAGCGATGCCAGTTGCTGCGAGCTGACGACCTTGCGGCTATTGGTATCGAGGGTGGCGATCGCCACCACAATGGCGCAGACATCCGCCATGCCGTTCGGCTTCCAGACCGGGAGCATGGTGGTTCCCTGCGAGTTTGAACCCGTGCAAATGAAGGCGCGGTTATTGACCTTGTCGTACCAGCGGTCGCCGACCGCCGGGGCGGGGGGCGCGACGGTGGATTCCGTGGATTGGTTGGCCGATCCCGGCGCAAAGTGGGCGAGCGGATAATTGGAATAAGCCGAGGCGGGGACGGAGGGATTGCTGAGGTCCTTGACCTGGAAGCAAAACTCCATCCTGAACACCTGATCCCCGATGACATCGTAACTCGCGTCCGTGCCATCGTAAGAAGGCGGGGAGCCGACCACGCCGCTGGTGAATGGATTCCCCGCCAGTGTGCTAACGGGCAACGGCGTCGTTGAGTTTGAATTCGGGAACGTCAAAAAATTGATGGCTCCGGGCGGGCTGGTGACGGCGGGATTCTGCGTATCCCAAACCAGACCCCGGCTCAACCGCTGAAGGCAATAGGCCGGCGGGGTGATGCCGCCGCTGTTATTGACCCCGGAATTGATGGCGTAACCAATGAGGGAGACCGAACTCTTTGGGTCCGGCTGGGTGGAAGCCGGGTAAAGCCCCCCGGCGGCGGAGGTATCGAAATAAGCGGGAGCCTCGCTATAAAAGAACATCTTGTCGCTGGAACCCGAGGTGGTGATGGCTGAAGGATCGGGCTGCTTGGAGAAGATGAAATCGACATCCTTCTGCTGCGGCATGTGCGAGAAATCGACCGCCATGCGATCGAACACCATGCGGGCCTGGCTATCGGCATCCACATGCTTGCCGCTGAGCGTGGTGCCGACGGCCGCGCCGTTCATCAATTGGCCCACCATGACCATGATCAACACCAGCACGACCACCGAGACGAGGATTTCGACAATCGTAAAGGCGCATCTCCGTCCTCCTGAATGATGCATTCTGATCACCGCGTTAGAAACAATTTACCGCGGTCGGCAGCTCATAGGAGCCAGAGAAATTCCTGGGAGCCACGGCGGCGGACGGGTCCGCCATGGCGGGCCATGTCACCAGCACCCACACGTTCAAGAGTTTTGAATCCGACGCATCCTGGCTGATGGACAGGGTGGCCCGATACTTGGCGCCGGCCGGGGCCATGCCCCCCTCACCCACCACGGAACCATCATCGCCAAAGAACAACGAATCCGATCCGTTCTTCAAGGGAATCGCAAAGCGCGACGTCGTGCCGCTGAGGACCGGGCTGGCCTGCATATCCGCCGAAATGGCGGTGGCAATGCCCGCGGCGACTGTCTGCGCCGAGGCGTTGCGGTTGGAATTCATCCCGAGCGGCAGCAGCGCCAAAAGCGGGACGAGGCAAAAGCTGGCCACGCCGAGCGCCAGAGTTACCTCGATGAGTGAAAAACCGCGACGATGCTGGCATGGACTTTTCATGGGCGATAGATGCGGACGGCGCTGCTCATGCCGTCAATTTGGATGGCCGCGATCTGCCCCACATTCTGGTTGGAGGGAGTCGCCGGCACCGAGGTTCCGTGGCAGGGCTCAAGCCCCAGCTCGATGAAATGAGGAATGGCGTCGGAATTCGCCACATTGAGGATGCGCGCGGAGCCGAGCGGATCGAACTCCACGACGCGCAGAAAAGTGTATTGCGGCGGGGTGGTCAACGGCACTCCCAGGGGCCAGCCAAATTCCGTGGCGCCGCTTTGCGAGTCCATTTGTGAATTGGAGAGATTATAGGCAACGGGAACCGATGGCCGCGCCATGTTTCCGGTGGCGGGCGGGACCGAGCCGGCGTCCTGGAGATCGACCATATGAATCCCGCGGAAGGTTGCCAGCTTTACGACCGGTGTCAGGCCGCCTCCGTTGGTGGTGGAGAGCCCGGTGCCGTAGATGGATGTCCAGTTCGACAAGGCCGTGACATCGTAAGGGCGCGTGCCATTCCGGGAAGCAACCACCGCGATCGCCAGCCGTCCGATCCCGGCTACCTGCGGGCTCGTGGAGCTGCTGTTTGACGCGTTCGCCTCCATCACGCCGGCCAGCACAAAGGTGTTATTGGCCATGGCGTAGGCGCGGGCCTGCTCGAAGGCGCCGGCAATGTCATAGACCGAGCTGCTGAAATCGCTGCCGCCCCGCACATTCTGAAAGGCCGGGATGACGAGCGACATCATCACTGCCATGACCCCGACCACGACCAGCAACTCGACCAGTGTGAAGCCTCTCCGCATTGCCTGAAACAGGCCACGCTCTCCCTGAGTCCGAACGAAGGCTCGGCGAGCGAAGAGAGAAAGGGGGGCTTTCATCGAAAATCTATTCGGACCACCTTTGGTCTATTTTTTGGATGGCACAGACGGTTCGCACCCTTCAAACACCATCCCAACGCCAACAATAGCCTAAACTAGCCGTCTGTAAACTTTGTTTTATACTTTCCGGCGCTATTTTGGTCTGCTTTTCTTTCCCGGCGTCCGCCCGCTTTTCGAGGAGCTTCTGTTCCCCGATATCGCCGGGCTTTCATCAAGGGAGTCTCGGCGCGCCCGGGATGTTTGACAACTGTCCAAAGGCTCCCCGTTTTCCCTTGGGGAGGGAGGCGTCGTTGGAAATCGAGACGTTTCTCGTTCTCCTGCTTTCGCGGACCTGTCCGCGGGCTAGAGCGGTTTAAAAAATTCTGTAGCCATCGCTGTGCGGCGGCGAGGGCCGTGGCGCTCGCACATCAATGGCTACATAATTTTTTAAAATGCTCTAGGCTTTTGCTTTCCGGGAGCGGCGCTGGACGCGCTGCATGCACACCAGCATTCCCAACCCGCTGGCCAGGATAGCCCACGTGCCGGGCTCCGGCACGGCTATCAGATCCAATGCAACGTAGTCGCCGGCGCCGCCGTCGCCCGCCGCATCGGAGTTGTAGAGGACTTCGAACGAGTCGCCATTGACGGAGATGACGCCATCCTCGGCGATGCCGTTAAAGGTGCCGGTGATGGAATTGCCGTTCCCGTTAATGATATCGTAAATTGAATTCAGCGGGGCGTTGTCGATATTGCCGCCCAAGGTCAACTCGAGGCTGCCGCTGAGGCTCAGGACGCCGCCGCCGCCCATGATCAGTTCATCGCTATCGGTGCCGCTGGCCGCGAGACCGAGCCGGATCGCAAAGACTGAGTTGCTGTCGAGCGAAACGTTGTTGTTGGCGGTAAGCGTTCCGGTGGCGGGAGTGCCCAGCGTGGTGTTCAACCCCGGGCTCAGCGTGCCGCTGGTCAGCACGACCGGGCCGCCGGTTACGCCATTGCCCTGCAACGCGCCATTCGTCACGGCGACCTCGACGGCATTGTTGTTGAACGAGCCATCCACTTCCAGGGTGGCGTTGGTCACGATGGCCGCATAGCTGCCGCTGAGCGAGCCGGTGACGATCACGGCGCCGGCGTTGACGGTGGTCGTGCCGGTGTAATTGCTGCTGCCGCTGAGCGTGAGGGCGCCGGAGCCGTTCTTGGTTACGCTGCCGCCATTGATGGAAAGGCCGCCGGCCACGGAGATATTGCCCGCGCCCGTGAAGGTGAGGCTGTTGTTGCCGGTGGTCGTGATATTGCTGGTATTGCTGAGGACGAGATTTCCGGCGTCGGAACCAATCCATGCGCCCGCCGCCATGGTGATGGGACCGGTGTAGGTATTATTGCCGCTGACGTTCTCGAGAGCGCCATTGGTATTCACGCCCGCACCATTCAAGGTCAGGCGCACGGCGGTGGTGGTGGTGATATTGCCCTGTAATTGGAGCGCCGCACCGCTCTGCACGCCTACGCCGGAGGTGGAGGTACCCACGCCGGAACCGAGCGAGCTGTTGTTCTCGATATTCAGGATGCCGGCGGTGATCGACGTGGTGCCGGAATAAGTGCTGGCGTTCATCAGCGTGGCCATGCCGGGGCCGCTCTTGGTGAGCCCGCCGGTGTTGGTGCCGATGACACTATCCACCACGATATTGCCGGTGCCCGTGAGGCTGAGGTTGCCGCCGACGGAACTGCAGAGAATCGTGCCGGTGTTACTGAGCGTCAGAGTATTGCCGGGGGTATCGGAACCGACCGAGATATTGGAGCCGGCGATGTACAGGAGGCCGCTGTAGGTGTTATTTCCGCTGACGCTTTCCAGGGCGCCGTTGGTGGCGCCGCTGATGCCGGTGCCATTAAGGCTCAAGGGCACGGCGGTGGTGGTGCTGATTCCGCCCAGCAATTGCAGTACGGCGCCCGAGGAGACACTTACGCTCGATGTGCTGCTTCCAAGGCCGGTGCCGAGGGCGCTGTTATTCTCAAGGATGAGCGCGCCGTTATTCACCAGCGTGCTGCCGGTGTAGGAGTCGGCTCCCTGCAAGACCCATGAGCCGTTGCCGGTGTTTCGGTTCAGATTCACAACGCCGCCGAAGGGGCCATCCGAAATACTGCCCGTGATGACGCTGGAGCCGGAACTGGAGGCGGTATTATTCTCCAGATTGAAAGTATCCGCGCCGCCCGCGACGGCCGTGCCGTTCGCACCGCCCAGGATGATTTCCGCCGAATTGGCAACCAGCGCGATATTGGCAGTCATCGAAACATTGGTGAAGGAAACCGCCGGGACCCCGGAACTGATATTGGAGCCCGCGTTGACCGTAAACGTACTCCCGCCATTGAACGAGCCGAGCACGGTGGTAAATGCCGGACCGGAGGTTGCGCGATTCAGCACCAGCGTGCTGTTTCCGGTTTCCTCGAGGTTATAGGGATCCACGGTCGTGTCAGTCGCCACTTGCAGCGTGCCGGTGTTCATGATCACCAATGCGGGATTCACCACATTAGTGGCATTGAGATTGCCCAGCGCCTGCACATTGGCGGCCACCAGCGTGCCGCCGTTGATGTAAGTGTAACCGGTATAGCTATTGGCGCTGGAGAGCGTCCAGGTGCCCGCGCCGGCCTTGACCAGTTCCGTGTAATTGCCCTGTGTGCCGTCGGTAATCGCGGAGGTAAAGAGGCCGCCGTTCGAGATGCTTGTACCGGTCAGCGTCAATACCTGCGCGCCGCCCATATTGGTGGGTGTGCCCCCGATGGTCATTGCCGCGCCCGTGATGGTCATGGGACCGCTGACCGTCAGCGAGCCGGCGCCGGAAGAATCGAAAGTGCCGCCGGCATTCGTCAGAGTAAAGCCCTGGCTGAGATTGGCCCCGGCGGTTCCGGTGTATTGCAGATCGCCCCCGTTCAGCACGAGGTAGCCGTTCGCGCCCGTGCCGAGAGAGCTGTTCGTTCCCTGCGCGGCCAATGTGGCGACATTCAGGATGCCGGAGTTCAGATAAGTTGCGCCGCTGTAAGTATTCGAGGTGCTCGTGAGGTAGAGAGCGCCCGGGCCGCTCTTGGTCAAGGCGGTGGGGCTGGTGTTGTCCACAACCGTGGACGAGATGAAAAGGCCGCCGCTGGCATCGAATTGATCCACGACCAAATCCGTTCCGGCTCCGCCCTCGAGCGCGCCACCCGTGATGTTGGTGGCATTGGAGCCGACATTCGTGGTTACCAGAAGACCGCCATCGTTAAGAACGTTGGAGCCGCTCAAGGTCAATATTGCGGCTCCGGAGTTATTGAAGCGAAGGGTATTCACCGCCATGGCGCTCGCGCTCTGGGCGGTGGTGCTGCCGTAATCGACATTGCTCGTGCCGGTAGCCGCGCTCAGCGTGGTGTAGGAGGCGGTGGGAAGGCCCGCAACCACGTCGCTTCCGTTATTCTGCGCCCATGTCGTGCCGGAGACCGTTGCCCAGCCGCCGAGGATGCCGCCGGCATCGTTGGAGTTGTGGGCCTCGATGACGGAGGTGGACCCGAAGGCGCCGGTGCTGGCGATAAAGTTCAGTGTGCCGCCGACATTGCGGGTGATCGTAGCCGTGCCGCCGGCGCCCCGGAGATCGATGGTGGTGCTGGTGTCGCCGCTGAGGTTGTCGGCGTCAATGGTGCTATTGCCGGCGTTGAGTGTCAGGCCGGAGATCACCTGATCCTGCGTCTTGAAATTCGAGGCATTGCCCTTGAGTTGGAAAGTACCGCCGGCCATCGTGAGGCTGACGCCCGAGTTCAGGACGCCGCTGCCCGCAGTCACCCCGGAGCCGCTGGCGTCATCGCTGAATACGCCGGCGACAATTGATATTGGCCCCGCGAATCCGGTGTCGTTGTCCGGCATGTAATCCGTGAGGCCGCCTCCATCCGCAGCCTGCATCACCCCGGTGACATTGGCGCCGAAGCCTCCGTTGACGCCATTGTTGCCGATATTGACACCGGCGCCCGTGCTGCTCGGCGACATGATCGTGATGGTGCCCGCGTTATTGATCGCGCCCGAATAAGATTGAAGCGCACTGCCAGGGCCGGAGTTGATCAGGAGATTTCCCGCGCCCGTCAATCCGCCCTTGAAGCTGAACTGGCCGGTGACGACCGTCCGGCCCAGCCAATCATAGCCGAAGGTGGACCACGTGAGCGTGGGGTCATTGACAAAGGTCATCGTGGAAGAGACGCCGCTATCAATAAAGCTGGTGCCGATAAAGGTGAGCGCGCCGCTTCCGCCGCCGACCACCCTGAAGTTGCTTCCATTTGAGCCAAGCGCGAAAAGCGTCGTGGGAGTCGAGCTGCTGCCGCCGAGAACGATAACATCGCCATTGGCGCCGATCTGGTTCGAGAGTTCCAGCCAGCCGTTGGCGTCCTGGATGGTTCCCGCGTAGGTCTCGGTAATGGTGACGGGATTACCCAGCACCAGAGCGCCGGTGCCTGATTTTACCACCTCGCTGGCGGTGGTTCCGGTAAACTGGCCGCTAAAGACCGAGTTATTAGAACCGTTGCTGATGGTCAGCGTGCCGCTGCCGAGGGCGACTGTCGCGCTCTCGCCGCCGGCAAACGAGGGCAACGAGAGATTGCCGCCGTTTAAACTGAGGACGCCGCCGGTCAAGGTGGTCAAGCCGGTGTAGGTATTGCCGCCGGCCAGGATAGTCGTGCCGGTGCCGCCCAGCGTCACATTGGTCGGCCCATTGCCGCTATCCGCGATCCCGGATGCAATATCCAGCGTATTGCCGTAGTTGAGGAAAGTCAGCTCGTTACCCGGATTTGACGGTACGAGCGTGCCCCCCGTGACGGTGGTGGTCGTATTGGCCGAAGGCGTGACCAGGATGCCGGCGGCAACCGTGTTTGCGCCGGAAAGATTCAAGGTTTCGCCCGCCGAATTAAAGCGGAGGGAATCAACCGATACACCCGAAGCCGGGGTATCCCCGTTCGCGACATCCATATCATTTCCCGCCAGGTAATTCGCATCACCGGTCGAATAATTGGAGAAAGCGCCAAAGTTACCAACAGAATTAATAGTAGCCCAGGTAGTGCCGCCATTGGCCGCCGCGAAGGGGACAACATTGGTCAACGTGTCAACGGGCGCCGTGGTGGAAATCGTGCCGGAGGTGGGAAGAGTGATCCCCAGCGTGCTGAGGGCAATGCGGTGAAGATCGCCCAGGGAGACGTTTACAGCCGTCGCGCCGTTCTGATTGACGGTGACGTAATCATTGTTCGCCCCTTCCAGAACCATGCCGTTAAAAGTCTGGGAATTGGCTGCGCCGGACGCGCCTTTGACGAGGATGGTTCCATCGTTCGTCACTTCCGAGCCGGTGCCGCTGATATTGGAAGTGTAGGCTGACTGCGAGAAATCGAGCGCAATGGTTCCCGTGCCGGTCAGATAGGTGTATCCCGCATAACTGTTCGAGCCCGCCATGGTAAGCGTGCCCATGCCGCTATAAGTAAGAGATTGGGTATCGCCCGGGTATGGAGCAACATTGCCAAGGATTTCCACATTGCCGGTGCCGGCAAATGTTGAAGCCGAATTATT
This sequence comes from Chthoniobacteraceae bacterium, assembly GCA_036266845.1. GTDB lineage: Bacteria > Verrucomicrobiota > Verrucomicrobiia > Chthoniobacterales > Chthoniobacteraceae > DATAXI01. The sequence goes on along the minus strand of DATAXI010000041.1, from coordinate 11,847 downwards.
GCTATTGCCGCCTATGGTATAAGTTCCGTCGATCACCAGCGTATTACCAACGCCATTTACCGTGGTTGTGATGCCGCTGGTTGTCGTGTTGGATACAGGCCCGCCAAATGTGTAGGTGGCGCCAGTCCCGGCGAGCGCGATGGTGTAGCTCCCGCCGATACCCACCGTGCCGGTGCCAAAGTTGATATTCCCGTTTTGAGCGGAATTGGCCCCGATGGCGATGTTATTGGCGATGGTGATATTGGGATTGGCGGTCAAGACCAATGGGCCGCTCGTCAGATTCTCGGTCGTGCCGCCATCCAGATTCAACGTGCCACCCCCGAGGGCTCCGGGCGATTTCAGGTCCAGCGTGCCACCGCTGATCGTCAGCGCATCGGTCGCGGCCTGCGTACCGGTGATCACAAGAGTGCCTCCCGATACCGTGGTCAGACCGGTATAGGAATTATTCCCGGAAAGATTGACCGTGCCCGCTTTCACCGTAATCGCGCCGGTGGTCGCGGTGATGCCGCCGGTGATATTGGCTGTCCCACCGCCGCTGAAGGTCGTGGTCGTTCCGGCGCCGATGGTGAGCGGAACCCCAATATTCAAGGTGCCGGCCTCGTCCACATTTCCCGTAACGCCGAGCGTGAGACCCCAGCCTCCCGCCGAGCCATTCTGAAGCGTGAGCGTGCCGCCGCTCTTCACATAGATCAAATCCCCGGGGGTGCCGCTCAGGGAATTCGAGGCGGTGCTCAGGATGATGGAACCGGCGGCCGCGTTACTATTGGTGATGGTGAGAGTCTGCGTGGTATCGAGATCGTCCAGGCTCCCGAAATTCAGCGCGGCCCCGTTTACGGTGAGCGTCGTCGAGGTGTAGCTTCCGGTGAACTCCACATCCGAGGTGGGCGCGCTGGTGGGCGTGATGTTCGGGGTATAGTTCGTCCCGATTGAAAGATCGGTGCCCGATGTCGCGAAAACGGCAGCGGTATTGGTGGCAGCGTTGCCAGAGGAGACAGCAAAAAAAGCTGCGGCGGCGGCGCAAACGAGGGCGGGGATTCCAAGATGCCGCGAGGCGGCGACGGACTTTAAGTAAATCATGACCGGGGCTTTGTGGGGTGAGAGGGGGGAACTTTCAGGAACAACGAAGTGGTCCGAATTTGGTCTTGCATGACCTATTCGTCAAGGGAAAATTCGCCCAAAATCCACGAAAAACAAGTCGGGCAACAAAAAGTTTATCAATTTTCGCTCCAGGCCGGAATAACCTGCCATTTATGGTATCGCCACCGGTTTTAACTCCCTGAAAACAAGGCAAATGTCGTCCTCGATACGCTGTTGTTTATCATTTTTCATTTCCTGACCGATTTCCCTGCTGCACAGCTCATTATGAGAATGAGCATTCGCGTGCCCCGACCGTGCGCGCACCGGCAACCCTGGGGTGGCGTTTTTGGGTGGGGAAAGGCTGGCGGGACCCCCCTGCCCTGCTCCGCGCTTTCGTGGGATTACAAACCGGTGCGCCGGGGCAGGCCGGCAGCGGCTCATAGGGAGCGCCGGACCAAGTGGGAAACCAGGGATGGCGGTTTCTGGGTTAAAAATAGGCCGTTGGTGGCCTAAAACACGATCCCAAGCGGCCTTTTCTGCCGTCCCTTCCCACGAAAACGCCTTCCGCAAAGGCATGATCCTCTGGAACAAAGTAATGATGGCTCCATTCCGAAATATTGCAACCAAGGCATTCTCCCCGGTGTGATCTCAAAGGCGTCGGGAAGCGCATCCCAATGCTTCTCTACCGAACCCTCTGCCCTCACTTGCTATGTCCAAAAGAACCATCGCAGGCTTTCTCGCCTCAAGCCTCCTCGCCCTCACCCTATTGCCACACACGATGTGCGGTGAAGGCCGCGACCGGGTTTATCCCGCGCCGGCAGGCGAACCGCTCTCGTCCCAATTCCATGTGCAAGTCGGCGGCGACACCGCCCCTGTGTACCTGGCCCGGATCAGCGCGCTCACAGCCCAGCAGCGGCGGCCATTGCGGGCGATCCCGGAATCCGCGACCACGACGACCTCGTTTGCCTCCTTCGATATGGATGGCCCCGTGCAGGTGACAATCACGGGCACAGCCCCGATCTCGGCCGTGAAAGTCCTGCCCACTGCCCGCGGAATCGTGCCCGCCGTCTCGGGGAGCAACGTTACCTTCACCGTGAATGAGCCGGGGCAGCTCACGATTGAGACCAACGGCGACTGGATGCACTCGCTCCATTTGTTTGCCAATCCGATGGAGAAGGATATCCCCGATCCCAAGGACCCGCGGGTCATTTACTTTGGCCCCGGAATCCATCGCGTCCAGAGCGTGCAGGTTCATTCCGGGCAGACCCTGTACATCGCCGGAGGGGCGATCCTGTACAGCGAGGATAGCGATCCCAAGGCGCATCCTCCAGTGCTGGATGTGAGCGGCACCAACATCACCGTGCGCGGGCGCGGCATCGTGGATGCCAGCCTTTGCCCCGTCCACACGCGTTCCATCCTGAAAGTAAGCGGCAGCGATATCCGCGTGGAGGGCATCATCCTGCGCGACTCGAGCACATGGACATTCCCGGTGCGCAAAGCCTGCGGGGTAAAAATAGACAACGTCAAAATCTTTGGCTGGCGCGGCAACTCCGACGGGATCGACCTATGCAATTGCCGCAATGTCGAGGTGACCCGCTGCTTCTTGCGGACATTCGACGATTTGATCGTGCTCAAAACCGACAAGGGCCAGGGCGAATTGCGGGACGTGACGGTGAAGAACTGCGTGCTGTGGAATGAATTTGCCCATGCCCTGAGTCTGGGCGCCGAATTGCGCGAACCGCTCTCGGACATCGTTTTCTCCGATTGCGACATCATCCATGACAAAGGCCGCGAATGGGATCTCCGCGTTTACAATTGCGACTCCGCCATGGTGAGAAACGTGACCTTCGACAACATTCGCATCGAGGAATCGCAGCGGCTGATATCCGTGTGGATCGGCAAGGCGGTATGGAGCAAGGAACCGGAGCGCGGGCACGTGGATGGCGTTGTTTTCAGGAACATCCACTCGGCGGCGCCGGAGCGTGCCGGACCTTACGCGGAGCTGGTGGGGTATGACGCGCAGCACGCGGTGGAGAATGTGCGCTTTGACCATGTGGCCGTGGGTGGCCGCGATCTGCGCCAGAGCGATGTCCGGCAGAACCCGTTTGTCAGCAACGTGACGATTACCCCCTGACGCCAGGGCGCGAGGGAAGACATCGCCGCCGGCAATGGCAATCCATTGGTCAATGGCCGGGGATTGCGGCATCATTCCCCTGGCTCAATGAACTGCCCGGAATCCCGCCGCTCACCGGCTCCTTGGGGCGAATTCGGCGCTCGTATCTATACCTTTGCCGCTCCGTTGATGCTGAAGAAGGATTGGATGCGATTCAGTAAATTGTCGCGCACGGTCCGCATCCGCTCCTCCTGGGCCTGCTGCCCCAGTTGATCCCGCAACGCCTCCAGCTCCACGCGGCGCTGGGCGAGGATGACCGACATCTGCTCCGCCACCGATGGGCGCCGGTGGAGGATATCCTCAAACGCCTCCTTGCCGAGCCGGTAGCAAGTGACTTCCGTAATCGCGATCACGCTCGCCGTGCGCGGCTCCCCGGTCATCAATCCCATCTCGCCAAACAATTGGCCCGCGTGCAGCGTCGCCACCGTTTGCACCATGCCGCCGTGCTCGACTTTTACGTCCGCGTCCCCCTCCGCGATGATGTAGAGCCAGTGCGCCTCGGCGCCCTGGCGGGTGATCACTTCTCCACGGACAAAATGCGCCGTAATCAACCGGTGGGCGATCTCGGTGCGCTCCTCTTCCGTGAGCGCGTCGAACAGCTCCAGGCGGACCAGCGCATCGAGCCGGCGCTTGAGGTCCTCCTCGCGCTGCCGCTCCTCGCGGCTCCCGTCCAGTTGCGCGACGTGCACCTCCTGCGTCGGCATCGCCAGCGGGATGCCCTCGCGCCGCAGCGCCGCGTAGATGCGGGTGCGCACCAGCGAGTCCGTGGGGTCCGGCTGGGAGAGATCGGTCAGCCAATAGCGCGCCGCGAACACGGCATCGCCATCCTTGAAGTCCGTCAACAGACATTGCGGCTTTGGCTCTGTGGCGATGTGCTTGTTGGTTTCCGCCCGCAGGGCCGTCTCCACCGCGTGCATGACGCGCGGGGGCGAGTGATCCAGCCCGACGCGGAAGTACACCCAGCGCCGGCGTTGCCGCGGCGCTCCCTCCTTCCTCCCCAGCAGCGTCACCTTCGCCTTCATCAGCACGCCATTGGGAAAAACAATCGTGTCCCAGTCCCGGGTTTCCACCGCCGTGTGCCGCCAGCGGATGTGCTTTACCCGCCCCTCCACATCCTCCACGCGGACCCAATCGCCCACGTGGATCGTCTGCTCGAGTTGCAGCACCATGCCGCCCATCACATTGCCCAGCGAATCCTGCAGCGAGAACCCGATTACCGCCGTCAGCACCGCGGAGGTCGCGATGATGCCCTGCAAATTCACCCCCACATAGGAAAGCGTCATGATCGCCACGACCACGTACCCCAGCGCCATGAGGAGGTCCTGCGCGATCGGCGGCGGCTCCAGCCGCACCCGCCGGAGCACCCCGGCGAAAGCCGCCACGGCCGCCAGGTTTACAATCGCGATGCCTCCCAGCAGCAGCGCCGCGTCGCGGAACGTCCCGTAAAAAAGGCTCGTCTCCGGAAGGCCGAGCTGGCGCACCCCTCCGGCGGCACAAATCCCCATCAGCGCCATGCCGAAAATCTTCAGCGCGGTGCGCACCCTGGGCCGCTCCTTGGGCTGGAGTGCCATTAACAGCGATGCAATCACCAGGAAGCCCGTCACCACCCAGGAAAAATCCGGCGGCAGCGTGTCCCGAAATATGGCGGCCGAACCGGTAGTCATAATGGGCGGGGCGAAAATCGCGGCGGGGCTGGCTGGGGAACTCCCATTCGTCATTAGTGGCTGGCGCGCCGCTTTTTTCCCATCGGGATTTTTTCGAATCGGCGGATGTTACCCAAATGTAACAATCGCGTCATTCCCCGTGAGGCGCCGTCTGACTATTGTCCGCGGCGATGTACCATTGGTACGACGGCATCGGACCTATCCAGGTCGTTTTTCTCCTTATCGCCCTCGCGTTTGCGTTTGGGTTCGAGTTTGTGAACGGCTTCCACGATACCGCGAACGCGGTGGCCACCGTCATCTATACGCAGAGCCTGCCGCCGGTCGTCGCGGTTATCTGGTCGGGCATCTGGAATCTGATCGGCGTGCTGGCCTCCACGGGAGCGGTGGCCTACAGCGTGGTGGCATTGCTGCCGGTGGAACTGGTGATGCATGTCAGCTCCTCCGCCGGGTTTGCCATGGTTTTTTCGCTGCTGATATCGGCCATCATCTGGAATCTGGGCACGTGGTATCTGGGGTTGCCGGCCTCCAGCTCCCACACCCTCATTGGGTCGATCATGGGGGTGGGGCTCATGAATTCCCTGATGAAATCGGGCGGCTTTATGGCCGGCGTCAACTGGGCGAAGGCCAAGGATGTGGGAGCGGCGCTCGCTTTCTCCCCCGTCATCGGATTCGTGCTCACGGCCCTTCTGTTCCTGCTGCTGAAGCTGCTCGTGCGGAAACCGGAACTCTACGAAGCGCCCGATCCCCATAAGGCCCCGCCGCTTTGGATTCGCGGCATCCTCTGCCTCACCTGCACCGGGGTGAGCTTCTTCCATGGCTCCAATGACGGCCAGAAAGGCATGGGCCTCATCATGCTCATCCTCGTTGGGATCATCCCCGGAATGTATGCGCTGGATATGACCACCTCCCCGGCCGCGCTGGAAAACCTGCGGACGCTCGCGAAGTCCGCGGAGGCGATCATCGCGCATCAGAAGCCGGGGGCAACCGAGAACGCCGATGCCGCGGCGGCCACGCTGACCGCGTTCGTGAAGCCGGGCGGCGCATTCAACGGCGGCATTTATTCGGCCATGGCCGAGAAGAACCAGGAAGTCCAGACCATGCTCGATGGCTGCAAGAGCCTGAACGATCTCAAGGAAGCAGACCGGAGCCGATTGCGGGACGCATTCTACTACCTTTCCAATTCCATCGCGAAGCTCGTCAAGGGGAGCGAGATCACCGGGGCGGACGCCACCACGCTGACCACTTACAGGAAAGCCATCAATCAGGAGACCCAATACATCCCGCTTTGGGTCAAGGTGGCGGTTGCCTGCGCACTCGGGTTCGGCACCATGATTGGCTGGAAACGGATTGTCATCACCGTGGGCGAGAAGATCGGCAAGAGCCATCTCACGTATGGCCAGGGAGCAGCCGCGGAGGTGGTGGCGATGATCACCATCCGCATGGCGGATGCCTATGGCCTGCCCGTGAGCACCACTCACGTCCTCTCATCCGGCGTGGCGGGCGCCATGGCTGCCAACAACTCCGGCCTCCAGGCGCGAACGCTCCGGAACATCATTCTCGCATGGGTGCTCACCCTGCCGGTCTGCATCTTTCTGGGAGCGATGTTCTTTGCCGGCGCGCTCCTTGTGCTGGCCCGGGTCTTTGGGTTGCACTGAAACAGCGGGCGGCTTTTCCCGGGTCAGAAAAAATCGGCTGATCAATTCCGCCGAAGATCGCCCGGCAAAAAAATCTTTGACGGGGGTATCGGGCCTGCTTATTTTGGCAGCACTCTTATCGAGAGTGGCTGAGGGACTGGCCCGTTGAAGCCACGGCAACCGCCCGGAAGGGCTTGCATGAACTTGCTTAACCGCAAGGAAGCGCGAGCCGCCGGGGACCAGGTGCCAAATCCAGCCGGATGCACGGTCGCAAAAAACGACCGGAAAGCCGGAAAGATGAGAGGGGGATTCGGCGCATTGTCGTCGTTTCACCGAATCTGGGTTTCTCTCGGTACGGGTAAAAACCGAAAGCCATGGACAAGAATTCGAGCCCTTATTTCACCCACCTGAAGTGTCGCGAGTGCGGCCGCAAGTACCCGAAAGCCGCCACCCACGTGTGCGACTTCGACTTTGGCCCGCTGGAGGCGGCCTATGACTATGACGCGATCCGAGCGGTGCTGACCCGCGACGTCATCGAGTCCCGGGCGGAATCGATGTGGCGATACCGGGAGCTGCTGCCGATTGACTCCGAGCCCACCGTGGGCACCCAGGTCGGCTTTACGCCGCTGGTCAAGGCGGACCGGCTCGCGCAGCGGCTCGGCATCAAGGAGCTTTACATCAAGAACGACACCGTCAATTACCCGACGCTTTCCTTTAAGGATCGCGTGGTCTCCGTCGCCCTGAGCCGTGCGCGGGAGATGGGCTTCGAGGTGGTCGCCTGCGCCTCCACTGGCAACCTGGCCAACAGCGTCGCCGCGAATGCCGCGAGCGCCGGCCTCAAGAGCTACGTCCTCATCCCGGCCGACCTCGAGCAGGGGAAAGTGCTCGGCTCGCTCGTGTACGGGACCAATGTCATCGGAATCCACGGCGCGTATGACCAGGTCAACCGCCTTTGCTCGGAGATCGCCGGCAAGTATGGCTGGGGCTTCGTCAATGTGAACCTGCGGCCCTATTACGCCGAAGGCTCCAAGTCCATGGGTTTCGAGATCGCGGAGCAGCTCGGCTGGCGGCTCCCGCGGCATACCGTCGTCCCGATGGCGAGCGGCTCGCTTCTGACCAAGATCACCAAGGCGTACTCGGAATTTCGTGCGCTTGGCCTTGTCGGCCCGGATGATCCGTTCACCATCCACGGCGCCCAGGCGGCCGGGTGCGCCCCCATATCCGGCGCATTCAAGCGCGGCACGGATATCGTGAAGCCGGTGCAGAAGCCGGACACGATTGCCAAGTCGCTCGCCATCGGCACGCCCGCGGACGGCTATTACGCCATCCATGCGATGCGCGAAACGGGCGGCGCCTGCGAGGATTGCACCGACGAGGAGATCGTCGAAGGCATCCGCGTGCTGGCCGAGTGCGAGGGCATCTTTGCCGAGACCGCGGGCGGCGTCACCGTCGCTTGCGCGAAGAAGCTCATCGCGGCGGGCAAAATTCCCGCCGGTGAGAGCGCGGTGCTCTGCATCACCGGCAACGGCCTCAAGACACAGGAGGCGATTATCGGCAAGTGCGGCGAGCCGCGGCTCATCAAGCCAAGCCTGCGGGAGTTCGAGGAATTGATCGGCGCGGAAGCCACTCCCGCCGCCTGACGCTAAAATTTTACCCAACCCTATTTATGTCCACCACCATCCGTATTCCCAATCCCATGAGGAAGCTGACCAACGAACAGGAACTGGTCCAGGCTTCCGGCGCGAACGTAGGCGAACTGCTCGATGACCTTGAGCGTAATTATCCCGGCATCAAGGAGCGCCTCTGCGACGCGGAGGGCAATGTCCGCCGCTTCGTAAACATTTTCCTCAATGACGAGGATATCCGGTTCCTCGAAGACAAAGCGACCGCGGTGAAGCCCGGGGACGAGATTTCGATTGTCCCGGCAATCGCCGGCGGATAGCCCTTGGGACATGGCTCAGGAAAAATCCCGTCTCTGGCTCATGTATCCATCGCGTCTCATCACGCGCCCGGTGATCTATGAGCTGGGGAAAAACTTCGAGCTGATCACGAACATCCGTCAGGCGAGCGTGACCCCGGAGGTGGGCATCGTATCGCTGGAGATCGAGGGCGAACGCGAGGAAGTAAAGCGCGCGATCGATTGGCTGGAAGAGCTCGGCATCAAAGTCGAGCCCGTGGAGATCAATACCATCGAGGGGTAAAACATCTTCGATTTCATTTGCCGACAGTCTCTCCCGCGCCGCTGGCGCTTAATCCTTTCGCGTAAGCAGCCGGGGCTACGCCGCTTCCATGTGGAGGGCGCGGGCGACGGCGGCGGTGCGGGTCTTGACGGCCAGCTTATCGAAGATGTGCTCCACATGCTTGTCCACCGTGCGCGTGGCGGCGCCGATGGCCTCGCCGATTTCGGCGTTTGATTTGCCCTCGGCGATGCGGCAGAGCACCTCATACTCGCGTTTGGTAAGGCCGAACTGGCGAGCGGCCTCCTCAGAGATGCGGGGAACCGCGGACACGACGGCGCCGCTGCCGGCTTCCAGGAGGGACTGGAGCTTCCGCTCCGCCTCGCGCTGATGCTCCCATTGCGTGAGGGCGATGGCGATGGAGGCGCGGAGCTGCTCCTTGCGGAAAGGTTTGGTGAGAAACGCCTGCACCGGCACCTTGCGCGCGGCTTCGATGGTGACGTCATCGGTGACGCCGGTGCTGATAATGATGGGCAGGGGTTTCTCCGCGGCGATCACTCGCGCGGCTTCCAGGCCGTCCATCACAGGCATCGAGATATCCAAAACGAGAAAATCGGCCGGCGTTGTGCGCACGAGATCCACGATCTCGGCGCCATCGCGCGCGGTACCCACCACATTGTACCCCAGCCGGGTGAGGACCGTGGTCAATGCTTCCAATACTGTCGTCTCATCGTCTGCGATGAGGACGGACAAAGTCTTTGATTCCATACGTAAATTAGCGTTCCAGCCCGGCGTGAAATATGACCCGGGATTCAACGGTTCCCCAGGGCAAGATGACCCGCCGCGCACTGCATTCTAGCAGCAAGAAACGCGCTAGGCAAACAGATTGGATGTAGCCAGTTACATGAAAAAGAAGAAAAAGGCACGCGCCTTTGCCCCTCTTCAGAATTTGAACGGCGCCGGCGGATCGAGATGAATTGTCGAGTCCGGCTGCGCGGTATCGAGGGCGCCGGCAGCCTGCGCACGCAATACCCGCACGGTTCCGTCCGTGGCCGGAGCGGCGCCCGGATTGGCGGCCATGTTTGCCGGCCCAGGGGCGCTGCCGGCGTTGAGCGGGGTCACCGTCCCATCGTGGGTGGCGCCGGGCGGGAGCGCATTATCGCCCACGCGCGTGGCGGCCATTACCATGCTCGGCTTGACGGATTGATAGGGATCATCGTCGCCCGTCACCGTCTGGCCGAGAATCGGCACCGGGGAGACCTTGCTGAGATCGACCGCGATGGTCGCACGCGGATACTTGGAGGGCGGGACCGAAGGATCCGCCGGGATCAACCCCACGGGCGCGCCGGCTCCCGCGATGACCCCCGCGCCGCTGTGGACGGAGCACTTCACCTTGGGGGCCTGCTCCGGCGTGGCCAATTCATAATAGGTGGTGCTGTGGCGCGTGGTCTGGCCGGTCGTCTTGTCGGTCACGACGTCAAAACATTGGTCCGTGGCCAACTGGCCCGAGGCGGTGCAAATCTGGTAACGCGCGAGGCCGCTCGGCTGCGGAATTTCCGCAGGCGAATACTTCTGGAAGGAGCTGTTCATGATATCCACCCAGATGGGCAGAACCACATCGCTCGAGAAAGCGCCGTGATAGATGGAGGTGGGCTTGTCGAACCCGGCCCAGACGCCGCAGGTGATGGCGCTCGAGTACCCGATAAACCAGTCGTCCGTGAAGTTGTAAGCCGTGCCGGTTTTTCCCGCGAGGGGGAACTTTCGCAGGCCGTAGGTCGTGTACGCCTTGTCCGCGGTGCCGTAATCGAGAACGTCCGAGAGGCAGGAGTGGACCTCGTAGGCGGTCGTATCGCGCATGACGTAATGGCGTTCGGGATGGGACTCGAAGATGAGGTTCCCATTCTTGTCCAGGATGCGCTGGATGATGTAGGGCTCCGCGGGACGCGAGCCGCCATCCGGGAAGGTGGTGTAAGCGAGCGTGGCGTCCATGAGCGTCATCTCGCTGGAGCCGAGATAGGTGGCCGGGAACCGCCGCAGGTTGAGAACTTCGCCGCCGTGCGCATCCTTGCCGACTACGCGGGAGAGGCCCGCGGCCTTTGCGAGCGTGATCACGTTATCGATGCCCGTCTGCATGCCCAGCCGGACCGTCGCCGCGTTCTTGGACTTGGCCAGCGCTTCGCGCGCGGTAATCGGCCCCTCGTACCGGTTGTCGATGCGCTCCGGCCCCCACTCGCCGAGGATGCCGACCATGCCACCGATCATCACCTGCCGGTTATCCATCAGCGTATCCTCCACCAGCGTGCCGGGGAACATCCCTTTCTCGAACGCCGCCGCGTACACGAAGGGGATGAACGCCGTGCCCATGGGGCGGGCTGCGGCGAGCGCGCGGTCGAACTGGCTCTGGTTGAAATCGCGTCCGCCGGAGATGGCCAGGATGCCGCCGTCCTCGTTGTTCAGCACCACGGCGGCTCCCTGCAGGTACTCGGGCGCGGGCGGTTCCTTATCATCCTCATCCGCGCGGTGCTGGCGGAGGATGCCCTGGTAATCCGACCAGGTCTGGTGCTGGTAACCCTGGGTCGCCTCGACCCTGGCCAGATGATCCCGCAGGGCCTGGTCGGCATGCTTCTGGAGATCGGGGTCGATGGTGGTGTAAATCTGGTAGCCGTCCGCAATCGCCCGGTCCCGCCCCACGATATCGTCCACCTGGGAGCGGATCATATCCACCGCGTAAGAGTCTGTGTGGACCGGCTTGCGATTCTTGACCCGCAGATTGGAAGCTACCTCCTTCTGGTAGGTAGCCTGGTCGATCATCTTGAGGTCCAGCATGCGCCCGAGCACAAAGTTGCGGGAATCGATGCACGCCTGCCGGTTGCCCCACGGCGAGAGATTGTTGGGATTCTTGAGCAAGCCGGCCAGAGTCGCCGCCTCCGAGAGGTTCAGGTCCGCCGCATTCTTGCCAAAGTACCCGAGCGAGGCCGCCTGCGCCCCGTAGAACCCGGAGCCGAAGTAGACCCGGTTCAGGTACAGGTTCATGATCTGCTGCTTGGAGAAGTGCTTCTCGATCTCCAGCGCGAGAAAGATTTCCGTCATTTTCCGGTCGTACGTGCGCTCGTGCAGGGAGA
>DATAXI010000038.1:0-34657 GCA_036266845.1 Chthoniobacteraceae bacterium | reverse complement strand
ACGATTGCCAATCGCGCCTCCGTGATCGCGGCGCGGACCGCCGCCGCCGGCCAGCTTGCGGAGAACAAGATCAGCGAGGAGGAATTGGCGATCACCTCCGGCAGCACCCCGGAGCAGAGCGGCAATTTCGGCCCCGACTGGCCCGGTTATACCTGGGAAATGGACGAGGAAAACTGGGACCAGGACGGCACCAACACCATGACGCAATTGGCCGTGCGCGTGAGTTACCCGGTGCAGGGCAAGCAGCGCAGCGTCACGCTCACCACCCTGGTCAGCGGCACCGCGGGAGGGCAATCCTCGCTATGACCTTCGCGCCCGCCTATCGCGGATTCACGTTGCTGGAGGTTGTCCTGGCCACGATTGCCGGCGCGCTCATCCTGGTGGCCATCTATGCCGTATTCCAGCAGGCCATCCACCTGCGCGACGGCGCCACGCAGCGCGTCCGCGATACCCAGACGCGCATGCGCGCCGCGGATGTCGTCCGCAACGATCTGCGCAACGCGATGATCTCCGGCGGCGAACTGGCGAGCATTGTCGAGGGAGATTGCGCCGGCAACGACGGCATCGATAACGCGCAACCCGGCTATCTCAAATTTACCACCACCACCGGCAAGGATACCGACGACGCACTCTATGGCGATGTGCAGCAGGTGGAGTATTACGTGCTCAAGGGCAGCGGCACCAACGCCAATTCCGGCAGCCTTGTCCGCGCCGTCACGCGCGATCTCTTGGAAACAACGACTCCCCAGGCGGAGGATGAACCGATCCTCGAGAATGTCGCCTCCATGCAGGTCGCTTTTTACGATGGCACCAACTGGCAGACGAGCTGGGAGTACAATACCGCCGATTCCGGCACCGATTCCGCCTCCACCAGCGGCAGCAGCGCGTCCACCAGCGGCTCCGGCGCGGAGACGATTCCCGCCGCCGTCCGGGTCGATATCCAGCAGGCGCCGCCGGATTTGAAGAGCCCCACGCCCCCGCCCATCGAGGTCCTCGTGCCCTGGACCACGCAACCCTTCACCTCGCCGACTCCGGCGCCCAGCGCATCGTGATCCATCGCTTCCATGCGCATTCCGAAACCGGCGCCGTGTTGATCGTGGTGCTGGTGGTTTGCATCGGCCTCGTGAGCCTCACCCTGCTGCTGGGCCACACGACGCTCATGGCCTATCGCGGCTCGGACAATCAGCTTGCCGGGCGCGAGGCGGACCAGGCCATCGAAGGCGCCGCGCAATACGTCGAGACCATCCTGGAAAACGGCACCTCGCCGGGGATGATGCCCGATCCCACGACTTACGAGGCCCAGGACGTGCCGGTCGGCGAAGCTTCATTCTGGTTCATCGGCGAGCCCGACCCGAGCGATACCTCCAATACCGTGACCTTCGGCCTTGTCGATGAGTGCTCGAAACTGAACCTCAACACCGCCTCCGCCACCATGCTGGAAAACCTGCCCGGCATGACCCAGGAGCTTGCCGAGGCCATCGTGAGCTGGCGCAGTTCCAGTACCTCCACATCCACCGCCAACTCCACGGCCTCCGCATCCAGCGTGGAGAAAAATGCGCCGTTTGAAACCGTGGAGGAGCTGGCGCAGGTCGATGGCGGCACCGATGTCGAGACGCTTTACGGCAATGACCTCAATCTGAACCACGTGATGGATGAAGACGAAACCGCCGGCGGCGCCACCAGTTTCTCGCCCGGCCTGCTGGAATACGTCACCGTTTACAGCCGCGAGCCCAATGTCATGAGCGACGGCAGCAAGCGCATCAACGTCACTTCCGTCTCCGGCTCGCTCACACAAATGCTGAACAACACCTTGGGCTCGCAACGCGGCGCTCAAATCACCCGCACCCTGCGGCGCGGAAATCCCCCGAAGAGCGTGCTCGAATTCTACGTCAAAAGCGGCATGAGCGCCGCGGAGTTTGCGGAGGTGTCCGGCAGCCTCACCAATACGAACGCGGCGTACAACGTCGGCCTCATCAACGTGAACTCCGCCAGTGCCACGGTGCTGGAGTGCGTGCCCGGCATCACCGAGAGCACCGCGCAGCAGATCGTCTCCACGCGCGAGGCGCAGTCGGAGCCTGTCACCAATCTCTCCTGGGTCGCTTCCATCCTCGGGCCAGCCGCCTCCGCGCAAGCCGGGCCTTATCTTACGGCGGAGACATTCCAGGTGAGCGCGGATATTGCCGCCGTGGGCCACAACGGACGCGGCTACCGGCGCACCCTCTTTGTGATCGATAACAGCAGCGGCACTCCACAGATCGTCTTTCGCCGGAACATGGCGCCCCTGGGCTGGGCGCTCGGCAGCCAGGTCCGCCAGACCCTGGCCCAACAGATCGAGGGCAAACTGTGAAACCCTCCATCGAAGTATTAAAGCGCCGCCTGCGCACCCGCTCCGCACTGGCCGTGACCATCGAGTCCGGCCGCCTCGCCGTCAGCCTCATGCGCGGCAACGATCAGAAGACCGAGATCGCTCAATCGCTCTCCATCCCGGTGGGCGAGGAGGAGGTGCTGAGAAATCCCGGCAAGGCCGGCAAGGAATTGGCCGCGGCGCTTGGCGCAACGGGTCTCCGCGAGCGCCATTGCGTGGTCTGCGTGCCGGCGGGCTGGGCGCTTTCCGCTTCCACGGAATTGCCACAGGTGGACCTCGATGATTTGCGCGGCTACCTGGAGTTACGCGCCGAGCGCGAGTTCTCCATGCCCGCGGGGGAATTGCGGCTGGGCTTTTGCCCTTATACGCTGCCGGATGGCCGCAAGCGCGCCACGCTCGCCGCGTTGCCCGCGAGGAAAGTGGAAGCGGTGGAACAGATGCTCCAGGCTGCAAATCGCGAGGCCGTGTCCGTTTCCCTCGCGCTCGATAACGTCCTCGCGGAGACAGCGCCGAAAATTCACTTCCTCACCAATGGCAACCATGTGGACCTGGTTGTGACCGCGGGCGGCGGCGTCGCGGGTCTGCGCTCGCTGCCCACTTCCCTCTCCTCGGAGGAGGCGGCGTTCGATGCCGCCGGCTTCTGCCGGGATGTGCGCATCACGCTCGGGCGTCTGCCGGAGGCCGTGCGCCAGCAGGTGCGCGGCGCGGATTTTCGCGGTCCGGCTGCGTGGAAGCTCTGCACCGCGGCGCGCGGCGGCCTCTCGCGCATCGGCATTGCAACGCCGGAATGCGAGCCCGCCCTCGTGGCCGGGGAAATTGGCGCCGCGACGGTAGCCACCCGCACTTATTTGCGCCGGCAGCCCGTGGCGTTTGAACTCGTCGTGCCGGAGACCACGCGCTGGCAGTCGATGATGAAGCAGTTCGACTCCGCGAAGCGGCGGCGGCTGGTTTTCGCCGCGGTCGTGATCGTGCTGTTCCCATTGCTGATGCTCTTCATCCGGTCTCGCATCGAGAGCCACCTTCAGGACGAGTGGGATTCCATGGAATCGACCGCCGATGATTTGGGCGACATCCAGAAGAAGATTCAGCATTTCCAGCCTTGGTTCGACCCGGTGCCCGTCGGCGTGCGGGAGCTGGAGAACATCGCCACCGCGTTCCCGAAAGAGGGCGACGTCTGGGCAAAGAGCATCCAGGTGGCCGAGGACCACAAGGTCACCTGCACCGGCTATGCGAGGTCGCACCCCGCGCTGCTCGCCCTGATGGACCACATGCGTGCCAGCCCGGAGATCAAGGGCCTGCAGGTGGAGCAGATTCGCGGTGAAAACCCGATTCAATTCACCCTGACTTATCAATGGGAGGAGCAGCATGACTAACGAACGGCGCACCGCGTTGTTGAAGATTGTGGCCGGCTGCTGCGGCGGACTGCTCGCGCTCAACTATGTGGTTTTCACCCCCTTCATGGCGTTGTGGGATGCCCAGAGCCGCCAAATCCAGGAGTTGCAGCAAAAAGTGCAGCGCGGCCAGCAATTGCTCGACCGCCAGAACAATATCCATAACCGGTGGTCCTCCATGTTGCGCGCCAACATGCCCACGGATGTCTCCGCCTCGGAGAACCTGGCCGTGCAGGAGATCGACCGCTGGGCTCGCGATTCCGGGATCACCTTCTCCAGTCTTGCGCCGAGCTGGCTGGACCCGGATGAGCAGGGCGGCCAGTTGTTCGAGTGGCGCGCCACGGCCACCGGCACCCAGCTCGCGCTGGCCCGCTTTATCTACGAGATGGAAACCGATTCGCTGCCCGTGAACCTGCAGGAGTACGAATTGACCTCGCGCGATGACCGCGGCGCTTCGCTCACCATGACGGCGCGCTTCAGCTTCCTTCACATCGATGCCAACGCAAAGGGGGCCGAATGATGAAGCGCATCCTGCTGCTGCCGCTGCTTGCCTTCTGCGTTCCGCTGGCCGCTCTCGCGCAGGCGCCCGCCGCGCAGGCGCCCGCCGCGCAAGGGTTCGATGCGTATCGCATCATCCGGCTCCGGAATATCTTTGATCCCAACCGCACCGGCGCCAACGAGGCCGCCGGCCAGTCCGCGCCCACGCCTCCGCCCACCGCCGCCGCTCCGCCCAAGGCGTCCGATTTTGTCGCGCTCACCGGCGTCATGGTGACCAGTGGCACCACCTCGCTCGCCTTCTTCTCCGGCTCGCGTCCGGATTACGACAAGGTTCTCCCGGTTGATCAGGAGATCGCCGGGGCGAAGATTGCAAAAATCACGCCTGCGGGAATCGAGATCAGCCGCGCCGGCAGGACCATCGTCGTGAATGTCGGCCAGACGGTGCCGTTCGATAACTCGGCGCCGGCAGCCGCGCCCTCCACCGCGGATGCGGCGCCCGCAGGTCCGCCGGGTGCAACTCTTTCCACCTCCTCCACCAACGCAAGCCTCAATGCAATTATGCGCCGCATGATGGAGCGGCGCCAACAGGAACTGAAATGAAAAAGCGCACATGCCTCACCCTCCTCATCGCGGCCGCACCGGCCTTCGCGCAATCCGCTTCGCCCTCTCCAGTCTCCGCGGTGACTCCCGCGCCATTGATCATGCCGGCCCCCACCCCGGCGGGCGCGACGCCAATGCCCACTCCCGAGGCCGCGCCCTCGACTCCTGTCGTTACCGAGACTCCCGTCGTCACCGAGTCCCCCACGCCCCAGCCCACACCCTCCGTGGACGGCAAGATTCGGCTCAACTTCCAGGGTGCTCAATTTTCCGATGTCCTCAGCTACCTGAGCGAGACCTGCGGATTCGTCGTCGTCCAGGATACGCCCGTCACCGGCACGGTCAATGTCATCAGCCGCCAGCCGCTCACGCCGGATGAAGCCGTGGACCTGCTCAACAGCCTTCTGGTCGAGAAAAATCTCACCGCCATCCGCAACGGGCGCATCCTCAAGATCGTCAGCCGCGCGGATGCGCCAAAGCACGATCTACCCGTGGTCACCGGCGCGGACCCTGCCCTCATTCCGCGCAATGACAACATGGTCACCCAGATCCTGCCGGTGCGTTTCGCGGATGTATCCAAGCTGATCGACAACCTGCGCCCGCTCCTGTCCGATGAGGCATCCATCACCGCCAACGACGCGAGCAACGCCATCATCCTCACGGACAGCCAGGCCAATGTCCATCGCATCGCGGAGATCATCCACGCGCTCGATACCTCCATCTCCGGCATCTCCTCGATCCGCGTCTTTCCGCTTCAATACGCGGATGCCAAGTCCATCGCGGATGTCATCACCCAGCTCTTCCAGAACAGCGAGAGCAGCGGCGGTGGCAACAATAACCGCCCGGGCGGATTTCCCGGCTTCTTCGGTTTTGGAAGGCGCGGCGGCGGGGGAGGAGGAGGGGGAGGGGGGCAGGAAAACGCCGCCGCCCAAAGCGCGGCCCGCAGCGCCGCATCGCGCGTGGTCGCCGTGTCCGATGAGCAGAGCAATTCCGTCATCGTCAGCGCGCCGGATGAGTCCATGGAGGGGATTGCGGACATCGTGAGCCGGCTGGATACCAGCGTCTCCGCCGTCAGCGAGACGCGCATCTTCCGCCTGGATCACGCCGATTGCGGCGAGATGGCCAATATCCTCTCCACCCTTTACTCGGACAACTCCACGCCGGGCAGTAACAACAGCAATAACAACAACCGCACCGGCGGCAATCTGTTCCGTTTCGGCGGGTCGCAGCCTCAGCCGCAGCGCGGCGGCACCGGGGAAACCCAGCGCCAGTTGGAGGAAGCCCGGGTGGTGACCGTGCCGGACCCGCGGACCAATTCCATCATCGTCACCTGTTCTCATGACATGATGGAGGAAGTTGCCAATACCATCGGGCGCCTCGATTCCAGCGACTCCAAGAAGCAGCATATCCAGGTTTACACGCTGCAAAACGCCGATCCCGACAACGTCGCCTCCATCCTCCGCGGCATGTTCACGGTCAATGGCGCAAGTACCACCGAAACCCAGAACACAACCGACGTCCTCAGCCAGCGCACCCAGACCGGCGCGTCCAGCGATGTCATCAATACCCTCAACACCAGCGGCAACGGCGGCGGCTCCAGTGGCGGCGGGGGCTTTGGCGGCGGCGGAGGCGGCGGAGGCGGCTTCCGTTAATTCTTCCCATGAAAACTCCCAACCTTTTCCTGACCCTCCTCCTGGCAATGGCGACGCCGCTGCTGGCGCAGACCAGTTTTCGTCCCTCGACGCCCGGTTTCAATAACAGCACGACTCCTTATTCCGGAGGCGGCCAGCGGGGCGGCGGTTCCTCCGGTCTCAATTCCGGCGGCACCACGACCGCGCGCGAGTATCGCAATAACACCATGCTCGGCGACGCCATTGTGCAGATCGATCCCGAGACGCGCTCGGTCATCGTTGTTGCCGATGACGATACGCAAAAGGAAGTCTTCAAGGTCATCGAAAGCCTTGACCGGCCCAAGCCGCAGGTGCTCATCAAGGTCCTCTTCGCCCAGGTTACCCTCGATAAGGATCTTAATTTTGGCGTGGAAGGAAATTATTCCTTCAATGTCGGCCCTTCGCCCATGGCTCAAGTCCTCTCCGGCCTCGCGCAATCCGCGACTTCCACGCTGACCACCGCAGTCGTCACCGGCACCGGCGGTTCCACCACGGCCAGCACTTCCACTCCTTCGCTCACCACGCTGGTACCCCCGATATCCGGCGCTTCCACGGCATTCGGCCTTGCCCAGCAGGCCACCGGCTCCTTCTTTCGCCTCAATACCAACAGCGCTTCCGCGACGCTGTACGCCCTTGCGCAAAAAGGCGACGTGAACGTCCTCTCCAGACCCTCCATCCTGGCCCGCAATAACCAGGAGGCCGTCATCGTCGTCGGCCAGGAGGTTCCGTTCATCACCAACAGCCAGATCACGGAGGCTGGGCAGACGATCAATACGGTCAATTACCAGGATGTCGGCATCATCCTGCGCGTCACTCCCTTCATTAGCGAGAGCCACAACGTCGAGATGATCGTCTCCCCGGAAATCTCCTCCCTTTCCAGCCAGACTGTTCCCATCTCACCCACCGTCAATGCCCCGGTCATCAACAAGACCTCCGCGGAAACCGTGGTGGTAACCCCGGATGCGACCACCGTGGTCATTGGCGGCATGATGCAGAAGCAGCAGCTCTCCAGCGTGGACAAGGTGCCGATCCTTGGCGATATCCCGCTGCTCGGCCAGGCCTTCCGGCATACGGTCAAGAGCGATCAGAAAACCGAACTCCTCATTTTTCTGACGCCGTATATTGTCGAAGGAACCGCGAACCTGAAGGACCTTAGCGCCAAGGAACTGAACCGGACGGATATGCCCAGCTCTCCGGTATTCCAGTCCAACGATCTCGATAAATACCTGGACACGCTGCGCCCGATGCCGAGCCCCACGCCGAAACCGCGCCGTCACGGCTGGTTCACTTCCAATCCGAAATCGACGCCAACTCCCACGCCGTCCCAGGATCAATAGTTGGAACGTGGAATCACGGGAGTTGCGGGCGCCGCGGCAGTTCCGCCATCGCGTGATTCATCCCTTCGTCATTGATAGCGTAATCGACTCCCCAATACCCGGCGCCTCGCCCTTCAGCCCATTCGCCTTCAGCATGGCCACGAATGCCTTGGGGTCCTGGTGAATGGGGGGGAAGGTGTTGTAATGCATCGGCAGCGTCAGCCCCGGTTTCAGGAACTCCGCCGCCGCGACGGCATCCTCCGGCCCCATGGTGAAATTATCGCCGATCGGCAGCATCGCCACGTCGATCTTGTTTCGCTGCCCCAGCAATTGCATTTCCAGCGTCAGCGCCGTATCGCCGGCGTGATAAATCGTCTTCCCATCCGCCTGGATCAACATCCCCGCCGCCACGCCCAGATAAAGTGAGCCGCCTTTGAAGCCCTCCGGCGGATTTCCCCCGGCGGAGTGAAACGCAATGGTCAGTTTCACCCGGCCAAATGGAAAGTTGTACCCGCCGCCGATCCCGAGCGGATGGGTTTTCGCGCCCTGTTTTCCCAGCCAGTCCGCCAGCTCGAAGGAAGTGATGATCGTCGCGTCGTTCTTCCTCGCGATTTCCACCGCATCCCCCACATGGTCGAAATGTCCATGCGTCACGAGGACGAAATCGCATTGGATATCCGCCGCCTTTACCTTTGCCAGCGGGTTATCGTTCAAAAAAGGGTCCACGATGAGGGTGTGCGAGGAGGTCTCAATCAGGAAGCACGAGTGGCTGAGGTAAGTGATTTTCATGGGCGTGAAATGCGGCTTGGTCTAATGAATCGGAACTCGGATTCGGCCTGGTTCGAATTTCGAGTTTCGAATTTCCATTTTTTCCGTTTCATTCCCTTCATGTCCAGCCACCTCGGCCAACTTTTTCGTATCGCAACCTGGGGGGAATCCCACGGCCCCGGCATCGGCGTGGTCATCGATGGATGCCCGCCGCTCATCCCCGTCTCCGGGGAGGATATCCAGAAGGAGCTCGACCGCCGCCGCCCCGGCCAGAGCGAGATCGTCACCCCGCGCAAGGAGGAGGACCGCTGCCAGATCCTCTCCGGCGTCTTTGAGGGCAAGACGACCGGCACCCCCATTTCCATCATGGTCCTCAATCAGGATCAGCGGCCCGAGGCCTACTCGGAGATGGTCAGCGCCTATCGCCCCTCCCATGCCGATTTCACCTACGACGCCAAATACGGCATCCGCGACCATCGCGGCGGCGGCCGGGCTTCCGCGCGCGAAACCATCGGGCGCGTGGCCGCCGGCGCCGTCGCACGCAAGGTCCTGGAGCGGTTCGCCCCGGGGATGGAGATTGTTGCCTACGTGAAAAGCATCCGGGATATCGCCGCACAGATTGATCCCGCCGCCGTCACGCCGGCGCAGGTGGAGGCGAACATCGTCCGATGCCCGGACAGCCAAACCGCGGACCGGATGATAGAGCTGATCAAGGAAATCCGCAGCCAGGGCGATTCCGTCGGCGGGGTCATCGAGTGCATCGTTCGCAATGTCCCGGCCGGCCTGGGCGAGCCCGTCTTCGACCGTCTGGAGGCGGACCTTGCCAAAGCGATGCTCAGTCTTCCCGCCACCAAGGGCTTTGAGATCGGCAGCGGCTTTGCGGGTACCCTCCTGACCGGTTCCCAGCACAATGACCCTTTCCGGATGCGCGAGGGCAAAGTCCACACGGTCACCAATCTCTCCGGCGGCGTCCAGGGCGGCATCTCGAATGGCGAGCCGATCTTCTTCCGCATCGCCTTCAAGCCCACCGCCACCATCGCCAGGCCGCAAAAGACCGTCACCCGCAGGCACGAGGAGACCGAGCTGGCCGCCCGCGGCCGTCACGATCCCTGCGTCCTCCCGCGCGCCGTTCCCATGGTGGAAGCCATGGCCGCGTTGGTCCTGTGCGATCACGCCCTGCGCCAGGCGGTGAATACCGTGCGGTAGCGGCCCATCCCGGGGGATTGCGGCGAAACGCTGCCGAGGATCGGCGGCGCGGCACGATTTCTGCAACGGGATTGCGTTTCAGGGGGTTCCATGAGAAGATGGAATTCCAGGGGCTATGGACCGGTTTCAACTCCTGTTTTTAGGCGGTTCGGGGCTGCTGATGCTCGTTCAGAGCGTTCGGGGCTGGCGGGTGGGCGTCGCCCGGCAACTCGTGAATCTTTCCGCGCTTTTGGCGGCCTATGGAGGCGCATTCCTTGCCGGGCGCCTCGCCACTCCGCTCCTGCGTCCGCTCGGCTATCCGGATCTCCTCGTATCGGTCCTGGCCGGGTCCATCGTGGGTGCGGCGATTTACCACTCGCTCAGATGCACGTGCGGCATGCTGGTCCGCCGCACGAATGAGCACAGCCTCCGGTTGCTGCGCATCGGGTGCGGCGCCGGGGGATCGGCGCTCGGCTTTGCCGGCGCATTGATGACCGTGTGGCTTTCCGTGCTCGCCATCCGTTGTCTCGGCACGGTGGCCGAAGCGGAAGTCACCCTTGCACGGACGTCGCAGGCCCGCCGTGACGGCGTTACCGCCAGCCCCATGGCCATCGAGCTGGCGCGGATGAAACATTCCCTCGCCACCGGCCCCACGGGGGTCGTCTTCAATGGCCCGGACCCCATCCCGGCCAATATCTACGTCATCCTTGGAAAAATCGCCCAGGTTATTTCCAGTGTGGACTCCATGCAGCGTTTCGCGACCTACCCCGGCACCCGCGTCATCAGCCAAAATCCACACATCATGGCCTTGCAGTGCGATCCCGTGGTTACCCGGCAGGTTTCCCAGCGCGATTTCCTTGGCCTGCTCGGCAACCCGAAGATCGCCGCCTTGATGAACGATCCCGATATCGAGGGCCTGGTGCGGAACTTTCAGCTCGAGAAAGCGCTCGACTATGCCCTGGCCGGGAGCGCCGGCGCCGGCAGGGCCGGGAGGTAACGGCGGGCGGGCTGGCGCCCGCGAGCGCGCGGCCCCAGCGATTTCTTTTTGACGCCGCGCGGCTGCCTCCTGATGATCCGCGCTACCCGAATGCCCAATTACGTCCCGACCATCGGCCTCGAAGTGCACGTCCAGCTCAAGACGCGCAGCAAAATGTTCTGCGCCTGCCCGGTGGAGTACGGCTCGGACCCGAACTCCCACACCTGCCCCATCTGCCTCGGCATGCCCGGCTCTTTGCCCGTCATGAATGAGGAGGCCCTCAAGATGACCGCGCTCACCGGCCTCATGCTCGGCTGCGAGATCGCGGAGGTCTGCAAGTTTGACCGGAAGAATTACTTCTACCCGGACATGCCGAAGAATTACCAAATCTCCCAGTACGACCTGCCCATCTGCCTGGGCGGCGGCGTCCCGCTGCCGGAGATGACCTATCCCAAGGATGCCCAGAAGAGCATCGCCCATCCCGATAAGCACGTCCGCCTCACCCGCATCCACCTGGAGGAGGATGTGGCCAAGTCTTTCCATTTCGAAACCAGCACCGGCATTGATTTCAACCGCGCCGGCACGCCCCTCATGGAAATCGTCTCCGAGCCGGAGATCGATTCGCCGGAGGAGGCGTTCGCTTATCTTTCTTCGCTCAAACAAATCCTGGAATATGGCGATGTCAGCTACGCGGATATGGAAAAGGGCCAGTTGCGCTGCGATTGCAACGTCTCCGTCCGTCCCGAGGGCCAGGCGGAGTTCGGCACGAAGATCGAGATTAAAAACATGAACACCATCTCCGGTGTGCGCCGCGCGCTGGCCTATGAGATCGAGCGGCAAATCTCCGTCCTTTCGAGCGGTGGCAAGCTTCAGCAGGAGACGCGGCGCTGGGATGAGGCTGCCGGTCAGACCTTTACCATGCGCACCAAGGAGCAGGCGCACGATTACCGTTATTTTCCCGATCCCGACCTGATGCCCGTGCGCACGGAGGATTTTATGGCGGAGGTGCGCAGCCGCGTGCCGGAGCTGCCCGCGCAAAAGCGGGAGCGTTTCATCCGCGATTACGGCGTGAGCCCTTACGACGCCGGTGTGCTCGCGAGCGACCTCGCCATTTCGGATTATTTCGAGAAAGCCGCCAAAGGCGCGGGAAAGCCGAAGCAGGTGGCCAACTGGGTGCTCAATGATTTGTTGAGCGCGCTCAAGAACGCCGGTCTCGGCATCGCCGGATGCCCCGTGGTGCCGGAGGCGCTCAACGGCCTCATCGGCCTCGTCGAGTCTGGAAAAATCAGCAGCACGCAGGCGAAGGAGGTCTTTGCCGGCATGTTTGCCGAGCCCGGGAAGACGGCGGAACAGATCGCCGGGGAGAAAGGTCTGAGGCAGGAGAGCGACGCCGGCGCAATCGAGGCCATTTGCGACGACATCCTGGCCGCGAATCCCAAGGCAATCGCGGAATTCAAGGCGGGCAAGGCGGCTTCCCTCAATTTTCTCAAGGGCCAGGTGATGAAGAAATCCCAGGGCAAGGCCAACCCGAACATCGTGGGCGAGATTCTCGCGCGAAAACTGACCCAATGAACCGCCTTATTCCAACAGTCGCCGCCGTGACGTCAATCGTCACCCTCGTAATGACGTCAATCATCACCCCCGCCTGCATGGCCGCGCCGTCGCAAATCCTGAGCACGGATTTGAACGGCAGCGATCTCGCGTTCTTTTCCGGCGCGCCGGCGCAGATCGCGCTCGTCGCAGGCCTCTCCGCCATGGCCCGCGACCGCGCCATCACCCCGGAGATCAAGGAAATGGCCTCCGGCATTGCCTCCGGGCAAACCGCCCTGGCCGCCCGCATCAAGGACCTCGCCGCCGCCAAGCACGTCCCCATTAGCGTGGAAGTCGATGGGGCGGGAAAAAAGCAGCTCCAGTCCCTCTCCAGGCTCAAGGGCCCCAAGTTCGACAAGACCTGCGTGGACATGCTTAGCGACGCGCTCGATTCCCTCCGGCAAGCCCTCGCTCCCGGCGCCGCCTCCTCCGATGCCGATATCAAATCCCTGGCCCAATCCAGCCTGGATACCGTAAAGCAGGAGCGTGACCGCCTGCGGAAGCTGGGGATATAAAATTCCCCGCCGGTCCGGCTGGATTCCGCCTCTCGCCTTCCCGGTCTCAGGATTCCATCTGCGCGCGAATCTTCGCCAGCAGCGCCGGCTGCCGCTGCAACTGGCTGGTCAGCGCCTCGATGGCGCGCAGCGTCGGCGGGCTGATGTGGTGCTCCATCCCCTCCACATCGTGATGGATGACCTGATCGTCCAGGCCGAAGAGCTTCAGAAAATCCGTCAGGAGATGATGGCGCTGCGTGATATTGCGCGCCAGCGTCTCGCCCGCGGTGGTGAGGACCAGGCCGCGGTACTTCTCATACTTCAGCAGCCCCTCCGCATCCAGCCGCTGGACCATGTTCGTCACGCTCGCCTGGGATATCTTCAGCCCGGAGGCGATATCGACCACGCGCGCGTAACCCTTGGAGTTGATGAGTTCCAGGATTCGTTCGAGGTAATCCTCCACGGCGGAGGAGGAACCGAGTGCTGAGGTAGGGTATTTGCCGGCCACGCGGAGGGGAGGATAGGGGAGGAGCCGGGTGAAAAAAAAGAAAAAACGGGTATTGACGAAAGGTTGCGCAGCCGCAATAAAGTTAGGCCAGCCTAAATTTATGCGCATTACACAATACTTTTTGAATCGCCCTGGACCGGCGGTATCCGGTTGAGCACGATGGCCGGGCCGGAACGTCCACGTCAGCGGTCCCTCGAGGGGCTCCACGGCACCGTCGCCGTGCCGCCCCCCTCCGCGCATCCATGGCGGCAATACCTCGCTTTCGCCGGTCCCGCCATGCTCGTGAGCGTCGGCTACATGGACCCCGGCAACTGGTCCACCGATCTCAGCGCCGGCGCCGGATTCCACTACGGCCTGCTTTGGATCGTCGGTCTCGCCAGCCTCATGGCCATCTTCCTCCAGGTCGTCGCCGCGCGTCTGGGCGTGGTGACGGGCAAGGACCTCGCGCAATGCTGCCGCGATCATCTGCCCGCCTGGACCCGCTGGCCCAATTACCTGAGCTGCGAACTGGCGATCGCCGCGTGCGATCTGGCGGAGGTGCTCGGCAGCGCGGTCGCCATCCATCTGCTCTTCCCGCGCATCTCCCTGCTGCTGGCCGTCTGCATCACCGCGCTGGATGTGCTCCTGCTGCTCTCGCTCCAGCAGTTCGGGATGCGCTTCATCGAGGCGGTCATCGTGGTCCTCATCGGGACCATCGGCATCTGCTATTTCATCGAGATATTCGTGCTGCCGCAGATGACCCCCAGCATTGCGGAAATGGCAAAAGCCACCGTCGCGCCGGACCTGGGCGCATTTTTCCGCAGCAAGGACATGGTTTACATCGCCATCGGCATCATCGGCGCCACCGTCATGCCGCACAATCTCTACCTCCACTCCGCGCTGGTCCAGTCCCGCCAGTTGCAGGCGGACGATGCCTCCGTCCGGCGCGCCATCCGGTTCAATACGCTCGATTCCGTCATTGCGCTCACCGTCGCCTTCTTTGTCAATGCCGCCATCCTCGTGCTCGCGGCCATCGTCTTTTTCGGCAAGGAAAAGTACATCATGCCGGGCGGGAAGGTGATCGAGTTCAACGCGGATTCGGATTGGATCCAGATCGCTTACCTGACCCTCTCGCCGCTGCTTGGCGTTGCCATGGCGAGCGTGCTCTTTGCGCTCGCGCTGCTGGCCAGCGGCCAGAGCAGCACCATCACCGGCACGCTCGCGGGCCAGGTGGTGATGGAGGGTTTCATGAATTGGAAGATTCGCCCGTGGGTGCGCCGCCTCATCACCCGTGCGGCGGCCATTACGCCGGCCATCATCGTCATCGGCATGCGGGGCAACAGCGGCGTCAATGATTTGCTCAACCTCAGCCAGGTGGTGCTCGCCATCCAGTTGCCCCTCGCAATGTTCCCGCTGCTCTGGTTCACCGGCTCCCGCCGCCTGATGGGCGCCTACCGCAATGGCTGGATCCTCATGGCCGCCGGCTGGACCTCCTGCATCCTGATCACTGCGTTGGATATTTACGGCCTGCCCGATGCCGTTCATGATGCGGTCGCGGTCTTCACAGGACACTAAACCATGTACGCGAAGATATTGATCGCCATCGATGCGACCGAGGCCGACGAAACCATCCTTGCGCATGTCTCCACGCTGGCCCGTAGCTTTTGCAGCGAGGTGGTGGTCCTCCACGTGGCCGATGGCTGGGCGGCGCGCCTCTTTGGCGCGGACGCCGTGAGCCGGGAGATCAGCGAGGATAAGGCGTACCTGGAAAAAGTGCGCTCCCGGCTTGCCGCCGAGGGATTGCGCGTGGAGGTGGAGCTGGCCTATGGCGAGCCTGCCGATGAAATCGTGAAATGGGTGGAGCGCCGCGGCTGCGATCTGGTGGCGATGTCCACGCACGGCCACCGTTTCATTAGCGATCTCCTGTACGGCAGCACGGCCGATACCGTCCGGCACCGGGTGGACGTTCCCGTGTTGCTCCTCAAGGCGCGGAAGTAGTACGTTTCGCGGTAAAATATGCCGTTCACCGCCGCCTTTCCCCGGGTTCCGTGCCTCATCCGGCCATGGATTTTCCTTCTTGCGTCCGTAATTTGCGCCCATGCGCAGCCACCGGCTGATTTCGCAAAGGGCGCGGACCTTTCGCTGCTGCAATACCTTCAGGACCAGGGTGTCCAGTACCGGGAGAATGGCCAGCCTCGCGACCCGCTCGCCATTTTCAAGGAGAACGGGTGCAATTACGTCCGGCTCCGACTCTTTGTGAATCCGGACGGGACCCGCGGCCAGGTCAACACACTCCCGTACACCATCGCCCTCGCAAAGCGTGTGAAGGCCATGGGACTCCGGTTCCTGCTCGATTTCCATTACTCGGACCAATGGGCCGATCCCGGCCACCAGGCGACGCCGGCCGCCTGGCAGCACCTGAGCCATGAGCAATTGGTGCGGCAAGTCCACGATTACACCGTGCAATCGCTCACCGCCTTCCGCGATGCCGGCTGCGCGCCGGACATGGTGCAGGTGGGTAATGAGATCACCAACGGCATGCTCTGGCCCGATGGCGGCCCCTGGAGCAAGCAGAAGGACAAGTGGCCCGCCTTTGCGGAGCTGCTCAAGGCCGGCATCCGCGGCGTGCGGGAGGCGGCGCCCACGGCCCGCGTGATGATCCACATCAATAACGGGGGCAGCGCGTCCACCAGCCAGTGGTTCTTCGGCAAATGCCGCAAATCGGGGATCGATTACGACGTGATCGGCCTCTCCTATTATCCGATGGACAATGGCCCGCTCGGCGCCCTGGGCAATAACCTCGACGGCCTTTCCGCCACCTTCGGCAAAGATGTTTATGTGGCCGAAACCGCCTTCGATCACGAGACCGGCCTGAAAGACTTCCCCGCCACCCAGCAGGGCGAGGAGGATTACCTGCGCGCCTTGATCCACCGCATCGCCGCCGTCCCGGGCGGGCGCGGCAAGGGCTTTTTCTACTGGGCGCCCGAGGCCATCTTCCCGCCATCGGAGAGAAGGGCCGCCAAGCGGAATGCCCGCGCCCTGTTTGATCCCGATGGCAACATGCTCCCAGCCCTGACGGCCTTCAAAACCGCGCCGTAGCCACAGGGCGCGAGCCGGGGATGCCATTCTGCGCTCGAAGCAATCCCGCCGGAGTACAAACGATCGGCTTTGGACGGTGAAAATTTTTTCGAGGAAACAGTCGCCAGAACCGCTGCGCGTAATGGCATAAGCAGCGATGATGTTTTTATCACGTCAAATCCCTGGGGAGGGCAGGGGAAAGAGGAATACCCGGGTTGAACGGTTCCACTAGGCTAATGAAATAATTTGCACGGCATCCTTGCCTCTCCCGGATTCCGGTGGTACCAATTGACTAATGAGCGTCCCCGTTCGTCTGTTTCCCCGTCTCCTCTTCGCTGCCGCCCTCCTGCTGGCCGCGCATAACTCCAAGGCTCAAACCAGCGTCGCCACCAACCCGGTCGGTTACGTGCAATTAACCTGTACGGCTGCGTCTGATACTACCGTTGCGGTGCCATTTACGCAGCCGGCTGCGTTCGTCGGCACAATAGCGGCAATCAGCGGCAGCACGGTGACGGTCAACGGGACAGCCTCGTGGACTGCCAACCAGTACGTCTATTCCGGTTCCGGATCGAGCACTTATTACGCGCAAATGGGCCCGTATTCTTCGGGTACCGATCCGATGGACGGAAGCTATTTTACAGTTGTTTCGAACGGCACGAATACCCTAACGCTCTCCCTGAATGGTGGCAGCCTTTCCGCCGTGCCTGCTGGGAGCACTATAACAATTTATCCTTACTGGACACTCGCTACCGTATTTCCTCCGAATGAGTCCGGGACGGATTTCATTGCTTCGACATCTCCGCTTAGCCATCAAACCCAAGTTTTAATTCCGAATTACACTGGCACTGGGGCGAATCTATCTCCAACAGAAACCTATTTCTTTTACAATAGCGCTTGGCGTTTGGTGGGAGATTCGATTTCCAATTCTCATAATGACGACGTCCTAATCCCGGATGGGTATGTGATTGTTCGCAATCCTAGCGCGACTACAACATTGACGACGATGGGTAATGTTCTAACTGGAAATTTAACGATACCCCTAGCAACTGAGGCGTCCATTGCCCAAGATAACTTTGTTTCGATCTGCCGACCTATCGACACCACATTGAATAATCTCGATCTAATCAGCGCTGGAGCTTTCACGGTAAGTACGTCCCCGTTAGCTCATCAAGATTTATTGTTGCTTACCAGCAATACGAACGTTGGTTTTAACAAGTCGCCTACTTCGACCTACTTTTACTATGTCGGCACTTCTGGAACGGGATGGAGACTAGTGGGTGACTCGATTTCCAATGATCACGGAAACGATGTCGTCCCTGCTGGAACCGGCTGTATCATCCGAAAGGTCGCGACCAACAATGGCAATACTGTGTTTTGGCAAAATTCGCCTAGCTATTGACCTGGATTCCCGGCTAAGCCCCATCAATCCCGTTGCCCACCCCCTAAATTAATGAAAAAAGTTATTCTCTTCATCGTTGTTGTATTGGTATTCACTGGTGCTCGTATCTACGCTCAAGGCACTGCAACAGTTGTGCTTACGGCAGGTCAATTGCTGACTTCAAGTAGCATCGCAATTCCCGATGGTGCTCTCGTTCAATTAATTGGCGATACCACTTCGACCGCCGGTGCGCCAACTGCAACAAGCTTCACAGGAAGCGATCCTAATGAACAGATTCTTGATAGTTTCGCAGTAAATTCCAGTTCGTCGGGAACTCCCGGAGTTTTTCAAGATTCGATAACAATCAATTTGGGCACAGGGCTCAACGAGATTCCCACCGGGGATTATCTTTTCCTCCGTTGGTATCCGACAATCCAATACTCCACTTATCTTCCAGGCAGTTCAGAGCCAGGTTCTGGGACGACCTATGGTCAATTTACCTCTAGTACTGAAGAATTTCCTGGCGATCCCGATCCTACGATCGCTTGGGTTGCCCCATCTTCTGGCGCAGAAGATGATCTTTGGTTTCTCACCGTTTCCGAGGCTAGCACTTTTGGGCCGAGCACACCGAATAATCCCCCCGCTAACAGTGCCGGAGTGGCAAACCTCACAGTTGCCGCCGTCCCTGAACCGGGCTCTGTTGCGCTTCTGATGGGGGCGTTTGGAGTTGGCGCGATGGCGTTTCGACGCCGGCGGAAATAGCGTTTCGGCTCTCGAACTGATTTCCAGACGGCCCGGGGTGAAAACTCCGGGCCGTTGCGTTTTCAGTGAGCGCCCGAGTGCCGTGGTATTCCTAACCAGGGCTATCGGCGCCCCATACTTTGGCAAGCGATGTTCCGGGGGAGCGCGAGCTTCCAGCTCGCACGGTCCGGCATCCTGCCGGACCGATTGCAGCGGATATCATTGCAAAAACGGCCTTTCGGACCATCCGGCAAGATGCCGGATGGAGCGAGCTGGAAGCTCGCGCTCCCCCGGAACATCGATTTTTCAAATCCTCCTCGGTAACGGCTATACGGCTTACTAAAAGATGTCTGACGGTGCGAAAATGTCTGAAGCCGCGATCTTCGGGAAACTGTTTTTCCTTTATTTCCTGCTGTAAAACCTCCTACCCCTTCAGTTCCAGCTCATAGCCGACAAAGCGTTGCTCGGTCAGCTTTGAGGGACGGAGGATGATCCGGTAAATCTTGCGCGGCGTGCCGCCATGGTCGCGGTACTCGTGGGTTTCCACGCCGATAATCAATGTCTCGTCAAAGGGCCGGACGATCACATTGCCCGCCTTCGCGTGGATGACCGCGCACGTCCCGGCCATATCCACCCGCTCCTCCGTCAGCACCGATGTCTCGAACGATTGATGCACCGAGAGATCGAAGAACTCCTTGATCCGCAGGCTGCCCTTGCCCTTATCCAGGTAAAAGCTGCGGATCAACTCGCCGCAATGGGCATCCGACGGGTAGCACTCGGCCAGGTCCACGGAAAATTCGGCATGCGCCGGCGCCAGCTCGTAGCTGATCACCTTGGATGCATACTGCGGCCCGGCAGCCTGCTCGCGTCCGTTGACGATGGGAAGCGAGTGCCCCAGCGTGCGCGCCGCGAGGTATTGGTACCGGTTCTCGCGGAAGAAATCCTTCGTGTACTCCGGCGCGCCGATCTCCACGACGACCGGCGATCCATCGATATTGAGCAGGTAGCTGCCGCAATCGTTGTGGTTGTGCTGCTCCGCGTTATTGCCGCCCTTTGCGGCGAACTCCCACAGGTGCCCGGCGGAGTCGCGGCCGGCGGCCACCAGCACCGCCAGATCCTTGAAGAAGACATCCAGCGGCTCCAGCGGGCGGTCGTCATCGGCATTCTCCGGCGTATTGAGAAGCAGGCGCACAAAGTAGAGCAGGTCCGTGCGCTGGCCTTGCAGGTTCAGCCCCGTGTGGTCCAGCCGCTGGTAGCTCTTGCGGGCGTGGGCCAGCAGGTTGCCATCCTCCAGCCGGTTGCCCAGGTAGGTGAGCAGCGATGGGCTGAGCGCCCCGGTCCGCGGGCTGTCGGAAAAATTGACGAAGTGAAAATTGCTCAGTGTGACCCGCGGGCCGAACAGCGCGATCTCCCGCACGTGCGGATCGCCCTCGATGAGCGAGAGCAGCCCGCCGGTGCGCGTTTCCAGTTGCTCGTTGAGCACGCAAAACCAGCCGAAGCCGTATTGCCAGTAGCCCGGCCCCTCGCTGCACGCCCCGTCGCTGCCGAATCCCCGCAGGAAGAGCGGCAGATACTTCTTTGCCAGCGTCAGCATGCGGGCCAGCAATTCCGTATCCTCCTCGACGGCCAGCGCCGCGCCCAGGATGCCCTGATGGCAGACGGCGTTCCAGTTATTGGTCGCCTTGGTCCAGAAGAAATCCTCGTGCCGGTTCACGTAGTTCTCGGAGAAATCGCGCCGGACCCGCTTCTTCACCGCGGCCACAAAAGCGGGATCGAATTCCCGGGGAAAAAGCGTGAGCAATTCCGCCATCATATTGGCAGTCTCCGCGGCAAAAAGATCCACGTGCAGCGGATCGCGGCCGGAGGGGGAATTGACGTGCGCCGGGAGCGCCCAGGAGAATTCCTTGAAGACCGTTTCCGATTTTTCCCGCAGCGATTCCAGCCACTGCGCGCGCACCGGAGAATCATCCAGGATCGTGCAGATCGCCGCCCGCGCCAGCCGCCGCCGCCGCTCGAAGTAAGCGGACTCGAACGGCACCCGAGAGCCATTGGCATAAAACTCGCGGTACAAATCCTCCGTCAATTCCGGCATCGGCTTGCCGATTTCCTTGGCCGCAAGCTGCTTGATGGAGCCGAGCCACTTCTGGACCAGCGGACGGTCCGCAACCTCGCGCCAGAGGGGATCGGCCAGGTCCGGCAGCAGCGGCGTGCCGGGCGTGGAGTTCAGAATGCCCCGGATATCCCCCTCGGTCAGGTTGGATTGCAGCAAGTTGGTCATCGGGGTTTTCATGAAAGTCCTTTTATGCCAGCAGCCGGCCGGGATTCAGGCTCTGCAATGCCTTGGGGATAAAGAGGCCATCTTTCCGGATCAATTTTCCGTCGAAATAAATCGCGCCGCCGCCCCACTCCGGACGCTGGATATTGACCATGTCCCAGTGGACCTGGGAGCGGTTCCCGTTGTCCGCCAGCTCATACGCCTGGCCGGGGGTGAAGTGGAAGGAGCCCGCGATCTTCTCGTCAAAAAGAATGTCCCGCATCGGCTCCAGCACATGCGGGTTGAACCCGAGCGCGAATTCGCCGATGTACCGCGAGCCCTCGTCGGAATCCAGAATCTCGTTGAGCCGCGCCGTATTGGTGGAGGTGGCTCCGGCCACCTTGCCGTCCTTGAACTCGAGCCGGATGTTATCGAACGCCGTCCCCTGGTAGATGCTGGGCGCGTTAAAGGTGACAAAACCCTGCACCGATTTCTTCACCGGGCAGGTGAAGACCTCGCCGTCCGGAATATTGTGGGTGCCGCCGCACGGGATGGCCGGGATGCCCTTGATGGAAAAGCGGAGGTCCGTTCCCGGCCCGGCGATTCGCACCTTGTCGGTGCTTTCCATGAGGGCCTTCAGCGCCTTCATTCCCGGCTGCATCCGGGAATAATCCAGCGTGCACACATCGAAGAAAAATTTCTCGAATCGCTCCGTGCTCATCCCCGCCTGCTGCGCCATGGAGGCGGAGGGCCAGCGCAATACGCACCAGCGGGTTTTCTTCACCCGGTGATCGAGCACCCCCTTCATCTTGCGGGCCACCAGTTTCATCTGCGTGGCCGGCACGTCTGAGGATTCGCAAATATTCTCGCTGCCCCGCACGGCGATATAAGCGGCCATCGCTTTCATCCGCGCCAGCTCATGGCGGGAGGAGAAATCAAGCTGCTCGTCCGTGGCGCCCAACGCGATCTCCCGCGTCACCGCTCCCTGGTGAATCTGGACGTACGGCAGGGCGCCCGCCGCGCGCGCGGCCCGCACCAGGGCCACCGTCATCGCGGCAGGGATGTCAAAAGCGTCGATGAGAACCTTTTCCCCCTTTTTGAGCCGGGTGGAAAAGTTAACGAGGAGATGAGCCAGACGGTCGCAACGCGGATCGTGCATTTTTGGAATAGATTGGTATAGCGGGAATCAGACCACGCCGGACAAAGATTGCGCAATCCGGCGTCACTCTTCAATCTCATGTCATTGGAAAAGCTCAAATCCCCCGCTCAACTGGCCGCGATCCGCGATGAAATGCAGGCCCAGGGGCGGAAACTGGTCTTCACAAACGGAGTTTTTGATCTCCTCCACGTGGGCCATGTCCGCTATTTGCAGGCGGCCCGGGCTCTGGGCGATGCCCTGCTGGTGGCCGTGAACGGCGATGCCGGCGTGCGCGCGCTAAAAGGCCCCACACGCCCCATCAATGGCGAGGAAGATCGCGCCGAGGTGCTGGCCGCGCTGGAGTGCGTCAGCTACGTGACCATCTTTGCCGGCATGCGCGTGACCGGGCTGGTGCGCGAGGTGCGGCCGCAGGTTTACGCGAAGGGGGGCGATTACACCCTGGATACGCTCGATCCCGGCGAGCGCGGCGCGCTCGAGGCCGCCGGCAGCCAGATTCACATCATGCCGCTCATTCCTGGAAAATCCACAACTGCCACGATTGCCAAATGGAAAAGCTGAAACTCGGCATCCTCGGCTCCGGCAAGGGCTCCAACTACCGCGCCATCCAGGAGGCGATCCTGCGCGGCGATCTTGCCGTGGAAACCCGAATCGTCATTTCCGATGTCGAATCCGCCGGCATCCTGGATATCGCCCGCCACTACAGCGTCCGCGCGGAGTACGTCGCGCCCGGGCGCTTCCGCACCAAGCTGGAGCCGGCGGCCGAGGAGCGCATCGCCGCGCTGCTGCGCGCGGCCGGCGTGGATCTGGTGGTGCTGGCCGGCTACATGCGCATGGTCAAGGCGCCGCTGCTGGAGGCTTTCCCTCATCGCATCATCAATATCCATCCCTCCCTGCTTCCGGCTTTTCCCGGCCTCGAGGCGTGGGCGCAAGCGCTCGCCGCCGGCGCCGCGGAAACCGGCTGCACCGTCCATTACGTGGACTCCGGCATGGACACCGGCCCCATCATCGATCAACGCCGCGTCCCCGTTCTGCCCGGCGATACGCCGGAGACGCTCCACGCACGCATCCAGTCAGCCGAGCACGAGCTTTACCCAGACGTCATCCGCCGCATCGCGGCCACGCCGAGGTAACCGGGCTGCGGAAGCGAAAGTATTGCTCGATCTTTGTTCGCAATCATGCGAACGCCCTGAATGATCGTGCCCTTGTGAGGAGAATGAATTTCGAAGCGAGCCCATCCAAACACACTTATGTGAAGGAGCAAAAATGAAGAAGAAATCAACGGCCGACGCCCTGGAAATCATGGGCGAAGAATTCTTCAAAGGAAAACCGGCCAGGCAGGCCGAACTGGATCAGGCGCGGGTGGATGACGCGGTTGCGAGAAAGATATTCGATCTGCGGACGAAGGCCGGCCTTTCCCAGAGGGAACTGGCAAAGCGGGTGGGAACCACGGCATCGGTAATTTGCCGGCTTGAAGACGCCGATTACGAAGGCCACTCGCTATCGATGCTCCATCGCATTGCGAGGGCTCTGAATCGCCGTGTTGAAATTCGATTCCTTCCTTTGGGCGGTGCGCGCCGTCCAGGATCCCGTCCAGTATTGGCGAGGCGGTGAAAAGGCCCGCTGCGGGTGTCAAGCAGCACGTTGAGAATTAATTCGCGTCATCGGCCAACTCGATCTTGCGAAAACAGTCCCGCGTGGTTTTTTCTGCCGGGCACACCATGGGGTTCCGACTTTTTGATTTGAATGAGCCGCAGCATCGCGCGGTGACGACCACGCAAGGCCCGCTGCTCATCCTTGCCGGCGCGGGCACGGGGAAGACGCGCGTCATCACGGCGCGGGTGGCGTACCTCATTGCGGAGGGCGTCAGCCCGGAGAATATCCTCGCCGTCACATTCACCAACAAGGCGGCAACGGAAATGCGCGAGCGGCTGGCATCGATGATCGACCCGGCCCAGGCGAAGAAGGTTACCATGTCCACCTTCCACGCCTTGTGCGTGCGCATCCTGCGCAGCGGCATCGAGCGGCTGGGGTACAAGAACAACTTCACCATTTACGACGAGGGCGACCAACTCGGCCTCATCCGCAAGATCATCACCCGCACCGCCGCGCAGGGAGAAAAACTGGACCCCAACCAGGCCAAAAATCTGATCAGCAAGGCGAAGAACAACGGCTGGAGCGCGCCCGCCGACGAGAAGACCCTCCTCTCCGCCGTCTTCGCGCGCTACCAGGCGGACTTGAAGACGCTGAACGCCGTCGATTTTGACGATCTGCTGCTGCTGACGGTGAAATTACTCTCCGAGCATCCCGAGGCGCAGCAGAAGTGGCAGGCCAGATTCAAGTACCTGATGATCGACGAATTTCAGGATACCAACCGGCTTCAGCTCGGATTGGTCAGCCTGCTTGCGGACGCGAGCAAGAACGTGGCGGTCGTGGGCGACGATGACCAATCCATCTACGGCTGGCGCGGCGCGGAGGTGTCGAACATTCTCGAGTTTGAGCAGCATTTCCCGAATCCGGTCATCGTGAAGCTGGAGCAGAACTACCGCAGCACCAACGCCATCCTCGGCACCGCCAACGATCTCATCAAAAACAATCCCCGCCGCCGCCCCAAAGCCCTCTGGAGCGCGCGCGACGGCGGCGATAAGGTGCGGCTCATCCAGGCGGCGAATGACCGCGAGGAGGCGCAATTCGTCGCGGAGGAAATCCAGCGCCAGAGCTTCGCGGAGAGCCTGCCTTGGGAGGCGTTCGCCGTGCTTTACCGCATGAACGCGCAGTCCCGCCTCATCGAGGAAAATCTGCGCCGCCTGCAAATCCCCTACCGGCTGGTGGGCGGCAAGAGCTTCTTTGACCGGCGCGAGGTGAAGGACCTGCTCGCTTACCTTTCCGTGATCGTGAATCCGGAGGACGATTCCAACCTGCTGCGCATCATCAACACGCCCGCGCGGGGCATCAGCGCAGGCACCATCGAGCGCGCCACCGAGTGGAGCGCAAAGCAAAAGTGCGCCGTCTGGGCCGCGCTGCGCTCCGATGAATTCCTGCAGGAAATGCCCGCGCGCACGGTGGGAAAAATCGCGGAATTCGTCGCCCTCATCGACGACTACGAGACCAAACTCCACGAGCCGCTGGTCGATCACCACGCCATCGCCACGGAATTATTGAAGCAAGTGGATTATGTCGAGGATCTCAAGCGCACCTGCAAAACCCCCGATGAAGCATTGAAGCGCGAGGAAAGCATCCGGCAGATCATGCAGGATTTTTCCAACTTCCTTGGCCGGTCAACCAACGGCCTGCAAGGTTTCCTGGATGAGGTGATGCTCGATCGCAACCGCCAGGAGGACGACGATATCGACCGCAAGAAGGGCGTGCTGCTCATCACGCTGCACGCTGCCAAGGGCCTTGAGTTTCCCCACGTCTTCCTGGTCGGCCTGGAGGAAGGGATTCTGCCGCATGACCGCAGCAAGCTGGAGGGGACGCTGGACGAGGAGCGCCGGCTTTTATATGTCGGCATCACCCGCGCCATGCGCACGCTCACCATGAGCTATTGCCGCGACCGCATGAAATACGGCAGCGCCGCCCCGTGCCATCCCAGCTCATTCATCAAAGAGCTGCCCGAGCAATGGATCGAGCGCAAGAACCTTACCGAGATGATGAACGCGCCGGTAAAGGAAGACGCGGCAAAGAATGGCTTCGCAAGGATGCGCGCCCTGCTCGGGACCTCGCCCGAAGCCTGACCCTGATAGCGCCGAGGGCTCCGGGGGGCGCGATTTTGGTTACGATAACAATAGATATCCGCCAGTGTTCCTTGTGGTTTGGGGCGGGCTCCTTTAGGTGAGATTTCATGTTCTCCCCCGTGCGTGTCTTTCTGTCTCTGGCCTGCGTTCTGTTGCTGGCAGAGACGCCAATCATGGCGCAAGCCACGGCGGAGATTCGCACGCCGCCAGCCGCGGCCACTCCGCGCATCAATGGAGCAAGGGTGTTCGGAGCCCGGCCGGGGCATCCCTTTTTCTTCCACATCGCAGTGACCGGGGAGCGGCCGATCTCCCTCCAGGCGCGGGGTCTCCCGGCAGGGCTGCGCCTGGACCCGGATAAGGGGGAAATCTCCGGGACGGCGGGACTTTCGGGAACCTATGAGGTCATCTTGACCGCGCGCAATGCGAAGGGCGCGGCGACCGCGCCGTTGCGGATCGTGCTTGGCAGCGAGATCGCGCTCACTCCGCCCATGGGGTGGAACAGTTGGAATCACTTTGGCCGCGATGTAACCCAAGAGGAGGTCAAGGCGGCGGGAGATGCAATGATATCAAGCGGGTTGATCGATCATGGATGGACTTACATCAACGTGGATGACGGCTGGCAGGGCTCCCGCGGACCCGGCGGAGTAATTACGGGCAACCGCAAATTCCCGGGAATCGCCACATTGGGGGATTATCTGCACGGACGCGGGTTGAAATTCGGCATCTATACTTCGCCGGGGCCGCAGACATGCGCGGGGTTTGCGGGGAGTCGGGGGCACGAGGCGCAGGACGCGGCCACCTATGCGGGATGGGGCGTGGATTATGTAAAGTATGACCTCTGCAGTGGACGGGAACAGATCGATAACAGCATCCTGAAACAGGCCTCGACATTGCTGCCGGCGGACCAGGCGGCTGTCTATCGGAAACTCTACCAGCGGCGGGCCGCTCTGGAGCGGCAGCGCGGCGTTTCCCTGGGGCATTTGTCAGACGCGCAGGCGGCGGAATTGCAGGCAGTCATCGCGCAAATGACTACAATGATCGTTTCCTCCCGGCTTCAGCAGGAGACGCTGGAGGCAAACATGGCGCCATTCCTGTTATTCGGCGGCGCATTGCGCGCGGCGCCGCGGGATATGATATACAGTATCAGCTCGCACGGGCGTGAGGATATCTGGAATTGGGGGCGGCAAGTGGGCGCTAATTCGTGGCGGACTACTTATGACATCGCCGCCAACTGGAAGAGCATCAGCTACACCGGATTCATGCAGAATGGGCTGGCGGCATACGCCGGGCCAGGGCATTGGAACGATCCCGACATGCTGGAGCTTGGCAATGCGAGCTTGAGCGCGAACGAAGCCTACACGCACATGTCCTTGTGGTGCATGCTTTCCGCGCCGCTGCTCATCGGTTGCGATATGACAAAGATGAGCGATTTCACCAGGAGCCTTTTCGAAAATGACGAGGTGATCGCCATTGACCAGGATGCGCTGGGGCGTGAAGGCAGCCGGCTAAAGACAATCGGGACGGTGGAGATTTGGACAAAGCCGCTGAGCGGAGGCGCGCTTGCCGTGGCTTTTTTCAACCGGGGCTCCGCGATGGCCAGGGTGGAAATCAACCCGCGGGAGCTTGGGCTGACGGCGCCGTGCAGAGTGCGGGATGTGTGGCGGCAGAAGGACTTGCCGCAGGGGGAGGGGATGGCGGTGAGCCTTGGCGCCAACGGCGCGGAAATGTTTCGGCTGGATCCGGATCGACCCTGATGTTGTCGTAACAAAACTTTCCGGAGCACGTGAGTTGTCCTTCCAATGAAATTACTTATTTTAGCCTGGCTTGCTGAATCCCGCCCTCCTGTTTGTGCATTCCAAAGAAGCGCCCGCCCGCCGACGCCCTGTCTAAGAACTCATTTCGTTTCATGATTTCCCCATCCACTAAGTCAAAGTTTATTATGGAATTCTTTAAGTCCAAAAAATGGTGCTTCCTGGCGCCCATCTATCTTCTGCTATCCACGCTGGCTATCGCGGATGATAGCTATTCCTTTAACGTAGGCGACTCGCATGTCATTCCCATACCGGGGACCCGGAAGCAGACTTATTCGATCAATGATTCCGCGTTTCCCTATCTGCCCGCAAAGGGGCGGCCTGGCTATCTGGCATTTCTGGGGGATGCAACCGTTGGACGCTATGGCGGCCCGGACCTTGATCATCTCAGTGATATAGGGCCGATTCCAGTGGAGGTCGCGGAGGCTCCTGGAAAGGACCGCTCCTGGCATGTGAACGGAACCTGGATGCTCTCCGCGACGCGGTCCGCGGACGGCGCACTGGTCGGGTTTGTGCATGGGGAAGATCACCATTTCAAAGACGGGGGCTATGGTGAATGGAACTCGACCGGAGTCTGGACCTCGGACGACGATGGTGCGCATTGGATCGACCATGGCCAGGCGATTGGCTCAAAAAAACCGGATATCCACGCGATGGGCGGTCTCGCCATGGATGAATGCCTTTGGGATGCCGCCGGAAAGCGCTGGCTGGGTTATTGCGCCGGCGGTCGCGTATTTTCTTCGCGGGATCCGCACGCCATGCCCGGCACCTGGTTTGGTTATCACAATGGAGATTTCACACAGCCCATCAACGTGAATGCGGAGGCTCCGGCGCTCACGCCGGCGCCGGGATTGGAACACGCCGGGGTAACCTGGGGCGGCTTCTCTTACAACGCCTACCTGAAAAAATTCATCCTGACATGGAGCAGCGGCACCATCGTCAAAGCCGCCTTTGGCCCGGACGGCGTCCATTGGGAGAAAGTCGTCACTCTTTACCGCGATACGACAACGGTGAACCCGCTGGCGGATGACATTTCCTACGCTTTCATCATTGGCAAAACGGATACTCTCTCCGGGCAAGATTGTTCGCTCATTTATATGCATCACCCCCCCGGGAAGACGGAATCGGGAAATCGCAAGGATATGC
The DNA here is from genome assembly GCA_036266845.1 of Chthoniobacteraceae bacterium. Taxonomy (GTDB): domain Bacteria; phylum Verrucomicrobiota; class Verrucomicrobiia; order Chthoniobacterales; family Chthoniobacteraceae; genus DATAXI01. The sequence goes on along the minus strand of DATAXI010000038.1, from coordinate 6,022 downwards.
TTTCCCGCCCCGTTCACTTCCAACAATAAGTGAGAGTGGGCCGGCGGCTTCCATCGCTCTCCGCGGGCTGCAATGCGCCCGTTTCACGCTCTCCTGCCCGGGTTTCCCAGCTCAGCTATGACGGCGCGCGCCATTCTCGCGTTACGCGACGGCGCCGCCGGTCCTCGCGCGGGTCGAGCAATGGCCATGTTATCGTAACGCGAATAATCCACACCTCCCGGTTGCCGTGGTCGCCAATCGCCGCTTATCGTCCAGGTGCCTGGTGATTATCTCCGCACGCTCATGCATAGCTCTCGATAAATGATCCGACGGGCAATGAAAAACCGTGCGGGAAGAGGCTGCCTCCCATCGTTTCATCTCCCATGATTGTTGAATCCGCGACCGCGCGACGGTCTTTGAGAAACATCCGTTTCGATGCCGACCTTGCCGTCATCGGCGGCGGACTTGCGGGCGTATGCTGCGCGATCACGGCTGCGCGCGGGGGGTTGAAGGTGATTTTGATCCAGGATCGTCCCGTCCTCGGCGGCAATGCTTCGAGCGAGGTCAGACTTTGGGCGCTGGGCGCGACCTCGCACATGGGCAATAATAACCGGTGGGCACGGGAAGGCGGAGTCATTGATGAAATCCTGGTGGAAAATGTCTTTCGCAATCCGGAAGGCAATCCGCACCTCTTCGACGCCGTGCTATTGGACAAGGTCACTGCCGAGGCGAACATTACCCTGCTGCTGAACACGGCGGTCTATGAGGTCGATAAGGATGAGGCGGATACGATTGCGGCGGTCCGGGCTTTTTGCAGCCAGAATTCCACGACGTACGACGTGCGCGCGCCTCTGTTTTGTGATGCCTCGGGAGATGGAATTGTCGGGTTCATGGCCGGCGCTGTCTTTCGCATGGGGGCGGAGTCAAACGCGGAGTTTGGGGAGAAGCTCGCTCCTCCCGAGGAGACTGCCGAGTTACTCGGCCACACCATCTACTTTTACAGCAAGGATGTGGGCAAACCTGTCCGATTCGTTCCGCCAGATTTCGCCTTGAAGGATATTACCCGCATCCCACGTTTCGGGCATATCGACGCCATGGGGCAGGGGTGCCAGCTCTGGTGGCTGGAGTACGGGGGCCGGCATGATACGGTTCATGAGACGGAGGAGATCAAGTGGGAGCTATGGAAGGTCGTGTACGGAGTATGGGACTATGTCAAAAACTCCGGACGCTTTCCCGAGGCGGAGAATCTGACATTGGAGTGGGTGGGCACTATTCCCGGGAAGCGGGAGAGCCGGCGATTCGAGGGGGATTACATCCTGACCCAGCAGGACGTTGTGGAGCAACGCCGGCATGAGGATGCCGTCGCCTTCGGAGGATGGGCCATTGATCTTCATCCGGCAGACGGGCTTTACAGCGATAAACCGGGATGCACCCAATGGCACAGCCGCGGAGTGTATCAGATACCCTACCGCTGTATTTACAGCCGCAATGTTAGGAATCTTTTGCTCGCAGGGCGCGATATCAGCGTCAGTCACGTCGCCTTTGGTTCCACCCGCGTCATGGCCACCTGTGCGCATACAGCGCAGGCTGCCGGCATGGCCGCGGTCCTCTGCGCGGAGCGCGGGGAGCTGCCCCGAAATTTGCTTGCGCCGAAGCGAATGCAGGAATTGCAAACCCGCTTGCTGAACGCCGGCCAATACATCCCGCACGTGAGCCGTGAGGACGGGAGAGACCTCGCACTGGCAGCCCGCATCGAAGCTTCAAGCTCCTTCACCCTCGCGGCGTTGCCACCTTCCGAAAGCACTGGCGGACTCGGCGCCGCGCGAGCCATGTTGATACCGCTGCCCAAAGGCCGGACGCCCAAGGCGACCTTCTATTTCGACGCCGAAACGGACGCGGAATTGGAATTTCAACTTCGGCTATCGGAACGGGAAGGGAACTTTACGCCGGATGTCGTGCTTGCGACCAGGCGGGCCCGCGTGGAAGCAGGAACCTGCCGCGCGGTAACCGTCGATTTTGACGTCCATATCGACCGGCCTCAGTACGCTTTCTATTGTATCATGCCGTGTCCGGATGTCCGCGTTCGCTTGAGCAACGTGCGCGTAACCGGCGTGGTATCGCTGACTCATGGAGCGAACCCCAAGGTGGCAAAGAGCGCGGTCCAGACTCCGCCGGAGGATTCCGGCGTTGACCAATTCGAGTTCTGGTTGCCCCAGAGGCGGCCGGAGGGCGAAAACCTTGCGCTGACCCTGGATCCGCTCGTGGCGCTATTCGGCCCGGAAAATGTGGTGAGTTCGCTGCATAGGCCGACCACGCAGCCAAACGCATGGGTGGCGGCTGCGCAGGATGCCGCGCCGCGCCTCACATTGCGCTGGGAGAGTCCGGTAAAGCTTGGCCGCATCGAGCTTACCTTCGATACCGATTCCGATCACGCCATGGAATCGGTGCAGTGGGGTCACCCAAATCGGGCGATGCCCTCCTGCTTGAGAAGCTATGTCATCCGGGATCAATCAGGGAACCTTCTCGCCTCCCGCGCGGATAACTATCAAACGCGCAACGTAATCCGGATCACCCCCCCCGTGGTGACCGATTCCATCGTGATCGAGCGGATGGAATCCAACGGAGACCTCCCTCCCGTGATATTCGGCGTCCAATGTTACGAGCAGTAAAGTTTCACTCTATTCGCAGCCAAGGGTCAGTCTTACTTAAATCTATGAAATCCCCGCGTATCCTCGCCAGCCTGTTATTCCTCAGCCCGGTCCTCGCTTATTCCCAGGCCGTCTTTCCCGGCCAGAGCCCCGCGCCCGCCGCGGGCTTCCCGGATTCAGACCTCTCCGGTGACATGTCGGCTCAGGTTCCCTATGGCAACGCAGTCCAAGGCTACCAATTAAGCTGGTCCGATGAATTCAAGGGCGACACCCTGGACACCAGTAAGTGGGCCTATCGAACGGACAGTAAGATGTGGAGCACGCAACTGCCGGAAAATATATCGGTGGGCAATGGCTGCCTGAATATCGCGCTCAAAAAAGAAAAATCGCGCGGAAAATCCTATACCGGCGGCGGCGTCATCTCAAAACGGACGTTTCGCTATGGCTACTACGAGGCTTCCTTCAAGGTTCCACCCGGTTCCGGCTGGCATACCTCGTTCTGGTTTGCACCTGCCAATGGCGCGACAAAAGGCGGGAACAGCACGCTCGAGATCGATTTCTGCGAGCAGGATTCCGTGGGATTGACAAGCTACTCCGCCGGCGTGATCGCCTGGGAACAGCATGCCAAAGGGTATGGCAGACAGTATGTCCATACGCCGAATCTTCACGATGCCTTCCACGTCTGGGGCTGCGAATATACCCCCGAGACGGTAAAGTTCTTCTTCGATGGAAAGTTGACCCATCAAACCGATGCCACCAAGTTCAAAAATGGAATGGGCAGCATATGGCTGACTTGCATCGCCAGCCAATTGGGACGGACCTGGGGCGTTGATGGCAAAAAATTACCCGCGGTGGCCCAATTCCGTTACGTCCGCTTCTTCACAAAAAGCGGAGGCCCGGACCAGACACCCGGCTCCCTCTAGCCGCCGCTGCGTCATCGCGGTTGCAGTGAGAGAGAAGTCCTTGTTATCGTATCAAAAAGAGAATGAAGCGGCTTCCCCTTCGCGAAATCGCCACCCGTCACGGGGTCTCGGTCATGACCGTGTCCCGGGCTCTGCGCGAGGGCACCTCGGTGAGCGAGGAACTGCGCGCAAAAATTCGCCAGACCGCGCGGGAGCTTGGGTATCAATACGATATCCGGGTCTCCCAGATCATGAGCGATATCCGGAAATCCCAATCTCCGCGTTACCATGAGAATCTCGCCTTCGTCTGGACGCACCATCGGTCCCAGATAGAGAACAGGTTTTTCGAGAACGAATTCACCGGCGCCCTGCAACGCGCGGAAGCCCTCGGTTACAAGCTCGAGCAATTTCGCATCAAGGATGAATCGCTCGACGGTTCCGTATTGACCAGAATCCTCCGGTCCCGGGGCATCCGCGGCGTGCTGATCGCGCCGCCCAGCGCGGAGCGGACCCACCCCCATATCTGGTTAAAGTGGAGAGAGCTATGCTGCGTCCTCCTTGGCCGGTCCTTCGCCAATACCGGCCTCGCGCGCGTCCAGCATGACCACTACTTTGGCGCATTGCTCGCCATGCGGCGCCTGCGCCGCCTTGGTTACAAGCAAATCGGCCTCGTCCTCTCCAAATCCATGGACGAGCGCTCATCCCGCCTCGTCCGCTCCGCGTTTCTTAGCTTTCAAACCGCCGGCTGCAAGAATCCCGCATCCCTCATCTTTACCGCCGCGCGATATGAGTCCGGGAAAGTGGCCGATTGGTTGAAGCGCGTGCGGCCGGACGCCGTGCTCGTTAATTTTGAAGAAGAAATGTTTCCACGGGTCGAGCATTTTAACTTCAGGGGGAAGGGAAGCCCTGCCATCGCCGCTCTCAATTGGAACGAGCAGCAACCCGAGATCGCCGGCGTCAATCAGCACCGCAGCGCGATCGGCTCACAAGCCATCGACCTCTTGACCGGCCGCCTGCAAAAAGGTCAGTTTGGTCTCGATCCGCTGGCCCCCTCCATTCTCATTCCAGGCTCCTGGACGGATGGCCCTTCAGTTCCCAGCAATGCGGTTTGGAAGGAAAAGATGGAAGATCAAACGGACGATTTGAAACCGAATATCAAGGTGTCAAAGCGCGGAAATAAACCGGCCTGAAGTCAACGGTGGGTATTGAGCCGGTCGTCACGGAAATCTGCTCGACAGTGGTCTGTGTGCGCTGCTCCGCGGTTACGGAGAGCAAGCCCGACGGCGCTTGTTTGAGCGCCTGGCCCACGGCATAGATGCTGAAAACGCCGGTGCGCGCGGTGGTCAAACTGGCGATCTGGCGGACCAACTCTTCACTTTGTTCGCCCTGGTCCGAGACGCCGGCGATCTCGCATATCTCGCCTTGGGAAATATAGGCGCCCGGATAATTGTAAAGCGTACCCTTCTTAGCCAGCGTCTTGTTATAGATATTGCTGGCAATGCTCGCGGCTGAGCCGGAGGTAAGCGGATTGATGGCAAGCGTGCCACTGATGGAAGTGTCCGCTCCCTGCAACAGGGCCGCGAGCGGACGGAACCGGGTGGTACTAAAGGGCGTCATTTGCGAGTTCACATTGATGCGGCCGCCCACGGCGGCGTCGCTTGTGTGGGGCTGGTAAACGATATTCGCGCTGCCGGATATGAGCGTCGGCGTGGTAAAAAGGTCCATTAGAGCCCAATCCGGGACAACATTTGGCCCCGCCGAATTAGGCTGAAGGGAAAATGATCTCCAAGGTACGGGCGGTGGATTCACGAGACCGTTGCTTGCGAGATAATTGGTCTGGATGCCCGTACAGACGTATCCCAGTTCGCCCACGGACGTAACGGCGCCATAGGGGTTGCCGGGTGAATTGGCGTTGGCGGGTGTGCCGGCCGGAGGAGGCATGTAAAAGCTGGCATCGGTTACCTTGCCAGTGACATCAGTATCCTGGGGCGGAAAATCCAGCGAATTAGGCGCACCCCCGACTGAACAGTAAGGCGTAGACCTGGTTTTCGTGGTGGCAACTCCGTCCTTGGGAGGGAAATTATTGGTTCCAGGGGGGTGAATGTACCAATCCAACCCAGGCGGGGTTGCGACGCCGTTGTTACCAATGTTTCCGCTCATGCAATACGAGTTGCAGCGGGGATCGTCGCATTCTATCGAGGTAATGTCATTACTGCTGGTGGAGGCGCTGAAATTGTCAACGGGGATTTCGAGATCCAGTGTTTCCAGAGTCCCGCTGCTCAAATATTCGTTCTGCGGAGCCATATCAAAGTTGGCATTCTGCCCAGCCATACTCAAGTAGACCCGCCAATATTGGTTGGTATGGGCGGGAAAGTCAGTTGAATTGCTGCCACTAAGATACAGGGTGAAACTCTCATATTGTCCGGGGCCGATGGGAACGCCCGGACCCGAGTCGGCTGTGGACAAGGTTCTTCCGATGCCACTAGTGTTTCC
>DATAXI010000029.1:0-9316 GCA_036266845.1 Chthoniobacteraceae bacterium | reverse complement strand
CGGTCACGGGTGCTAAAGCTAGAGGCCCGTTCCCGCATTTGCAAAACGGATTTGCGGCAAAACCGGCCGGGAATGCCACCGGCGGGGCGAAAGGGAAATCGTCCGCCCGGCTACCGGCGATTCGCCTCCGTATTTGCATTTTGCGCGCGGCACGACAATTCTGGCTCGGAGATGAGCCTGCTCGATAAAATGGAATACCGGTTTGGCCGCCACGCCATTCCCAACTTGATGCGATACATCGCCGGGCTGAACGGCCTGTGCTTTATCCTGCTGAAGCTCCATCCCAGGTTGTTCGAGGTCCTCTATCTCTCGCCCCAATTGGTCTTGCAGGGGCAGGTCTGGCGGCTGGTGACCTACATGTTTATTCCCCAGATGGGTTTCCTGATGCCGGATTGGCTAGGAGCGGCGTTTTACCTCTATTTTCTCTGGTGGATTGGCGATGGCCTGGAGCATGCCCTGGGCGCATTCCGGCTCAATCTCTACTACCTCGTGGGGATGATTGGCGTCACCGTCGCGGCCATGGTGACGATGAGCGGCTGGGCGGCCTTCATGCTCAATTCCTCGCTCTTTTTTGCTTTCGCCCGGTTTTTCCCGGATGAGGTGATCTTCATTATGTACATCATCCCGGCAAAGGTGAAGTGGATCTCGTGGGTCGCGGCGGTGGCGGCGATCTACTACTTCCTGACCGGGGATTGGGATTACCGGCTGGCCCTTCTCGCAACGATGGCGAATTACTTTCTCTTCTTCGGCAAGGAGATCGTGCAGGGCGCCCGGGTGCGGGCGGAGGTCGCCGAGCGGCGGCGGAAGTTTGAGAAATCCAAGGAGCCCGTCACCGCGACCCTCCATGAGTGCGTGGTCTGCCACCGCACGGAGGCCAGCCATCCGGATCTCGATTTCCGCGTCTCCTCGCAGGATGGACAGGAGTATTGCCGGGATCACCTGCCCAAGGCGGCGTCCGCGCAGAAGGCCTGAAGCGCTTTCAGCCGGGCCAGCGCACGGCCGGAGGCCAGTTGCTCATGGGCCAGCGCGATGCCCGCCGAAAGATCCTCCGCAAGGCCGCACACCACAAAGCCCGCCGCCGCGTTCAGCAGCACCACGTCCCGCTGCGGCCCGTGGATATTGCCGGCCAGGATGCCGGTCAGGATTCGCGCGTTTTCCTCGCGGTCGCCGCCGCGCAATTCCTCGATCTCCGCGCGCGAGAACCCGAGCGGCTCCGGGTCCAGATTGTGCGCGCTGATCGCGCCGTTCTTCACCTCGCAATAATGGTTCACGCCCAGCGTCGAGAGTTCATCCACGCCACTGCCTTGCGTGCCGCTGGAGCCGTGTACGGCCCATGCGCATTCCCGCCCCAGCAGCCGCAGCACCTCCGCGTACTTTGGCAGCAGCGTCTCGGAGAAGATGCCGGCGAGTTGGTACGGCGGCCGCGCCGGGTTCAGCAGCGGACCCAGAATGTTGAAAATCGTCGCCACCCCCTGCGCAGCCAGTGTTTTGCGCACGGGGCCGATGACCTTGAAGGAAGGATGATAGGCCGGCGCGAAAATGAACCCGATGCCCGTGGCCGCGATGGACTCCCGGAGCCGGTCCGGCGCCATCTCGATCTTTACCCCCAGCGCCTCGAGTACGTCCGCGCCGCCGGATTTCGAGCTGATGCCGCGGTTGCCGTGTTTCACGATCACCGCCCCGCCCGCCGCCAGCAGAAACATCGCCGTCGTGGAGACATTGAAAAGCTCCATCCGGTCCCCGCCCGTGCCGCACACGTCCAGCATGGGGCCCGGCAGCGTGGCCGGGTCCAGCCGGGGGTCCACGGAGCGGGCGAGCAGCGCCGCCACAAAACCCGCGATTTCCCCCGCCGTTTCGCCCTTGGCCCGCAGGGCGTGCAGGAAGTCCGCCTTCTCCTGCTCCGGCACGCCGGTATCCACCAGCGCCGCCACGGCCTCGTAGATATGGGAGGATTCGAGGTCCTCATTACGGCGGAGTTGAAGAGTCAGGGAATGCACGGAGGGAATGATGAGGTAAGTATCAGGGATTATGAAAACCGGAAATGCCGTTGCGAACGCCGCGTTTACATCGCCGCTCCTCGCTTTCATAATTCATCCTTCATAATTTTCCGTCTTTTTTTAAAACTTCCCGTTCATGAAGCCTCTCCTCGCCGTTTTTCTACTCCTCTGGGGCATGACCGCTCTTGCCGATGACAATGTTTTTCGTGACTCGAGCTTCGAGTTTCCCGCCGTCAAGGGGCGCACGCCTGTGGCGCAGGGGGGGGATCCCACCGTCCATCACGAAAAGCAGGGATGGCTCTTCATCAAGCTGCCGCCGGGGAAGGACAGCGGCGTCACCGCCGGCCTCACCGATGAGGTGGCGCATACGGGCAAGCAATCCTTCTTCATCCGCTTCAACAAGGTGGCGAAGCCCTACGTGGGCGTGACGCTCACTTCCAATTTCATCCCCGTCGTCTCCGGCACGGATTACGAGGCGGGCATCTGGGGCCGCACGGATGCGCACGATCTCATTACCTCCCTCGGGCGCACGGTTTACATGAAGCTCCAGATCGATTTCTTTGCCGCCGATGCCAGCGAGTCCGTGGGCGAAACGCTCTACCGCGTGATGCCGGTGCCGGGGGGCAAGGATCACCCGGATTTCTTTGTGCCGAAACAATGGAACTATTGGCGCTTCCGGTTCACAACCCCGCCCGGCGCCGTCTTTGCCCAAATGACCTGGAGATGGGAAACCGGCAGCGATACCGGCGCGGTCAACGGCATCCTCTTTTTTGACGATGTCACCCTGGCCGGCCCGCAGGTACCGAACCCCGATATGACTCCCGCTCCCGTCCAGGAAGAAACCCCCGCGCCGGATACCACCGGGTCCGCCGCTCCACAGTAACCCCGCATGCCGGAAGACCGCATCTGGGCCGGCTCGCCGTCGCAGGTGAAGAACATCATGCCGTTCTTCTTTGCGGCGCTTCTGGCGTTCGGCATTCTCTTTGCCAGCTTCGTGATCTGGCTCTGGCCGCCCGGCATTGGCTTTCTGGGCGTTCCCGTCATTTACGTGCTCTGCCGCTGGCTGGCCGTCGGCTGCCAGCAGTTTGAGCTGACCAGCGAGCGCCTCCTCACCAGCCGCGGCTTCCTTTCCCGCACCACCGATTGCCTGGAGCTCTACCGCGTCAAGGACATGCGCATCTGCCAGCCCTTTGCCCTGCGGCTTTTTGGCCTTGAGAATATCGAGCTGATGACCTCCGATCTCACTTCCCCGCGCGTCATTATCGACCACATCCCCAGCAGCCTGCGCCTTTCCGATAAAATCCGCGAGCACGTGGAGGCCTGCCGCACCGCCAAGGGCTCGCGCGAGATCGAGGTGGAGTGATCGCTCGCCATCCGCCTTGCGTTTGGGAGCCGGCGCGCGGAGACTTGATGGACAGACGATATGAAGCCCTCCATTTTTTTCCTGCGTGACGATGAGGCTGCGGCGGCGGCGCGGATCCCGGAACGGTCCGAAGTTGCGGCGGCGGATACCTGGGACTTGACGATCCTTTATGCGACTCCGGAGAATTGGGCGGCGGATTTTGCGCGGCTCCAGGAGCAGTTTCCCAAGTACGCGGAGTTCAAGGGCCGGATCGGGAAATCGGCGGCGGATTTGCACGCGTGCCTCGAGTTCGACAAGGAGGTCAGCGTTCGCATCGAGCGGCTTTACCATTACGCCTCCCTCCTCGTGTCCGGAGACAGCTCGAACGCCGTCAACCTGAAGCGGGAGGGGCAGCTTCAGAATCTGCTTACGAAAATCGGCGAGATTTCCTCCTTCATGTCGCCGGAAATCCAGGCGCTGGATGATACGACGTTCGATTCCTTTCTGGCCGACCCGCTTCTGGAGGAATGGCAGATTTCGCTCCGGAAAATCCGCAGGCTGCGTCCGCACACCCTCTCGGAGGCCGAGGAGCGGCTGCTCGCGCTGGGCGCCAGCGCCATTTACGGGCATCACGAGACCTTCTCGCAATTGACCAACGTCGATATGAAATTCGGCGTCGTCGCGGATGAAAAAGGGGTCGAGCGCGCCCTTTCGCAAAGCTCGTACAGCTCCTTCATGGTCAATCGCGACCCTTCCGTGCGGAAGACGGCGTTTCACCAGTTCTACGCGGAGTTCAAGGACCATTCCTACACGCTGGCCTCGTCCCTGGCCCATTCCGTGCGCGCGGATGTCTTTAATGCGCGGGCGCGGCATTATCCCTCCGCACGCGCCGCGGCCCTCTTTCGCGACGATATGCCGCCCGCGGTCTATGACAACCTGATCGCAACCGTGCGCGCGAACCTTGCGCCGCTCTTCCGCTACTTTCAACTGCGCCGGCGCGTGTTGAAGCTGGACGAGATTCACCTGTACGACACCACCGTGCCCCTCGTTTCCAATCTCGACATGCGCACGCCCTTTAACGGCGCGGTCGATATGGTCATCGACTCGCTCGCCCCGCTTGGCGCGGAGTACACCAGGGTCCTCGCCGATGGACTCCGGGACCGCCGCTGGTGCGACCGTTACGAGAATCGAGGCAAGCGCTCCGGCGCATTTTCCTCCAGCAGCTACGGGAATCCGCCCTTCATGCTGATGAACTACAAGGAGGATGTCTTTTCGGATATCTACACGCTCACACACGAGTCCGGCCACTCGATGCACTCCTGGTTCTCGCAATCCAACCAGCTATTCCAGAATTACGATTACCCGATTTTTCTCGCGGAGGTGGCATCGACGTTCAACGAGGAATTGCTCACCCATTACCTGCTGGAGAAAACCGGCGACCCCCGGATGCGCGCCTATCTCATCAATCGCCAGGTGGATGACATTCGCGGCACGGTTTACCGGCAGACGATGTTCGCCGAGTTCGAGAAAATCATTCACGAGATGGAGGAGGCGGGCGAGGCATTGACGCTGGATGCTTTCCGCTCCGTGTATCGCGGGCTGCTGGATGCTTACTTCGGGCCGGATTTCGCCCTCGATTCCGAGTTGGAGATCGAGTGCCTGCGCATCCCGCATTTTTACAGCGCTTTCTACGTTTACAAATATTCCACCGGCATGTCCGCCGCGGTCAGCCTTTCCCAGGCCGTGCTGCACGGCGGGCAGGGGGCGGTGGATCGCTATCTCGGCTTCCTCAAGTCCGGCGGCTCCCGTTTTCCGCTGCCGACGCTCGATGCAGCCGGCGTGGATATGGCAAGCCCCGCGCCCATTGAGAAGACGCTCCAACTCTTCGCCCAGCGCGTGGAGGAGCTGGAGACGCTGCTGGAGTAGCCTCGTGTGAAGCCGGCTGGCCCAGAGTCGGTTTCGGACGTCGTCGAGCACCTCTTCCGCCGCGAGGCGGGAAGGATGGTCGCCACGCTGACACGCATTTTCGGGATCGAGCATCTGCAGCTTGCCGAGGACGTGGTGCAGGAGGCGCTGGTCCGCGCCTTGCAAACATGGCCCTTCTACGGCGTGCCGGAAAATCCGTCCGCGTGGATCCTGCGCGCCTCGCGCAACCTGGCGCTGGATGTCGTCCGGCGGCAAAAAATCTTCCGCGAGAAAGAGCCGGAGGTCGTCCGCCTCATGGAGGATCGCGATGCGCCCGGCGCCGGGGCCATCGCGGACCAGGAGATCGCCGATGATCGTCTGCGGATGATGTTCGTCTGCTGCCATCCGCGCATCCCGGAGGAGGCGCAGGTGGCGCTCGCGCTGAAAACGCTGTGCGGATTCAGTCCCGGCGAAATCGCGGCCGCATTCCTGACCACCGAGGCCGCGATCGCCAAGCGCCTCACGCGCGCGAAGCAGCACATCCGCGATGCGCGCATCCCGTTCGAAATCCCCGCCGGGCCTGAGCTGGCGCGGCGGCTGGATGGCGTATTGCAAACGCTCTACCTCCTCTTCAACGAGGGTTACAAAGCGTCCCGCGGCGAAAAATTGATTCGCGAGGATATTTGCGCCGAGGCGTTCCGGCTCGCCTCGCTGCTCGCGAAGCATCCCGCCGGCGATCTCCCCCGCACCCATGCGCTGCTCGCGCTGATGCTGTTGAATGCGGCGCGCCTTGGCGCCCGGGTGGATGCGGAGGGCAACCTGCTGCGCCTGGAAGACCAGGATCGCGCCCTGTGGGATCAGCCGATGATCGCACAAGGTCTTTACCACATCAGCCTCTCCGCAAGGGAGGAGATCACCATTTACGATATCCTGGCCGGCATCGCCGCGTGCCATTGCACGGCGCGTGATTATCCCTCCACCGATTGGCCGCAAATTCTCGCTTTGTATGATCGGCTGGTGGAATTCGACGCCTCTCCCGTGGCTGCACTCAACCGTGCCGTCGCCGTAGCCCAGGTGCGGGGCCCGCAAGCCGGACTCGAGGCGCTCGCGCCCGCTCGCGAGCCGCTCGCCGCCTATTATCTGCTTCATGCCGTGATGGGCGAGCTCGAGTCGCGGCTCGGCAACTCCCAATCTGCCGCCGTCCATTACCGCAGATCACTCGAATTGACCGAACACCTCTCCGAACGCGCTTTCCTGGAAAAACGCCTCGCTGCGTGCGGTGGCGAGCCGCGGAGTTGATGAGAACCTGTGGCCCGGCTTTCTCCATCCGTGCTGTCCGTGATTTTTGGGCGCGGAAATTTTTTTGAAAAATTTGTCCCGGCGCCGCCGGCCCGTTCGTTCTTAGCTATGATAGAACGACAAAACCTATGACTACTCCCACCATCCAACCATACCTCATGTTCGAAGGCCGGACCGAAGAGGCCCTCGAGTTTTACAAGGGCGCGCTCGGCGCGGAAGTGATAATGCTGCTGCGCTTCAAGGATAATCCGGAGCCGCCGCAGGGCGATTGCCCGCCCAGCCCGCCGGACAAGGTGATGCACTCTCAGGTCCGCATCGGCAACACGACCGTGATGATGTCCGACGGTCGCTGTACCGGAACGCGGAAATTCGACGGCTTCGCCCTCACATTCAATGCAACCACCCAGGAGGAGGCGAACAAAGCCTTTGGCGCCCTGGCGGACGGGGGCGAGGTCATGATGCCGCTGGGCAAGACCTTCTTCTCCCCCTGCTTCGGCATGGTCACCGATCGATTTGGCGTCATGTGGATGATTTTGACCGCCTCAAACTAAGGCGATTATATACTTGACTCACCGTGTGATTTTGGTAGATTTCACGCATGAGCACAGAAAAAGTTAATTTTCCCGAGACGCTTCTCTCGGCCATCCAATACTTTGCGGACGCGGATCGCTCGCTTGCTTTCATGGTTTCCATGCGTTGGCCTGATGGGAAAGTCACTTGCCCCCGTTGCCAGTGTGAGCGCGTCTCGTTTCTGTCCACTCGCCGTCTGTGGAAGTGCAAGGGCTGTGCGAAGCAATTTTCCGTGAAGGTCGGGACGATTTTCGAGGATTCGCCCCTTGGTTTGGAGAGATGGCTCCCCGCCGTCTGGGTGATCGTAAATGCCAAGAACGGCGTTTCCTCGTGCGAACTGGCCCGTTCCCTTGGGGTGACTCAGAAAACCGCGTGGTTCATGCTTCACCGCATCCGGCTCGCCATGCAAAACGGCACCCTTGATCAATTCGGGGGACAGGTCGAAGTCGATGAAACCTTCATCGGCGGGAAGGCCCGCAACATGCATGCCGACGTTAAGGCTAGGCGCGGGATCAAGACCGGAGGCGCATCCATGACCCCCGTCATGGGGCTTTTGGAGCGGACTACCGCCAGGCGTCAATCCCGGGTGATTCTTAAACACGTTGAGACACGCCGTAAACCCGAGTTGCAGGGAAACGTCCGCAAATACGTTTTGAAGGGTTCTACCGTCAACACCGACGAACTCCTTGCCTATGAGGGCTTGCAGGATGAATTCACTCACAACGTGATCAACCACGCGGAATGCTACGCGAAGGGCCAGGTTCACGTTAACGGCATGGAGAATTTCTGGTCCCTGCTGAAACGGTGCATCAAAGGCACTTACGTTTCGGTCGAGCCCTTCCACTTGTTCCGGTATCTGGACGAACAATCCTTCCGGTTCAATGAGCGCAAGGATAAGGAGGGCGACAAGGGCCGGTTCCTCACGGCCATGGCTGGAATCTTTGGAAAGCGGCTCACCTTCAGACATCTGACGGGTGCGGATCGGGTGGACAACCTTCCGGGAGGGCAGGGGAAAGCGAAAGAAGGGGTGAAGTTTTATGGCTTGTGGCTGTTTCCGCTGGATGGCATGATGCCCACATGAGCGAGCCATCCCCGGCGGAACAATTCCGAGATGCGATGAAGAAAATTCTCGCCGTTCCAAAGACTGAAATTGAGCGGCGAGAGCGAGCATGGAAAGAGGAGAGAAAGACTACCGCTCAGAAGAAACGCGAAACTCGGCATTAACGCTCAGTCGCGCATTATGTCGTATTAGATCCAGTATTAACTTGCCCTCAGAAGTCGGATTAAAACCGCTTCCGCTACAATAGGGGCACTCCGCGCGCCCGGAAGGGTTCTTCGATTCGCGGTCCGTGAAAAAACCCCTTCCTTGGCATCTGGCGCATTGTGTCTCAAGAATTGGAAGTATGTCTGACATAAAAAGGTTAAATTAGCTGGGAATCCACGGAAGACAGTAATGAGAGCGAGGAACTTATCAGTCGCTCGACGTGCGTTTCTATTATCTCGCCGTCTAAATCGAATTTAGTGTTAATCGCCATTCCGGCCCACTTTGTAAGGCCGCATTCTTGGCAACCATCTTTGAAAATCTGGTCCACCAATCCGCCGCTGTGAACAAACGAATTTCTTAGTAGGCAAATCGCATTTACCGAGAGGTCGTTTAGGGGGTTGTGGATGGCGGCTAATGACGGCGGAAACGCCCTCAAATACGCATTCCTGAAACTCTCCCTGCTAGCAAAATTCAAAGATCGTGCAGCCAACCCCGGGAATTTGCTGGGAAAACCGGTCGCAATGCCAGTCAATAAATCCCCAACCATGACTTCAAACGCCGTCCACATTTGAATTACCACCCCCTGTAGCAATCCTTCCAGCGCCTCATGTATTCCCTCGCCGCCCCAACTTCCAACGACGGTAATGAATTGCCGGGTGGCGTAGGTGAACATTCTCTTTTCTACCTCGTCCGACACTTGCCCGATTGCTGATAAAATAACCCCGGCCTCCTCGTGTAACTTTTCGACAGCATCATGCCCCAGCGGAGGGGCCGATATCGTTTTAAAAAACGCCTCAGACATTGCATGCGCCCATTGCTCGTGCGCGATGAATGACCAAGCTGGGATGACAACAAGATTCATGGCGCGGCGACAATTCTCAAAAAATGCAGCCTGTACTAGCTGACATTGACCCGTTTTTAACAAAAGCTGTGCAGGTT
>DATAXI010000282.1:0-25207 GCA_036266845.1 Chthoniobacteraceae bacterium | reverse complement strand
GAGCCGGATGCGGGAAATCCGCCAGTCCGGTTCGGAGGGAGGGGGAGCGTTAATCCGTTCTCCCTATCTCTATATCTTGCGACAGATTCAAGAGTAGATGCTCCAGGTGGTGTGGAGTTAGGCGGCGTGGGTTAGCCAATGCGGGGGTTAGTCGATGCGTAAGTCAATGCCAGGGTGGGTCAGAGGGTGAGGGCGCGGACTGCTGCCGCGGTGTCGCACGCCAGGGCGCGTTGGGCCAGGGCGCGGCATTGCGCTATTTCCAATGTCCGCACACGCGCTTTCACACCGGGAATCGCCGGCAGGCTCACGCTCAATTCATCGACGCCCAGGCCCAGCAGGATCGGTACCGCGAAGGGATCCGCTGCCGCGCCGCCGCAGACCCCGACTGGTTTTCCATGCGCGTGGGCGCCTTCCACACACATCGCCACGAGGCGCAGCACCGCCGGGTTCAGCGCATCCACCTGCGGCGCCAGTTTCGCGTGCGTGCGATCCATCGCCAGCGTGTATTGCGCGAGATCGTTGGTCCCGATCGAGAAAAAATCGGCTTCCGCGGCGAATTGCGACGTCATCAGCGCCGCCGCGGGCACCTCCACCATGATGCCGAGCGGCGTGGGGGCGAGTCCCAGCTTCGCGGCTTCATCGGCCAGCATCGCTTTCGCATCGCGCAATTCATCCAGCATCGCGACCATTGGCAGCATCACGCGGATTTTCCCAAACTCCGCCGCGCGCAAAATCGCGCGGAACTGCGCGCGCAACATCCGCGGATGGGCCAGACCGATGCGGATGCCGCGGTCGCCCAGGAACGGTACCTCCTGCGGCGGCAGGGAGAGATAAGGCAGCGGCTTGTCGCCACCCGCATCCAGCGTGCGGATAATGAGGGGACGCTCCCGGCCCAGCGCCTGGGCGATCTCGCGATAGGCATTCCATTGCTCCTCCTCCGTCGGCGGCGAAGTGCGTTCCATGAAGAGGAACTCGCTCCGCAGCAGTCCCACGCCATCGCCGCCCACCGCTGTCACGCGTGGCGAATCCTCCGCGGCGCCCAGGTTCGCGAGCACCGGCACGCGGCCGCCGCCGCTCATGATCGCCGGGTAACGCGCCTCGTCCAGGTCCTTGCGGTATTTCGCCTCCATGTTTTTCTTTGTCTCAAGGACTTCGTTCACCTCCGCGAGCGAGGCCTTGAGGCGCAGAACGCCCGTGCTTGCATCCAGGATCGCCAGCGTGCTGTTGGGCACATCCAGCGCGCGCGGATCCACCGCGGCCAGCGCCGGGATGCCGAGGGAGCGCGCCAGGATTGCGACATGCGAGGTGGGGCCGCCGCGCGTGGTGCAGAAACCCATGATGCGCGTGCGATCCAGCGCCGCGGTGTCCGATGGGCTCAGGTCTCCGGCAATGAGGATCGCATGCATTGGGTACTCGCGTTTGCGGCGTTCCGTGCCGGTCAGCGATTCCAGTACGCGGCCGCCGGCGTCGCGCAGATCGTTCGCGCGCTGCGCCAGCACGGCGTTTGGGATTTCCGCAAGAATGCGCGCGGATTTTTCCAATGCCGATTTCCATGCGAAGGCCGCGCTCTTTCCCTTGCCGATTGCCGCTTCCGCCATCTCCACCAGCGCCGGATCCTGTGCAAGCTCCGCATGCGCCGCGAGAATGGCCACCCGCGCCGGGTCGCCGCCGCACTCTGCTTGCAGCGTTACAAGCTGACCCTTTGCCCGCTCGATGGCCGCATGCAGCAGCTCCCGCTCCTGCGCGGGATCGGCGGCGGTTTCCGGAATGCTGATCTCGCCATGGCGCACCTGGAAGATATTTCCCGCGCCGATGCCCGGCGAGGCCGTTACGCCGCGAAGCAGATTCGGCTCCGGCGGCGGCGATTGTGCAAGCGGCGCGATGATGGGAGCGGCTCCGGGCGCGGTACCGCCTTTCGTGAGCAGACCGGCCAGCACCGCCACCGCTTCCCCGGCGTCCGGGCCGGTCGCGGCCAGCATCACCTTGGCGCCGCCGGTGACATCCAGCGCCATGATGGAAGTGATGCTTTTTGCATTCGCCTGTTTCGCGCCCAGCAATAATTGGATTTCGCTCTGGAAACGCTTTGCCGCATTGGCCAGCGCCGCGGAAGGCCGCGCATGCAATCCCAGTGGATTCGGAATAAGAATCGCGTGCGATACCACGCGGTCGCGCGAGCTGCCCGCCGCTTCGCGCTCCAGGTTCGGGATCAGACTGAAAATCGCATCCTTCGCGGCCACCACCTTTCCGGTGCGGAACGCAAAACTTTCCGCGCGGTCGGAATTTGCGATCACCACGGGCGTCAGGAGGCTCCTGGCATGCGTCGCGAGAAAATCCATATCGAACTCCACAAGAGGCGCTCCCGTGGCGACATGGTCGCCCGGTTTCACCTTTGGCGTGAAGCCGCGCCCTTGCAGGCCCACGGTATCCAGGCCCACGTGCATCAAGATCTGGATGCCCTGCGCGGTGACGACCGTCACGGCATGCCCGGAGGGATGGATTTGCGCCACCGTCCCGTCGCATGGGGCGCGCAGGAGATTGTCGAGTGGATCGATGGCGACGCCCTCGCCCACCATCTTCTGGCTGAATACGGGATCGGGAACGCGCTCGAGCGGCACCAGGATGCCGGTCAACGGCGCGATCACCACGACGCGCTCACTCATTGGCGGGGCTCAGGGTAAGGCGCATCTGGTCCGCGTAACGTTCCGCGTCCGCCCCCGCCAGGAGATGGACCACATTTCCATTCAGCGCCACGAGCCCCGGGATACCCGCCGCGCACACCGCCTCCTCGTCCAATTGCGCGGGATTCTTCAGCACCGCGCGCAGCCGGGTGCCGGCGCACGGCTCCAGCCGCTCGATGTTTTCCGCGCCGCCCAATGCGGAAATGATCGCCGCAGCTTTGTTGTCGCCGCCTTTCAGATATTCGGCGATGTCCGTCTTCAAATTCTCCGCGCGCGTGCCCACCACCACCTGCACGCCATCGCCCACCGTCACCACGCCGGCGGCGCCCAGCGTCTTCAGCCTTGCCGCGTCCACCTTTGTGACGTCGCGCAGTTTAATGCGCAGCCGCGTGATGCAGGCGTCGAGCGCCGCAATATTCTCCGCGCCGCCGAGCGCCTGCACGATCTCCGCAGGACCGCCGGATGCGGCAGCCGGCGCCGGCTCCGTCTCGCGCCCGGGCGTTTTCAAGTCAAACTTCACAATCGCGAAGCGGAACACGGCGTAATAAACCACCGCCCAGACCGGTCCCAGCACCAGCAGCCAGAGCGCATTGTGCGATTTTGGGTAGAGCAATATGAAATCGATGAGGCCATGCGAGAAGGTCATCCCGTGCTTGATGCCGAGCAGGATGCAGGTGCCGTAAGCCGCGGCCGCCAGGCAGGCGTGGATGAGGTAAAGCGGGGGCGCAAGGAAGAGGAACATGAATTCCACCGGCTCCGTAATGCCGGTAAGGAATGCCGTGAGCGCCGCGGAAACCATGATGCCGCCGACCTTCGCGCGATTCTCCGGACGCGCGCTGCGCCACATGGCCATCGCGGCGGCGGGCAGGCCCCACATTTTGAAGAGATAACCGCCGGCGAGATTGCCCGCCGTGGGATCGCCCGCGATGTAGCGGTTGATCTCGCCGCGCACCACGTGGCCGGTCGCGGGATCCGTGTATTGCCCCACCTCAAAGAAGAAGGGCACGTTCCAGATGTGATGCAGGCCCAGCGGCAGCAGGAGCCGCTCTACAAAACCGTAGAGCGTGAAGGCGAGCACCGGCTGCCCGTGCGATGCCCAGTTCGAGAAAAGTTGAATCAGCCGGCCCACCGGCGGCCAGACGATGCTCATCACGATGCCGAGCCCGATGGCCGCGAACGCCGTAATGATCGGCACCGAACGTTTTCCCGCGAAAAAGCCGAGATACGCCGGCAGCTCCACGCGGTAGAAACGATTGAACACCCAGCCCGCGACGAGGCCGATCAGGATGCCGCCGAAGACGCCCGTATCCAGCGAGGCGATGCCCATGATCGACACCACTTGCGATTGTCCCCCGGCCCCCGGATGATCCACCGCCAGGTCGAGCGCCTGGCGGATTTGATTGATCAACCCCGGATCCGAAGCGTGCCACAGGCCAAAGAACTCCGTCGCTACGCCCATCGTCGCCAGCATCACCAGGTAACCGACCGTGGAAGCGAGCGCCGCGACACCGTCGTTTTCCGTGAGTCCCACGGCCACCGCCACGGCAAAGAGCAGCGGCAGAAATTGGAAGATCGCCCCGCCCGCCTGCGCCATCGTCAGTGAGGCAATCGGCGGCAGCCAGGAGAAATTCGCGCTACCCACCCCCAGCAGGATGCCCGCGACCGGCAAAACGGATACCGGCAGCATCATGGCTTTCCCGATTTTTTGCACCAGGGAGAAGGCGCTGCGGGCGAGGTTCATGCGACGGGGGGGAGTCATGGCAAATGTCGCATGCGCCGGGGGCATTTCGCAAGGATACACCATGGGGCTGGTTCCGGCACCCTGACATCGGGGATTTTGCAATCGCCGCGCACGAGCGATTGGGCGCGGCGCTCTTTTCAGGCACTGCCCGCTTGCAGCAGCCCCGCCGCCTTCCAGAGCGTCTCCTCCCACTCCCGGCGCGGATGCGAATCCGCCACGATCCCGGCCCCGGAATGGAAATGCGCCTGCCCGTTCCGCTCCAGCACCGCGGTGCGGATCGCGATGTTGAAAGCGCTCCGCCCGTCAAAGCCGAGGTATCCGATAGCCCCTGTGTAAATGCCGCGAGAACCCGGCTCCAGCTCCGCGATGATCTCGCGTGCCCGCTTCTTTGGCGCGCCGGTGATCGAGCCACCCGGGAAACAGGCCCTCAGCACATCGATGGCATCCACCCCCGTGCGCAGCCGTCCCGCGACCGTCGATACGAGGTGGTGCACCTGTGCGTACCGTTCCAGTTTCAAAAGCTCCCGCGTTTCCACAGTCCCATAATCGCACACCTGCCCCAGGTCGTTCCGTTCCAAATCGGTGATCATCACCAGCTCCGCGCGCTCCTTCGCGCTCTCCGCCAGCTCCCGCGCCGCCGCGGCGTCGGCAGCCATATCGCCACCGCGTGCCCGTGTTCCCTTGATCGGGCGTGTCACCACCTCCCGGCCATGGATTTGCAGGAAGAGCTCCGGCGACGACGATGCCACGATGCGATCCTCCCAGCAGATCAGCGCCGCATACGGCGCCGGCGAGAGTGCCCGCAGCCGCCCGTAGAACGCCAGCGCCGCGTCCCCGCGCCCGCTCCAGCAACCGCCAAAGCGGTGAGCCAGGTTCACCTGGTAGATATCGCCGGCCGCAATGTACTCCTGAGCCCGGCGCACCATCGCTTCATAGTCCGCCGCCGCGAGGTGGGGCTCGAAACGGATCGGCTCATCCACGGTGGGCGCCTCCCCGGCCAGCTCCTCCGCCAGCCCGCCTTCGTCCTGCCAGAGCAGCGTATCGTGGTGGAAAGTGAGCACCCGCTCGTAAATGCCAAGCCGGAACGGCCCTTCATATTCAACCCAGCCCGCCGCCATCCCGGGCTGTCCCGTGCGGCGGTTTAGCGCGGCCCGCAGCCTTTCCCAATCCGCCTCTGACTCTCCTTCCAGCACCTCCTTTGGCGCAGCCGCCACCCGGGAGATCGCGCCCGGCCGCGGCAGCGCGCTATCCAGAAAGATCAACCCCGGCAGATGGGCGAGCCGGCGCGCCACCGCCCAGGGGTCCGCGGGCAGCCTGGGCCGCGCCCTTTCGCCGGCGGGATCCGCCGGGTATCTGCTCTCGCTTTTCAAAGTAGTGCCTTTCAGTATCGTGGGTAAGTTGTGCCCATCCAAAGCCCGATGAAAAGATTTCTCCTCCTCACACTGCCACTCGCCCTCATGCCGCTCGCGGCCCTGGCTCAGGCGGGCCCTGCCGGCAATGTCCCGCTGGTCCCCGGCAGCCCCACCCAGGCCGTCACGACTCCCGCCGGCTCCGATATATCCGGCGGCCCCAATTCCCCCGGTGCGCCCAACCCCTCCCCTGCGCCGCGTCCCGGCGCAGCCGCAGCCGGCGTCCCCCTGCCCGGCCAGCCCGCCACGGGTCCCACCCTGGAGAAAAGCCTTCCTCTCATCCCCCAGCCTGTCCCGGGAGGCCATGGACAGCACCAGGCCGCGCCGGGCGCCACGCCGCGCGAGCCCGCGACCTTCAAGACCGAAGAGGATATCCGCATGCGCATTCGCATCCGCGAGGCCGAAAATCGCGCCCAGACGATGCCCGATGTCCAGGCCCTGTGGCTGGGCGCCCACCAGGCGCCCACTGAGCGCAAGCGCCGCGCCCTCATTGCAAAATATTACAATCTCCTCTACGACAGGATGATAAAGCTGGACCCAGGCATCGCCGAGCGCGCCAATCTCCGCCGCCAGACCCTGATCGCCCGCTTGAGATACACGCGCCTGGGCGAAAGCAATAACTCCGAGGATCCCTTCGTGGCGCCGCCTCCCGTTGTCGCCGGTCCCAATCCCCCTCCCGGCGAGCGTTCCACCAGTTCCGCGCCGCAGGAGTAGAAAACCGCTGGATTTCTGCCGCCGTCCGGCTATCTTCTCGATCCCCTTCCGTAAAAAGGGGCATGGAAAAACGGCGCCTTCGTCTAGGGGTTAGGACACGGCCCTCTCAAGGCCGGGACACGGGTTCAATTCCCGTAGGCGCTACCATCGAAAAGCTCTCGCTGAAGGGCGCGCATGAATCCAGGGGATTCGTGCGAGACGACGGGTTTTCCATCCGCGCTCTTTCCGTCCGAATAAGCGCTAAGAATTTCGGTTGTATTGGCGCCGAATTGGCACTGGAATTCCGGCGATCGTCAGTGAACGACGTATCGGAGAACTTTGAGAAAATGAATATCAGCAGCCCCGCCACGTATGGCCCTCCGAAACCGATGGCAAGCGCTGAAAGCATTCTCCAATTGGGCAGATTAGGAAAAAATCGCCCTCAAATAACCTCCATTGCCCGGGCAACCTTCCCCGGCTAATGCGCGCGGCTATAATCATCAGCGGGTCCCTAAAATCCAATATGGAGTTTAGCGCGTGACTGGCATGGGTTTATGATTTCCTCCTTGGCTCCCGCCTCATTGACGGATCGCGCATTGGGCTGTCTGGAAGCGCCAACCTCGTCATATTGCAGACATAGCCCTCGCAGTCTGCGGGCCGCGTCCAAACAGGCTCCATTCCGAATGCGCGATAAACCGCCAGAGCCGGCTCATTCCCAGCGATGATGTTCGTCCACGCATGCGGCCCAATCCGTCGCAGCGCCTCGTCGAGAAGTCGACGGCCGATCCCGCGTCGCTGATAGGCGGGCAAGACATACAGCCATGTTATATAGGCGCCGTTCCATGAGATAAAACCGGCGATCGATTCGCCCGCGTACGCGAGCAGCGTCTCCGAGGCAAAAAACTCATCCGACTGCGCCACCTCAGCCATTGTCCGGAAGGCGCGCGGATCAACTCCGCCTGAAAAGAGTTCCTGCACCCGGGACTCATCGTGAATGTGGCAGACATCCTCCCAGTCCGCCGCTGTATATCGGCGGATTGCCATCTCACCGCGGTTGGCGTTCCCGGCGTCCGTCGGCATGGCTGGATTCTTTCACACCCGTTGAAATCGCGCCAGCGGCGAGATTTGGATTTTCAAGTCATTGAATCGCACTGACTTCGCAAGCTTCCATCAGAACGCCCGCACGAGAGGAGCGTAAGTCGGGTTCACCAAATATGCATCCATGGCAGGGAACCTTCCATCTTCTGTCGGGTGAGCCTCCGGTCATCCAGATACACGTGCATGGTAGCGCCTGCCATCGTCGTCTCGTCGCACCGCAAGGCGCCAGCTTCTACGGCGCGAGGGAGGATATGCGCGATACGCGCGCTATTTCAGGATGATTGTCACGCCTCTCTCGCCACACTCCATGGGAAACGCGGCTGTGATATTACCGGAGTGGCCTTGCGCATCTGTCGCGCTAATCAGGTAGTCTCCATAAAAGGCCCGTGTCCTATAGAGTCCGTCAATGCCAGTCGTACCATTCACATCTGTCCACCAGTCGTGATGAATTTTCTTCATGAGCAGATCGTACACAGGTTTTGGCGACATATCTTTGCGCAGCAAGCCTGATGGCGCCCCCAGCCATGCATCCGAGTCGCTGAAGTCCCACCACGTAATCGCGCGCACATTTGGATGGCTGAATAATACTGTATAGAACTGTCCGACATAATCGGACTGTTTTTGTTCGCCTTCCGGCGTCGTGTTCCAGTCCGTTAGAGTTTTTTTATAGTCCACATCGCGACTGGCCCCGCTGATGACGGTGGTTTCGGTAAAATGGATCGGACGGCCGAACTTTGAAAACTCCTCCACAGTCGCCCAGAGATGATCCAGCGGCCACGTGCCACCATGCATATGGGATTGGATTCCGATAACGTCCGGCAATGCATTCGCGGTCTTCAAGGCAGTCAGAAGCGCGAGATTATCGTCACCGGTGTTGAAATCATTGTAGAGAAACGTGTCGCGTTTATCTTTGTCCGCGTCTCGAGCCCATTGCAGCGCTGTGCCGACAACTTTAGCCGGGCCATCACGCTTTATCCAGGCAGCCTCACCGTTGAAATAGTATCTTGCCGCGTTCGCCTCATTCACCACATCCCATAGATGGATCTGAGCATGCCCCGGCTGCGCGTAGTATCGGATGATATCTGTTACCCGTTGTTTGAGCAGAGGAACGGCGCTTTCGGCATCATTGGGCGCCCAGTTCGGGTAAACCTCGTGCCAGACCAGCGGATGCCCTTTGGTGATAAGTTGGTGTTCATTGCACCAGAGAGCCATTGCATTGAGCCTGTCATATTGCGGTTTGCCCTTTTCCGGTTCGAAGGAGCCCCAGTAGAAAGGTAGGGTGGCATAATTAAAGAGGGCGGCAAATCGATCCCGGTAGGCCCTCTGGGCTGCGCTATTGTCCGCGGGGTTCAGGCCAAAGATGTTGCAACCGAATAAAAACGCATGCCGCTTCATCTCCACATGCACTTTTGCGTCATGGATTGGTTTTCCCAAGCCGTCCTTTACCGTGATCACCAGATCGCCCTTGCGGTATTTCTCAATCCGCGCGTTGATGCTCTCTGGTGAGAGAGCCTGCCTTGCCGCGATAATGGCAGGATCCATCCCAACATCCTCCACTTTGATCCCCGTTAACTCCAGAGTACCGCTCTTATGCCCAAACTGAATTCTTAATCCCATTCCGTTTGGCCCGAAGCCGAGCGACGTGCCGGCGCTACTATAGGATTGCCATTCAGGAGTCAGCGTAGCGTTGACCTCGGTGATGGATGTATATGGAGCATCGACCTTCTCCAATACGACGCGGACTGGGTTATGTGTTTCAGACCGAGCCTGAAACGTCAGGCGCAGCCGGTCACCGGAGGGTACGCTCGCGGCAATGGTCTGCCCATAAATGAGCTTATAAAATGGCTGAGATGGTGTTAAGCAACGCAGGCTGACGACATCTTTAATTTTTCCGCCAATGGTGGATGTCATTGTTTCCGCGGTGGCGTCCGCAGGTGCAAACTGTTTGTGCCAACCCAGCGGATTGACTAAATTCTGGGTGAACGTATTTGGTAAGCCCTTGCCTTTCAAGGGGCCTCCGGCATCGGAGGTGGAGGCCGTTTGTCCGGCTACCGCGCAATGGAAAACTAACAGGAGTGCTGAAGAGAGATAGGAATGAAATTTCATGCTGTTCGTGGGACTATCAGTTGAGAATCCCAACGCCGACACCTGCGCATGGTCAGCATGGAGTCCTGTCATAATCTTCTCTCCGTCCCCAAGGCCCGCAAGACATTTTCCGTCCTAATGCCGCGCCCCGAAAATCGTCGCCTTGCAAGTGGCGTAAAAGGAGCATGTTAAGAACCTTTTCATCCTCCACTTGCGATCTCCGCATTCCATTTGCGAAAACCAACGCCGTGGTTAACCGGATAAGTTGCGAGGCGCTTTTTTGGCCCCATTTACTTCTACTCCCCTGAAGCCATCGAGGATGCCCGAAAGTAAAATCCACGATGCATACCCGTCCCATTACATGAAAGACCCGCGACCAAGAGAGTTTGGCGGCCACTTATATGATGGCGTTTAATTGGTCCCAATTGACCTTTGCAATGTTGTCCGATTGTTACAACAGATTTGATGGCCCGTCTTCGGCGAACGAATACGACCCCCAATTTATCGACCCGCAACGTGGCAATTATAAATCTCCTTCAAAGCGACCGCTTCCGGCCGCCGGGTTCCGGAGGGTGCCAGAGGAATTAACAAGCGCCATGAATGAAACTCTGCCGCGACTCAGGGAAGATGAGTTCGATTTCATTCATTCCAATTTGACGTACAACCGTCTTCAACCCGGGCGGCGCCCCAGCACTAATAAAGGACGGCTCGGGTATTTCCGCACTCCGATGTATCGAAAGAGAACCATGGCGGGGTGACAGCGCCGGAGTGCTACGAGGCTGGAATTGTTTTGTACTCCCTGGCTGCTGCCGGACCTTGCTGCTTTCCGTGGGCGCATTCACATCGCCCGCCTTGATCGGCGAAACGGGGCGGTTCACAAAAGAACCGCCGCGAGAAACCAGCCGATCATCACGAGCGCGACGATAAACTTGCCGGCCATGCCCGCAACCGTGCCGAGAAAGGTGCCCCAGGCGGATTTGCCTGCGGGCAGGATGCCGCGGCCGCCCAGCATCTCCCCCACCAGCACGCCGGCCAGCGGCCCTATGAAAAGGCCGATGGGGCCGTAAAACAGCCCCACCACGGCGCCGAGCATGCCGCCGATGGCGCCCCAGCGCGTGGCGCCAAAATACTTTGCGCCAATCGAGCCGCTGACGAGGTCCAGCGCCAGGCTCACCAGCATCAGCCCGGTCAATACCAGCAGCGTCGTCCATCCCACCCCGTGCGGAGCCATCACAAAATGATGCAGCACCGCCGCCGCCACAATGAGGGGCGTATCCGGCAGCACGGGATACGCGATCCCGCACAGGCCGCCGAGCATCAGCAGCATAATGACGATCCACCAGAAGAAGTGCATGGAAGTTTTGAATTGATGCGGCTATGGGGCCGCCGTAGAAACTCCGTTTCGCGTTCACCAAAACATCAAAACCCTTACCCGTCCAAAACTTCCTTATTTATGGCACTCCCTGTTGGCTCGAAAGCCCCTGACTTCTCCCTGAAATCCAAAAAAGGGGATGCGATCTCCGATATCCGCCTGGCGGATTTCGCGGGCAAGCAGAATGTCGTGCTTTTTTTCTTTCCGCTCGCCTTTACCGGTGTTTGCACCACGGAGATGTGCGATATCACCGCCGGGCTCGGCAGCTACGATGGCCTGAACGCCAAGGTTATCGCCATCAGCGTGGACAGCCCGTTTGCGCAGGATGCGTGGGCCAGCAAGGAGAAGATCGGCATTACCCTGGCCAGCGATCTGGGTGGCAAGGTGGCCACGGCCTACGGCACGCTGCTGGCGGACCTCGGCGGCTTTGGCCCCGCCTCGGCCCGCGCCGCGTTTGTGATCAACAAAGAGGGTGTCATCCAATATTCCGAGCAAACGCCGACCCCTAAGGAACTGCCCAATTTCGATGCTGTAAAAGCGAAGCTCGCGGAACTCCAATAAAATGCCCAACGATCCATTCCAAACGCTCCAGACCTTTGACGCCGGCGCGGGCCGGCAAGGGTATTACCACTCGCTGCCGGCACTTGAGAAACAGGGCATCGGTCCCATCTCGCGGCTGCCGGTCAGCATCCGGATCGTGCTGGAATCGGTCTTGCGCAATTGCGACGGCAAGCGCGTCGCCGAGAAGGATGTGCGGAGGCTGGCCAATTGGTCGGCCAAGAGCCCGGCCAACGAGGAAATCCCCTTTGTTGTCGCGCGCATTGTGTTGCAGGACTTTACCGGCGTGCCGCTGCTGGTGGACCTGGCGGCGATGCGCAGCGCCGTGGACCGCCTGGGCCGCGATGCGAAGATGATCGAGCCGCTGGTGCCGGTGGACCTGGTGGTGGATCACTCCGTGCAGGTGGATTTTTACGGCAGCCAGTTCGCGCTCCAGCTCAATATGGACCTGGAGTTCAAACGCAACCGGGAGCGCTATGAGCTGCTGAAGTGGGGCCAGCAGGCGTACAAGACCTTTGGCGTCGTGCCGCCGGGCATCGGCATCGTCCACCAGGTGAACCTCGAGTACCTGGCCAAGGGCGTGCTCTCCGCGGATATCGGCGGGAAGAAGGTTTATTACCCGGACACATTGGTGGGCACCGACTCCCATACCACGATGATCAATGGCCTGGGCGTTGTCGGCTGGGGCGTGGGCGGCATCGAGGCGGAGGCGGGGATGCTCGGGCAGCCGGTCTATTTCCTCACGCCGGAAGTGGTGGGCGTGCATCTCACCGGCGCATTGCGCGAGGGGGTGACCGCGACGGACCTGGTGCTGCACATCACGCAGATGCTGCGCGCAAAGAAGGTGGTGGGAAAGTTCGTGGAATTTTACGGGCCGGGAGCGGCTTCGCTGGCCGTCACGGATCGCGCCACCATCGGCAACATGGCGCCGGAATATGGCGCAACCATGGGCTTTTTCCCGATCGACGACGAGACCGTGTGGTATCTGCGCGCAACGGGCCGCACGGAGGAGCAGGTTTCAGCGTTCGAGAATTACTTCAAGGCGCAGGGCCTCTATGGCATGCCGGACCGCGGGGATATCGACTACAGCGTCGATCTCTCGCTGGACCTGGCCGAAGTGCATCCGAGCGTCTCTGGGCCCAAGCGGCCTCAGGACCGCATCGAGCTGCCATTGCTCAAGGAAGCTTTCCTCAACCTGCTGCACAAGCCGGTGCCGGAAGGCGGCTACGGCAAGCCGGACGCGACGACCGCGGAAAAATTCCCCGTGCATCTCAACGGGAAGACCAGGCAGGAGGAGCTGGAGATCGAGGAAGCCGTCGCCGCGGGCGAGCCGCTGAACAAGCTGGAGATGATTTCCAACCGGCCCACGGTGGACCATTTGAGCGAGTTTCCCTCGAACCCGTTCCCCGAGGCGGATATCGAGCTGGCCCACGGCACCGTGCTCATTGCCGCCATCACGAGCTGCACCAACACCAGCAACCCGAGCGTCATGCTGGGCGCGGGGCTGCTGGCAAAGAAGGCGGTCGAGCGCGGCCTCAAGGTCAATCCCGCCGTCAAGACCTCGCTCGGGCCGGGCTCGCGCGTCGTTTCCGAATATCTGGACAAGACCGGCCTCCAGCCATTCCTGGACAAGCTCGGCTTTCAGGTGGTCGGCTACGGCTGCACCACGTGCATCGGCAATTCCGGCCCGCTCAATCGGACCATCGAAGACTCGATCAACGAGCATGACCTCATCACCGCCGCGGTGCTCTCCGGCAACCGCAACTTTGAAGCGCGCATCCATCAGAACATCAAGGCGAACTTCCTGATGTCGCCGCCGCTGGTGGTCGCCTTCGCGCTCGCGGGGCGGGTGGATATCGACATGTCCAGGGAGGCGCTCGGCAAGGATGGCAACGGTACGGATGTGTACCTGCGCGATCTCTGGCCGAGCCTGGATGAAGTGCGCACCGTGATGAAGAGCGCCCTCTCGCCGGAGCTGTTCCGCCGGCTTTACCGCGATTTTGCCAGCCAGAACCCCAAGTGGAACGAAATCCCCTCGAAGACCGGCGACGTCTATGAATGGGACCCCGAGAGCAATTACATCGCCGAGCCGCCGTTCTTTACCGATTTCTCGATGGAGCCGGCGCCGGTACAGGCCATCCACGACGCGCGGCCGCTGGGCATTTTCGGTGATTCCGTCACCACGGACCATATTTCTCCGGCGGGCGCCATCAAGGCCAGCTCGCCGGCGGGCAAGTACCTGATCAGCCGCGGCGTCCAGCAGGAGGACTATAACTCCTACGGCAGCCGGCGCGGCAACGACCAGGTGATGACGCGGGGCACCTTTGCCAATGTGCGAATCAAAAACCTGATGGTTCCCGGTGTTGAGGGTGGCGTGACCAAGCATTACCCGGATGGCGGGCAGATGTCGATTTTTGACGCGGCGATGAAGTACAAGGCCGAGGGGGTGCCGCTGGTGGTGCTGGCGGGGCTCGAGTATGGCACCGGCTCCAGTCGCGATTGGGCGGCCAAGGGCACCAGCCTGCTGGGCGTTCGCGCTGTGGTGGCCGCCAGCTTCGAGCGCATCCATCGCTCGAACCTCGTGGGCATGGGCGTGCTGCCGCTGCAATTTGCCGAAGGCACCGATGCGCGGACGCTGGAGCTCGAGGGCTCGGAAACCTTCAGCTTCTCCGGCATTGATGAAATCACGCCCGGCAAGACGGTGCAGATGACCATCAAGCGCGCCGGCGGCAAGACCGAGACCGTTCCGCTGCGCCTGCGCATCGATACCTCGATCGAGGTCGATTACTACAAGCACGGCGGCATCCTGCCCTACGTGCTGCGCCAGATCCTCGCCGCGGCAAAATAACCGCCCGGAGGCTGGCAACGCATTCTTCCTGGGTGCGTCCCTGCCCGTTGGCCTCGGGAACTTCGGGACAAAAGGCGACCAGCCACTCACCATCGCGATGGATCTCTGCGGTGAGCGGGATGTTCATGCGGTAAAATATGGCCTGCTAATTCGCCGCCGCGCAAGGCAGAGTTTAGTCTCTTAGCCAATCCGGGCCTGCGAATCCTTTTCCGGCCTCGTTACGGGGTTTCTTCCTTCACCTCGTACTTGAGCTGGCGGCTGAGGAGCCAGCGGACGGCAAACATATCTTCGGTGGCTTTCAAGACGCGGCTGCCGAATTTGTATTTGCTCTCGCCGTGGACGCGCGGGCGGTGATTGACGGGAATCTCGACCAGCTTGTATCCCATTCCCTTGACCAGCGCGGGGATGAAACGGTGCATCCCGCGGAATGGCACCAGCGCGACGCGGCACTCGCGGCGCATCGCCTTGAGCGTGCAGCCGGTATCGCGCACGCCATCTTTCGTAAAGCGGCTCCGGATGGAATTGGCGATGCGGGAGGAGATTTTTTTTGTGAAATTGTCCCGCCGTTTAGCGCGATAGCCGCAGACGAGATCGGCGCCGTTCGCAATCTCCGCCAGCAGACGCGGGATGTCCCCGGGATCGTTTTGCAAATCGCCGTCGAGAAGGATGATCACGTCGCCGCGCGCGGCGTGGATGCCCTCGTACATCGCGGCGCTCTGGCCGGTGTTTTTTGCGAAAGCGAGGATGCGGATGCCGGCATGGCGCCGGATGCGCTCGCGGGTGCGGTCGCCCGAGCCATCGTCCACGAAGACGATCTCATGGTCGATGCCGGCGAGCGCCGCCTCGAGCTCGGCCTGGAGTTCGGCGATGTTATCCTCTTCGTTGAACAGGGGGATGACGACGGAGATCATGCGCGTCAAAGGGAGAGCGTGTGGTAGTTGTAGCAGGCAAACACGCGCAAGTCTCGCAGGGGTTGGCCCCGCCGTTCAATGCGGAAGAGGCGCACCATCCGCACCGTTTGGAAACCGCGCTCGATGGCGCTGGGGGGGCGCTCGCTGCCGCCGCGGGACTCGTCGGTGATGAAAAGGGCATTGCGACCCTCGAAGAGATTCACGCCCTGCTCCTCGGTGTAATAGGTATCCTGGCGCACCTGGCCGGCGGGCGGCGTATCGAATTCATCGTACCGCGGCCAGAAGGAGAACTCGTTCTCGATGTCCTGGGACTCCGGGATGTAAACGGGCGGATCGCCCGGGCCTTCGACGCGATGATCCGTCATGTAAAAGGCGAGGCTGGCGCAGGTCTGGTATTTATTACCGATGAGGAACACCGGCTTGCCCGTCTGCTGCTCGAACTCGTGCCGGAACTGCTGGATGGCTTCCGCGGCCGTCTTCCAGCCGCGGAGGCGGCTGCTGGGGTCGTTTTCGTAGGAAAGCGGGATGTGGACGGCCCGGAGGATGTCCGTATTGAGCGTGACCGTGGTCATCATCAGCGCGAGCACCAGGGCCGTGGCGGCATAGCGGCGCATCCAGGGGCTCTCCTCGATGCGCTCCAGCCAAAGCGCGGTGCCAAGGATGCCGAGCGTGATGAAGGCCGGCGCGGTCCAGTTGGGCTCGCCCGGGCTCTTGAGCGCGAGGATGGCGTACATCACCAGCAGCGGCAGGGCGAATGCGCCGAGGAAACGGGGCTTGAACTGCACGCGCGCCCGTTCCGCCGCCCACCAGAGACTCCAGATGAGCCCGATGAAGACGAGCGGCGAGTAAACCAGGCAATGCCCGCCGAGAAATTGCAGGAACGCCCCCGGATGCAGGGCGAAACGGGTGTTCAAGCCGCCCCTCGCCGAGAGATGCACGAGCGTGATCCACGCGTGCGACTGGTTCCAGAGGATGACGGGGATGGTGCTCAGGAGCGCGATGACGAGCATCGACCAGAACCCCGGGCTCAGCAGGTCGCGCCGGTAGCGCTTTGTCGTGCCGAGGATCAGCAGGATCGAGAGCAATTCCATCGCGTTCGTGTATTTCGCGAGGAAGCCGAGGCCGATGAGCAGCCCTGTAAAGGGCCACCACCAGGTGAACGACGGGCTTTTCTCCAGCGCCAGCCAGAAGGTGAAGACCGCTGCCGCCCAAAAGAAAATCGAGAGCGGGTCGATGGTCATCACGATCGAGCCAACGTTGAAAATCGGGATCGCATTGAGCAGCAGCACCGTCCAGATCGCCACCCGCTCATTGTAAACACGGCGGGCGATGAAAAAGACAATGAGCGAGGTGCCGAGGCCGAGGAGGGGCGAGAAGAAGCGGACGCCGAATTCATTGGCGCCGAACAACGCCGTGCTGATGCGGATGGCCACCGCTACGCCCGGCCCTTTCGAGAAATAGCTGAGCGCCGGATGCTGCGACCAGAGGTAGTAGTACGCCTCGTCCGACGAAAGCTCGTAGCTGGCCGCCAGCACGTAGCGGGCGACCGTCAATAGCGCCAGGAAGAGGAAGAGCCAGTGGCGCGGCTTCATGCGAGGCTGGGGTGATCCTTGTAAAGGCGCGGCATCCAGCGCGGCCCGATTTTTTGCCACGCCGCCTCATAGCCGGCCAGCAGCAGCAGCGACAAGCCGATCCCCATGATGAACGAGATGAGCACATCGCTGGGCCAATGCGAGCCTACGTAAATGCGCGAATAACCCACCAGCGCCGCCGGAAAGAAAAAGAGCCAGCCGAAGCGCCGGTAGAAGAACGTCAGCACCATGGCGGCGCAGACATTGTTGAGCGTATGATCGGAGGGGAAGGAGCGGCCGCGGGCATTATCGGGATCGGGGCGCGAGGGCCTGACGACGACCCATTTCTCCTTCCCGACATGCCCGTCAAGGAGTGAGGAAAGCCGCCGGATGGGGTGATGGAGATTGAGAGCCACGATGCGGACACCGCCCACAACCTCATTCGGGCGCGGGCGTTTGATGAGATGTTTCAAACTGTCGCCGACAATCGAATCCGAAACGATAATGGTCAACACCAGCGCCACCAGCATCACCCGGCCGCGAAATTTCCCGTAAAAGGCGACTGCGATCATCGTGACGAGGATTGGCACGGCCCAAAAGTTGAGCGATGACATTGCGGCCATCAGCCCGTCCAACACGGGGCTGGTCCAATCTCGATTAATCAGGGTAAGAAGATGCTCCTCCATGGGGCGACCACGCCCAACCTAAGATGATGACCATACATGTAAAGCCTTTGCGCCGCACCCTGGCGGCGGCCTTCCTCCTCCTGGCGGTGCTGCCCGCCCTCCATGCCGCGGAGCCTGATGCGCAGCAAATCCTCCGCGATGCCCGGGCGATGCAGGCCAGCCAGCAGCGCACGCTCAATGGCCACCTGCGTGTCGAGTCCACCGGGCGGATTATCCCCTTCACCCTGGTGCTGAGCGGCGACACCATCCAGTACCAGTTCAAGGACCGGGCGGTGATCCTGAAGCTGGGCGATGCCGGGTCGCAATTATTCGAGGCGCAGGACGGTGACCTGCACAAGGTGACGCCCGCCCGCTACGACAAGCCGGTGGAGGGGACGGACATTACCTACGAGGATCTTTCGCTAAAGTTCCTCTATTGGCCCAAGGCGCGGATTGACGGCTCGGACTCGCTCGATTTCCAGGATTGCTGGAAGCTGCACCTTGAGCCCGGCAACCAACCCTCCGCCTACAGCGCCGTGGAGCTGTGGGTTGACAAAAAAGCGAAATCCTTCCTGCAAGGCGAAGGCTATGACCACCAGGGGAAACTGGTGAAGCGTTTCAAGGCATTCGCCTTCCAGCACGATCCGCAGGGCGGCATGATGCTCAAGAAAATGCGGATCGAGACGATAGCCGGCGGCAAGGACCAGTCGATCACCTACCTGGAGATCGAAAAGTAGAAGCAGAGCCCGGTTTCGGGAAAAGCGGCGTTTCGGCGAAGGGCTATTTGCCCTCTCGGGTGGAAGGAAACGGGGCGCCGGCCGCCATCTCCGGTCGATTCCCTGGAATGCGCTGATTTCCGGGTGAGGCTGTGCTCCGGCTCTGGCTGGCATATAGGGGCCACTGGCCGAAAGGCGCGCGCTGGAATTTCGCGGTCGCCGTATTTTGGAGCTGATCAAAAACGGACAATTGGGGGGAAAAAACGGACAACGTGCGGGTATCGCCACCGGGGCGGCTTCCGGGGAAATTGTTAATTTCCTGAATTGAACGCATCAAAATCATGCGTCTTTTTTGGTGTCAATTTGGAGAATTTGGGCATTTTTCAGCGGCCGGAAATCAAATCCCGGACAACATTCCGGCAAATGCCGACGAATAAGTTTTCGGCGAAATTGAGCCGGCTGTGGCCGCGCAGGATGCCCATGCGGCGGCTGAGTTTTCGGCGGCCGATGGGCAGTGCGCAGAGCAGGCCCTGCTCGACTTCGTCCCTGGCAATCCAGGAGGGAAGGATGCCGATGCCCAAGTCCAGCCTTACGAACTGCTTGATCGCCTCCTCATTCTCGATCTCGATGAAGGGGCGGATGCGCAGTTTTTCCGAATGAAAATAGCGCTCGATGACGCGGTAGGTTTCGCTGGTATGCTCCGGGAATATGAGCTTCTGCTCCATGATGTCCGCCCGGCGGAAATTGGGGCGCAACGCCCATGGGTGCAGGGGATTAACGATGATCTTGAGCTGCTCCTCGCCCAGGGGGATGAAACGCGACTCGGAGATATGTTCGGGCTGAAGGGTCAGGGCGAGGTCGATGGAACGCTGCGCAAGCAGGTCCGCGGCACGCTGGGTTTCCGCCACGTGAATCTTCACGGTGCAATCGGTCAGACTGTCCCGAAACTCCCGGAGCACGGGCGGCAGGATGTATTGGCAGGCGGTGCTGCTGGCGGCCACGCGCAGCTCGCTGCCTTTCCACTCCTGGCTTGATTGCATCTTGGCGCGCGCTTCGCCCATGCGCTGGAGGATGGCTTCCGCCTCCGGCAGAAAGTGCTGGCCCTCCCGGGTCAATTCCATGTTTTGCGGGGAGCGGTTCAGGAGGCGGCAGCCCAGCTCGTCCTCGAGCGCTTTCAGCCCGTGGCTGACGCCGGAGGGGGTCAGGTTCAATTCGCGCGCCGCATGGCTCATGCTCAGGGAACGCGCCAGGGTGACGAATAACACCAGTTGCCTGCTTTCCAGCGGTTTCGTGGGATGCCTCGCGGACATTGGGAGAAGGGGGATTTCTGATAGTGAATCCGATTCATGCTCGCTTCAAGAAATATTCATCGGTGGTCCGGAGCGCCCGCTGGCACGGGTACTGCTAATGGCCCGCCACCGTGCGCCAACACCGTTCAGGCATCATCGACAGCCGGCTTTCGCTCCGCGGGAAATTGCGCGTGGGATATGTTCCCATGATCGATTGCGCGCCGCTGGTTGCGGCGGTGGAGTTGGGCCTGTTCACCAAATACGGATCGCCCGTGGAACTGATCCGCGAGCCGGGCTGGGCGACCGTGCGGGAGAAGATCCTCCATGCGGAGCTGGATGCGGCGCACGCGCCGGCCAGCATGGCCTTCACGATCACCTGCGGCATCAACGTGGTGCCGCGCCCCTGCCTGACCGGGCTGGTGCTGAACCTGAACGGCAATGCGATCACGCTTTCCAACGAGCTCTGGGATAAAGGAGTGCGCGATGCCACGAGCCTCAAGGAATTGATCGACCGCGAGAAGGGGCGCCGGACCTATGTCTTTGCCTCCGTGCTGGACCTTAGCTCCCAGACTTACCTGCTGCGGAAGTGGCTGCGGTCCGGCGGGATTGATCCGGACCGGGATGTGCGCCTCGTGGTGGTGCCCTCGCGCCTGGTGCATGAGAACCTGATGGAAGGCTATCTGGATGGCTACTGCGTCGCGGAGCCGTGGAATTCCATCCTGCTGCTCGAGGGAAAGGCGTGGAGTGTCGCCACCTCCGCGGAGATCGATGCGGGCCATCCGGAAAAGGTGCTGCTGGTGCTGCAAAAATTCGCCAAGCGTTACCCGGACCTTCACCTGGCCATGCTGGCGGCCCTGCTGGAGGCATGCGCTTTTTGCGAGGAGCCCGCGAACCGGCCCGAATTGATCCGCATGCTGGCGCTGCCGCGTTACCTCAACGTGCCCGAGCGCCTGCTGGAAAACTCACTGCTCGGCCATTTCAATACAGGACGCGGAGTCAAACCGGCGCCGGATTTCATTACTTATCACAAAGACGGAGCCAACGCGCCGACCCGGGCCAAGGCCAAGTGGGTCTATAACGAGATCGAGCGCAACGACCTGACTGCCGGCCGGACCGCTTTCCGCCGCGATGTGATGAGGAAGGTCTTCCGCGAGGATATTTACGAGGAAGCCCTCAAGCTGATGCGGGGTTCCGCTCCCTCCGCCGATGCCGGCCTGCCGGGCGGCAGCCCCCGTGCGCGCGCCGCCGCCGCCGGGGAAATCGTCCGCGAAGCCCTGCTGCCGCCGCTTTCGCCGCCGCTGGTGCTCAGCGCATGACTCGCCGCGCCCAACCCATTTGTCCCGAAATCCTAAACCAAAAAAACAACCAATGCAGAAACCGAAACTAAAACTGAAACTCCGCCCTATTGCCGCCTCCGTATGTATGGGCGCAACCCTGTTCTCATCAACCTATAGCTTTGCCAGTCTGCCGACTCCGCAAGTGGACTCCACGGGACTTGCGGTTACGGACGATACCGTGACCGTTGGCGACCTGCACTCCGCGACCGGCACCATGGCCATCTCCGAGACGGGCTCCATCGAGGCCGAGCACCTCGCGATTGACCAGATCAACGCCGCCGGCGGCGTGCTGGGGCGCCAGGTAAAAGTGATCGACGAAGATGGGGCGAGCGATTGGCCCACCTTTGCGGAAAAATCGAAGAAGCTGCTGGAGGATGATCATGTGGCCACCGTGTTCGGCTGCTGGACGTCAGCCTCGCGCAAGGCCGTGCTGCCGATCTTCGAGAAAGACGACGGCCTGCTCTACTACCCGACCTTTTACGAGGGCCTGGAGCAATCCCACGACGTCTTCTACGAAGGCCAGGAAGCCACCCAGCAGATCCTTGCCGGCCTGGCGTGGATCGCGAAGGAGAAGCACGCCAAGACCTTCTACCTGATCGGCTCCGACTACATCTGGCCGCGCACGTCGAACAAGATCGCCCGCAAGTACATTGAGAACGTGCTCCACGGCACCGTGGTGGGCGAAGAGTACTACGCGCTGGGTTCCACGGAGTTCGGCTCCTTGATCAACAAGATCAAGCTGAAGCACCCCGACGTGATCTACCCAATCGTGGTCGGCGGCAGCAATGTGGCGTTCTACAAGCAACTGCACGCAGCCGGCATTACCGGCGCCAATCACACCCTGCTCACCATCTCGGTGACGGAGGATGAGGCGCTCGGCATCGGCGGCGAGAACCTGGTCGGCTTCTACTCGGCCATGAAATACTTCCAGAGCATCGATACGCCTGAGAACAAAGCGTTTGTCGCCGCCTTCAAGGCCAAGTACGGGCCGAATTCCGTCATTGGCGACGTCACCCAGGCTGCTTACGAGGGACCATGGCTCTGGAAAGAGGAGTGCGGACGCGCGCAGAGCTTCGACGTTAACAAGGTTGTCGCCGCCTCGGCCGGCACCGCGTTTGACGCCCCGGAGGGTGAGGTCGTTGTGGACGCCAACCATCACCTCTGGAGCCGGCTGCGGATCGGCCAGTGGGGTGCGGACGGCCAGGCCAAGGTTCTTTATACCTCGGACTACATCAAGCCGAACCCGTTCCCGAAGGGCTATCAATAAGCAAAGCTAAATTGAGTTAAGGTTATGATACTACTTGCCTATACCACTTCTGAGTACTTCTCCATCTTCGTCATGCAGGGGTTCGCGGGGCTGAGCCTGTTCAGCGTCCTCCTGCTCATGGCGCTTGGCCTGGCCATCATCTTTGGCCAGATGGGGGTGGTGAATCTGGCGCATGGGGAGTTTATGGCGCTGGGGGCGTACACCGTCTATCTGTGCTCGAACCTCACGCAAAGTTTCTTCCCGAAGTTCGGACCTTACTACTTCATCCTTGCGATTGTTGCGGCGTTCTTCGTAGCCGGGATAGTCGGCTACCTGGTGGAGTGGCTATTGATACGCCACTTATATAAACGTCCTCTGGATACGCTGCTTGCCACCTGGGGACTCTCCCTGATCATGCAACAGACCCTTCGCTCCGTCTTTGGCGCGCGCGAAGTGACACCCACTCTGCCGGATTGGCTGATGGGGTCGCTCAAGCCGAGCGATACGATCGATATCCCGATCAATGGTCTGTTCGTGATGGGGCTGAGTCTTCTGGTGGCATTCGGCGTCCTGCTGTTTACCTTCCGCTCCAAGATGGGCCTGCGAATGCGGGCGACGGTTCAAAACCGCATCATGAGCGGGGCGGTCGGCATTAACACGAAGGCCGTGGACCGATTCGTCTTCGCCCTCGGCTGCGGGATCGCAGGCATTGCCGGCGCGGCCTTTACCACCATTGGTTCCACGGGGCCGGATAGCGGCCAGCGTTACATCGTGGATACCTTCCTCGTGGTCGTCTTCGGAGGCGCGGGCAGCATGTTGGGCACCGTCACCTCCGCCTTCACCATCGCGCAAGCGCAGTCTGTGCTCGAGTTCTTCATGGAAGGGACCATGGGCAAGGTTACGACGCTGGCGGTCATTGTATTGGTGTTGATGTTGAGGCCGCAGGGCCTCTTCCCGAGCAAGGTAAGAACCTGATCGAAAAAACAATCCCATGAAAAAATTCTATAACAACGTTATTGGCGGCAAGCAGGGCGCAGCCAGTTTCATCATCCTGGCGGTGCTGCTGATGATTGTTTTTCCAACCACGATGAGCATCTTTCGGCTCAATCTGGTTGGCAAGTATGTCACTTACGCCTTTGCGGCGGTAAGCCTGGTGTTGCTGTGGGGCAATACCGGGGTGCTGAGCCTCGGGCAGGGGATATTCTTCGGCCTGGGCGGTTATTGCATGGCCATGTTCCTGAAGCTTGAGGCCTCGGATCCCATTACCACAAAGATCCAGTCAACGCCCGGCATTCCGGACTTCATGGATTGGAACCAACTTACCAAGCTACCGGCCTTCTGGGTGCCGTTCAGAAGCCTGCCATTTACCGTGATTGCGGTAATCGCGGTGCCGGCGCTCGTGGCGCTCATCGGGGGATTCGCCCTGTTCAAGCGGCGCGTGGGCGGCGTTTACTTTGCGGTGATTACCCAGGCGATCGCCCTGATTTTTTCCCTCGGTATCGATGGAAACCAGGGGTACACGGGAGGCCGCAATGGCATCACGGATTTGCGGACGATGTGGGGCTGGGATATCCGGACCGATCACGCGCAATATATCCTCTACTTTGCATCCTGCCTGTTTCTGATCGGGTGCATCCTGCTCAGTAACTTCGTCCTTTCCACAAAGATCGGCAAAGTATTGCTCGCCATGCGCGACAAGGAGGAGCGTGTCCGTTTTTCCGGTTACGAGGTAGCCAGCTTCAAGGTATTCATCTTTGTGCTCTCGGCGATCATCTGCGGAATCGGCGGCGCGTTTTTCGTCCTTCAGGTGGGATTCATGTCACCTTCGCTGATTGGCATCGTGCCCTCCATCGAGATGGTCATTTTCTGCGCGGTGGGCGGCAAGAAATCGCTCTTCGGCGCGGTCTATGGCGCACTGCTGGTGAATACGGCCAAGAGCCTGTTTTCGGAGTCATTTCCGCAGCTCTGGCTATTTGCGATGGGAGCGCTCTTCATCGCGGTGGTGGTGCTCTTCCCGGATGGCATTGCCGGTCTCTGGCAGAATTACGGCAAGCGGCTGGTGGCCTGGATTGGGAAAATGGCCGCGGCGCGCCCGGCCATTGCCGGCCCGATCGGGGAGCCCGTCGAGAAGTAACCGAAACTGTAGTAACTTATGGCACCCGACTATATCCTGTCCATCGATAAGCTGACAGTCTCGTTCGACGGTTTCAAGGCCGTTGACGATCTGAACCTCAACCTGGATCGCAACGAACTGCGCGTGATCATCGGCCCCAACGGGGCCGGGAAGACCACCGTGCTGGATTTGATTTGCGGCAAGACCAGGGCCACCGGCGGCAGCGTCCGTTTCAAGGGGCACGAGATGCTCGGCAAGGCCGAGCACAAGATCGTGCGCGCGGGCATTGGGCGAAAATTCCAGACGCCGTCGATCTATGAGAACCTGACGGTGTTCGAGAATCTGGAGATTTCCTTCCCGCGGGGACGCGGGGTCTTCGGCTGCCTGACCTTTCAGCGCTCGGAAGATGTGGTCGAGCGGATCAAGAAAGTGGCCGAGGAAGTCTATCTTGCGGATGAGCTATACATGGGCGGCGCCTACCTGAGCCATGGGCAGAAGCAGTGGCTGGAGATCGGCATGCTGCTGATGCAGGATCCCGAGTTGCTGATGCTGGATGAGCCCGTTGCGGGCATGAGCCCCAGCGAGCGGCACCGCACGGCGGAATTGCTTGCGGAAGTGGCCAAGGGGCGATCCCTGCTCATTATCGAGCATGATATGGAATTTGTGGCGAAGATCGCCCACCGGGTGACCGTGATGCACCTCGGCAAGGTCCTTGCGGAGGGGTCCATGGAGGACATCCAGGCCAATACCAAAGTTCAGGACGTCTATCTGGGTCACTAATTATTCATCTATGTTTGAAGCTACTTCACTTCACGCCGGTTACGGGCAGAGCGAGGTTCTGCACGATATCAGTTTTCGCGTCGAACAGAGCGAGATC
>DATAXI010000242.1:0-2198 GCA_036266845.1 Chthoniobacteraceae bacterium | reverse complement strand
TCCGGTTTGGACCGCAAATAATCAGTACCAGGAAACGCGACGGAGAACTCGAGGTATCCGGTAGTTGCTCAATGATCGATAACCAATATGGAGGCACTTTCACAGGCAGGGCTCGCAATCCGTCAACTTACAAGGGCGATAACATCACCGTGACCATTCCCGGCTCGCCGGGCATTATCGCTCACCTGGTGGACTATCCGTAGCCTGCTACGGCTTGCCGGGAGCGGTGAAATCGAAGCCGCCGCAGTCGAACGCCATCATGTTTGAGAGCTTCGTGATGAGGTATTCTTCCAGCTTCATTCCGTCGCTTTGAAAGACAACCAGCGGCTCTCCGGGTGCGGAGCGTCCCACGGCGATCCATTTCAAATTCGGCGTCAGGCTGATTTGCTTGAGCGGGAGGCCGTCGGCCAATTGCAGCCAGCTTCCATTGGCATCGAACGCCGCGGATACGTCCGCCTCGCCGGCGCGGTCGCGGTCAAGTGGGTTGCCGACGAGACCGATGTGAACCTTGCCCTGCGGAGCAAACGGCTTTCCATTCGGGTACCGGAGCGCGGGTAGCGCGGCATCGAGTGAGTCCGGGGCGGGAGTTGGCGAGGCCGCCGCGTTGGTTCCCGCGGTCAGCGGCGCGGGTTTTACATTGACCGCGCCCACCATGAAACCGCCGGCGCTGTAATGGCCGGGTGGGAGCGGCTGTCCGGCGTCATCCAGCCCGTCCCAGTGGGTGATGTAGCCGTCCAGCGCGGCCACGAATTCCTTCCCGGAGGCCTGCTTGTGCAGCACACGCACCAGCTTGCCGGTGTGATCGTACACGCCGAGGGAGATCGTACCCTCCATTGGCGGTGGGAGAAACAGGAGCTTTACGCCGGTCTTCTTGAGCAGCGAAGGAGTGGGCGAGGCGAGGGCAAGAGGCGTGGCGGCGGGTGTGGAAGACGCCGCCGCCGGCATCGGCGAATCGGCTGGCGCGGGAGAATCGGCTGGGGCCGGCGAAAGAATGACGGTGGGCGACGAGGCGCCCGGCGCCGCGGGTGCGGGGCTGGCGATCTGGGCCGCGGCAGTGGCGGCGGCGAGGAGC
Organism: Chthoniobacteraceae bacterium; assembly: GCA_036266845.1. Taxonomy (GTDB): domain Bacteria; phylum Verrucomicrobiota; class Verrucomicrobiia; order Chthoniobacterales; family Chthoniobacteraceae; genus DATAXI01. Next base: position 1,126 of record DATAXI010000242.1, on the reverse strand, counting down.
GGGAATAGGAGAAAGCCCGGGAGTTTCACGTGGAGAAAACGGTCAGGCGTAATAGCGCCAATTGAGGTTCGGGAAAATATTGTCGCGCCACTCGCAGTTTTTGAGAAATTCCTCATCCACGTCATTGCAGCGCAGTTGATCGTAAAGCCGGGTGAATCGCAGGATGTGATCCTTCGTCCGTTTGGTGGCGTAATGTTTGGCCGTGCCGGTCTTCATGAGGAAGGCCCAGTCGCTCGATTGCGCCAGCAGCAGCTCGCGCGCGAGTTGCTTCAGCACGCGCTCCTGGAAAGCGGTGGCCGTTTCGTGGTAATGGCGCGCCAGTTCCGTCATGCGGCGCGCCGCGGCGTGAAGATGCGGGTAGATCCAGGAGTTGCTTTCATCCAGCCACACTTCCCAGTAGCCCTTATGGCCCCAACTGGAGGCGCTCGGCGCGAGCATTTGCAGCGTGGTGTGATTGGTCAGGTAGCGGCCCGGAGTCGTCAGCTCGTAGTCTTGCTGGTCGTACACCGATTTGCGGATGAATAGATTCAGGAATTCCGGCCCCTCGAACCACCAATGGCCGAACAGCTCCGCGTCGAACGGGCTTACGACGATGGGGTCCATCGCGGAAGTCTCCCGCAGGTGGCGGATCTGCTGCTGCCGGTTCCACATGAAGTTGCCGGCATGCGCGTCCGCCGCGGCGGCGGCCCAGGCGCGGTGGTAAACGTCCTTGTCCTTCGTGCGGCCGGTGATGCGGTGGTACTTGATGCCCGTAAACTTGCGCGTTCCGTCCGGCGGCAGGTACGGGCGCATATACTCCATCGGCAGCTCCATGCCGATGTCCCGGTAGAAATCGCGATAAGCGGGATCGCCCGGGTAGCCCTCCTCCGCGCTCCAGACCTGGCGCGATGAATCGCGGTCGCGCGCGAAGGCGGCAACGCCCGAGGGCGTAAACACCGGCGCATAGATGGCGTACCGCGGGCGCGGATTCCCAAACATGAGCCCGTGCGCGTCCATGATGAACCAGCGCAGGTTCGCCTCGGAGAGGATCGCGTCCAGGCCCGGCACGTATCCGCATTCCGGCAGCCAGATGCCCACCGGATCGCGGCCAAACGTTTCCCGGTAATGATCGCGGGCGATGAGGATT
>DATAXI010000233.1:0-19669 GCA_036266845.1 Chthoniobacteraceae bacterium | reverse complement strand
GCCGGTGGTCGGCTCGTCCAGGAAGAAAATCTTTGGCTCATGCACGAGGCCGCGCGCGATCTCCAGCCGGCGGCGCATGCCGCCGGAGAACATCTTCACCGGCTTATCGGCCCATTGCTCCAGGTCCACGGCGGCGAGCAGCTCCTTGATGACGCGCCGGCGCTTCTCCGCGTTGATCCCGTAGAGCTTCGCGAAGATCCCCATGTTCTCGTTCGCGCTCAGGTCCAGGTCGGAGGTCATTGCCTGCGGGATGACGCCGATGCAATGGCGCACCGCGTTCGCTTCTTTCACCACATCATGCCCGCCGACGCTGGCGCGTCCGGAGGTTGGCGGCACGAGCGTGGTCAGCATGCGGATGAGGGTCGATTTTCCCGCGCCGTTCGGACCCAGCAGCCCAAAGACCTCGCCGCTGCGCACCTCGAAACTGAGGCTGTCCACGGCCTGGAAATCGCCGAAGCGCTTCCCGAGCTTGTCCACTTCCACGGCGTTCATCCCTGGCTCCCGGTCGGCAGGATCACATAGGCCGTCATGCCCAGCGCAAGCGCCCGGTCGCGATTGTCGCAACGGAGCCGGATTTCGAAGGTCTTGATATCGCGCTTGGTGCGGCTCACGTCGCGCTGCGTCGCGTAATCGGCATCGACGCCACGGTAAAAGACCGTTCCCTCGCGCTCGACGCCGGAGGGGAGGCGCACCTTCAATCGATCCCCCAGGCGGACACGGTCGATATACGTCTCTTCCACGTCCGCGCGCACCCAAAGGTCGTCCGCGTCCACGAGCGTCACGATTGCCTCGCCCGGATTCACCACCTCCCCTTGCAGCGCGGTGCGCGTATCGACAATCCCGCTGATCGGGGCGCGGATATCGGTGTAGCCGAGCTCGACATTCGCCTTCTCCCATTGCGCCTGGTTGGCGGCGATCTGCTTTTCCAGCGAAGAGACATGCGCCACCGCGGCATCGTATCCCGTGCGCGCCTGATCGTAGTTTTGCACGGACTCGACCTTCGTGTTGTAAAGGTCGCGCTCGCGCTGGAAGGTGAGCTGCGCCTGCTCCTGGTCCGCCCTGGCCTGCGCCAGTTGCGCTGTGGCCACATCCTCGGAGCTTTTGTAATAACTCACGTCCGCCTGCCACTGCTCCGGCTCGATGTGCGCCAGCAATTCGCCGGCTTTCACCGTGTCGCCCTCGTTCACATCGAGCCGCTGCAACCGGCCCTGGATTTGTGAGCTGACAATCACCTCGTCCGTGGTGACCATGCCTGTCAGCACGATCTCCGGCGGACGCACGACCTTGTTGTAATAATACCAGCCGCCCGCGGCTGCCGCGGCGAGAAGGAGGATAAAGAGTAGCTTTTTCATGACGCGTCCGGGCGGGAAAAGAGGCCGTGCCGGATGAAATTGCGCACTTCTTTCTTTCGAAGCGCGATCCCGGCCGGCGAGTAGGGATCGGTGCGGCCGAACAGTTTCATGATCGGCGCGGAGGAAAAATAGAAGACCACCAGCGCGGCGATGGAAGCGGCCGTGTGAAACGGGTCCGCCTTTCGCAGCGCGCCCTCCCGCATCCCGCGTACAAGAAGTTTTTGCAGCGCTTCGGCCCGGGGAATGATGTAATCGCGAACAAGGCGCGTGGGCGGTTTTGCGCCGCGGGTCATGAATTGCTGGAAAAGCGGCGCGTGCATTCGGCGCCGGCTGATGAAATCGAATTGGAGATCGACATACTCGAGGAGAAGCGCATCGGCGGGCCCATCGGCCTGAAGCACGCGGAAAGCATGGCGATTGAACTCGCCCAGGTGCTCCTCGATCACGGCTTCGTAGAGGCGCTCCTTGCTCTTGAAGTAATAATAGAGCAGCGCCTTGTTGACCCCGGCTTCCACCGCAATCTCATCGATGCGCGCGCCGTCCACGCCGTCCCTTGCAAAGACGCGCTCGGCGGCGGCGAGGATTTTAGCCCGGGATTCCTCGCTGCGGACATGCTGGGTCCGGCGGGCGGGCGCTTTGGCTTTCTCACTCATTAACTAACCGGATAGTTAATATGTGCCCGCGGATTTGTCAACGGCCTTCGCCAAAGGCTGAACGCGGGACGTCAGGTCCTCCACTGGCCGAGCTGGCGGGGGAATGGGCAGGCCGCGCAATCGCTCTCGTCCTGCATGCAAAAATCCTCGTAGATTTGCAGGAGGCCCTGTTGCATCGCGGCGCTTTTCAGCAGGTCGGATTGGCGCGGATCGCCGGCAAAGAGGCGCATTGCGGCAACCTCCACACGGCGGTTGGAAAGGTCCGCGTTGAGCGCGCGGTATTCCTCCCATTTCTCCGGGTGATCGAGAATCGCCCAGGGCACAAAAACATTCGCAAACATCGCGTTAAAGCGATCCTTGCCCACCAGCGCCATCGGGCGCGCGGCGGCGTCCGAGCGCACGGTGTAATGATGCTCCCAATACTCGTCATGGAGAGCGGTGAGCAATTTGCGGAGCTTTGCCGTATCGCACGCGGCGGCGGCTTCGCGAACCTTGGGCCATTGCCTCACCATCGCGGCAAGCGCGGCGAGGCGGCGCTGCGGGTGATTGACCGGACGCTGGCCCCCGGTCTTCCACAGCTCCGGCGGCACCGTGAGGTGCTCCCACTCCGCACGCATGGCCCACCACCCTTCCCACAATTCCCTAAGATAGGCCTTGGTCACGGGCGCGGCGCCTGGAAAATCCTCCGGTTTCAAAAACCCGGCGACGCCGAACAGCAGCGCATCGATCCGCTCCATGCGGCGCAAAGCTCGCACCGAGGTGCGCTGGCTGAGCAGCGCAAAGGGGAGCTTGTTGGATTTGTAGCCGAGCGTCTCCGCGAGAGCCTGGTACAGCGCCTCGTCATCCCCGCGCGTCTCACGCAGCCGCGCCAGGCGGGCGGCCTTGCGCCTGAGGCGATATTGCGCCGCGCCCTCCAGCACGCCGCGCACCGTGGGCAGGTCCAGGCCGCTCAGCGGCGCCACGCACCGGCCCGGTGTGGCCGCGGGCACGGGGTTTGGCGGCGGTCCGGCGATTGCCCGCAGGTCCAGCCGCACCTGCGGCACGCCACGATTCGAAACCGTGCGCGCGAACGCCGCCGCTTCGCCGGATTGGAAATAAACGTGCAGCACCACCCCCTCATAGGCCGGATTGGTCGCATGGCCGTGCCGTTCCCAATCCCGCGCGTCAAGGTCCAGCTCGATCGCCCCGCGCAACGGCTCGCCGCCATCGATGGAAATCGCCGCCTCGGCAAAATCGGGGCCGGCCTCGCGATTCCAAACCCCAAACTGAATGATCCGCGCCGCACGGCCATCGACGGTCTTGAACTCCCGGCCAAACTCCCCGGAAAACCAGCGCGCCTGAAGCTCGATCTCTCCCGGCGGCTCGGGAAACCATTCGTCCCGCACCGAGCTGCCCGCCGGACGGATCGCCTCGTAATGACCGGCCAGCTTCATGGCGGGCTGGCCGACGTCGCCGGAAGGCCGATCACCGCTCGCAACAACGCGCTCCCGGGGAATTGCGAAAACCGCGTCAATTCCCGCGCGGCCAGCGCACGCGCAAGATCATGGCGGTCCTCGGCGGCGAACACCGCGGTCTGGTGCAGCACCACGCGCAGGCCATCCTCAGTGGTCCCGTAGCACTTTTCGGCTTCCTGGAAGGAGACGATCGCCGCGGGGTAATCGGGCTTGTTCCATTGCAAGAGGCCGAGCCCCTCCCAGACGATGCCACTGTGCAGTTCCCGCGCGCTTGCGGTCAGCGCGGCCGCTCCCTGCACGGGACCTTTCTCAAACCAGACATGCGCCCCTTTGCGATAGGCGGCGTACTCGATTGCCGGCTTCTCGCCGCTCTCCGCGGAGGCGCCCGTATTCTGGAAGGGCCGGTAAAGCGGATCGCCAACGAACGTGGTCATCCAGGAAAGGACCGGCTGCGAGGCGTAGGCGCTTTCGGCAAAGGTCATGCCGTTCCGGAGCCGGTCCACAAAGATATCCAGATTGGGTGTGAGCGCGAGGTAGGGCTCGTAAACATTGCCCAGCGTGACCGCGGCCCCATGGGCCACCAGCGGCCCGGCCCAGCCGGCATGGAAATCCCGCAGCGTGGATGCGCTGAACGAGTGGATATGCACGGCTACGGCGCCAGGCACGAACCGGAAATCCGGCTGCGCCATCGGCCCTTCCACGCTGCTGCTGTACCAGCCGAGGTAAACAGCCGCGTGGGTCATCGGATAACCGGTGGGGATGAGGTTGGGCGAGTCATCGCAGATGACCGGCATCCCGTGCCGGCGCAGCTCATCCGCGGCGGTCGCCAGCCAGTGGTCCCCCAGCGCCATCGGCCCCGCGGTGATGCCGCGCATGTCGATATAGGCGAAACCGTCCAGGCCGGTGCGCTCCGCGGAGATCGCGCCGTCGATCATACTCTTCACGGTATCCACGCTCGGCCCATCCAGCCGGCACACCAGCATGAGCGGCGCGAGCGGCGCATCCATGAATTGGGTGAAACTCTGGTAATACGGATTCTTCAACGGCCCCGTGATGTGCCGCGTGCGCACGCCGAGCGTCGCCAACTCGGAATCGACGGCGGCGGCGTTGGTATTCAGCGCCTGCTGCTTCCCGTGGTAGCTATCGCCGGCGTAATTCGCATCCTGCGCGATCTTGAGCGGAATGCCGCGGATCAGCGCGATGAAACGGATCTGGTTATCCGATACCACGAGGCTCGGGTCCGCCGGCGCATGCCACCAGCCCCGATCCGTGAATATCTTGCGCAGCGGGCCGGCAATCGTCTCGTCATAAGTCGCGCGGCTGATTTCCTCGGTGGCCGGACAATCCAGACCGACAATGTGATCCAGCGGAATGCCGCGCCGCTTCGCATAATAGGCTGCAAGCGCGGCGGAGTCAGGGTCCAGGTTACTATAGACCACCAGCGTCGCGGCGGCCTCCCGCGTGGCGGCGGGCGGAGCGGATTCCTGGGCGTGCGCCGCAGTCGCGGCCAGCACCATGAGCAGCAAGAGCACGCGCCTCATGAGAATTCCAGTTTCAACCCGTCGTAGGCGATTCGGACGCCGGCCGGGAGTTCCGCCTCGGTCTTCGCGTGGCCCAGATCGTGGCAGATATGGGTGAACCACGTCTCGCGCGGGCCCACCTGCGCGGCAACGGCCAGCGCCTCGCCCACGCTGAAGTGCGTGGGATGTTCCTTGTACCGCAGCGCATCGATAATAAGCCGCTCCACGCCTGCGATTCGCTCGATCACCGCCGGCGGCGCCTCCTTGCAATCGCTCAGATACGCCGCCAGCTTGCGCCCGCCGCGCTCAAAAAGGTAGCCGTTGACGATGGCGCGGCCATGCTTGAGCGGCAGCGGCGTCAGCAGCGTGCGTCCGAGCTCGAACGGCCCGGCAATCATGTGTGGATGCGGACGGACATAACCAGGGATATTCCGCTCCACTCTAAACGCGAAATGGAACGCGCGCATTAGATCAGCCATGGTTTCCGCCGAGGCATAGATCGGCAGGTCCCGCCCGTTGACGCAGAAGGGCCGGAGATCATCAAAGCCCATCATATGGTCCGTGTGGGAATGCGTGTACACCACGGCATCGACACGGTCGATTTTTTCCCGCAGGCATTGGATGCGGAATTCCGGGCCGGTATCGATGACCCAGGCGCATTCCGGCGTTGCCACGTGGATGGAGGAGCGGGTGCGCTTGTCGCGGGGATCCGCGCTGCCGCAGACCTCGCAGTCGCACCCGATCATCGGCACCCCCTGCGACGTGCCGGTGCCCAGAAAGGTAATGGTCATCATGCCGTGCCGACGCCTCTGGAATATGGAAAAAATCGAGCCAAGCTTTCAGACAGGATTCATAGGATTTTCAGGAATAACAGGATGGAATTTGGATTCTCCCGAGATTCTGTTCAAATTTCCGTGAATCCTGTTAGTCCTCTCAAAAAATCCGCCGCTGATGCTCGCCTCCCTTCGCATTCGCAATCTCGCCCTGGTGGAAGACCTGGAGTGGGCGCTTGGACCCGGCTTTACCGCGGTCACGGGCGAAACCGGCTCCGGGAAATCGATCATCATCGGCGCATTAAAGCTGCTGCTGGGGGAGCGCGCGGACAAGACCCTCATCCGCACCGGCGCGGACGCCTGCACGGTGGAGGCGCTCTTTCACATGGAGGATGCGGCGGCGATGAACGCGCGGCTGGAGGCGGCCGGCGTCGAGCCGTGCCAGGAGGGGGAACTGATCCTCAAGCGCTCTTTCACGGCGGCGGGGACCAACCGTCAATTCGCGAACGGCTCGCCGACAACGCTGGCGGTGCTCAAGGACATCGGCGACCTGCTGGTGGACCTCCACGGGCCGCATGATCACCAGTCGCTCCTTTCCAACGAGAGCCAGCTCGACCTCCTGGACGCCTACGCGGCCGCCGGCGCGGCGCGGGCGAATTATGCCACGCAGTATGCCGCGCTCCACGCGCTGCTGGGGGAGCATGCGGAGCTTTCCGCCAGCGAGGCCTCGCTCGAGCGCGAGGTGGATTTGCTGCGGCATCAGGTGGCGGAGATCGAGGCCGCGCAGCTCCAGCCCGGCGAGGAAGAGAGCGCGCTTGCCCGTTACGCGGTGGCATCGAACAGCCGGCGGCTGATCGAAATCTCGACGGCGATTCTCCAGCGCGTCTCGGAGGCGGACGATTCCCTCCTCTCCGGCCTGGGGGAGGTGCAGCGGCAATTCCGCGAGCTGGAGCGGCTGGACCCGGCAGCCGGTCCCCTTGCCCAGGCACATGCCAATGCCGTCATCGAGCTCGAGGAATGCGCGCGATCAACCCAGCATTACCTGGACTCGCTGGAGATCGATCCCGCACAGCTCGCGGCGCTGGAGGAGCGCGTATCGCTTTTCGAGACACTGAAACGCAAATACGGCGCGACCGTCGAGCAGGTGATTACGTTTGGCCACGATGCCGCACAACGGCTGCGGAAGATCGAGTCGCGCGGCGAGGAGCTGGAGCGGCTGGACCGGGATATCGCCGCCGCCCGGGAAAAACTGGCCGCCCTGGGCGCAAAGCTGACGAAACAGCGCGCCGCCGCCGCGCCCAAGCTGGCCACGGATATCCAGGCGCAATTGCGCGGCCTCGGATTCAAGAAATCAGAGTTTGCCGTGACGCTCCGCGCCGGCGAGAAACCCTCGGCCCACGGACTGGAGGCGGCGGAGTTTCTCTTTGCGCCAAATCCCGGCGAGCCGGCAAAACCGCTGAAGCTGATCGCCTCCAGCGGCGAAATCTCGCGCGTCATGCTGGCCGTGAAGAGCGCGCTTGCGGCGCAGGATCGGATTCCGCTGCTGGTCTTCGACGAGATCGATGCCAACGTGGGCGGCGAGATCGCGCACGCCGTGGGAGCGAAAATGCGCAGCCTGGGCGCGGCGCACCAGGTGCTCTGCATCACCCACCTGCCGCAGGTGGCCGCCGCCGCCGCCGCTCAGTACGTGGTAGCCAAGCAATACATCGGCGACCGCACGATTTCCCAGCTCACGGAGGTAAACGGCAAGGCGCGCATCGAGGAGATCGCCCGGATGCTCGGCGGCAAGACCGATTCGGCCCTTGCGCATGCGCGCACCCTGCTGGAAGCTTCAGCATGAGCATCTTGGCCATGTTCGTAGAATCGAGCGCCATCCACGCGGGCGTCGGGCTCGGGACGGTGCTGGCGGTGGTCTGCTCGTGGCATCGCAACCAGTCGATCCTCTGGGCCATCCTTGCCGGCATCTTTGGCTGGCTTTACGTGATCTACTTCGCGATCACGGAAAAGCCGGGCAAAGTCCTGTAAAGCGGCACATCGGACGGAGCGGCGCCATTGACGCTCCATTGGAACCGCAGCGCGGGTGCCGACGGGCCGGCGTGCCGGTAATAGAGCCGGAACGGGTGCAGGCCGGCGCACAGGCGAATCATTCCATCCCGCTCCGTGCCGGCGGGGTAACCAAAATCCTCATCGATGACGGTCGCATTGTGAATGCGCAGCAGCGCCCCGGTATCGGATCGCAATGAAAAGGTGTAAGCGCCGTCCGCCGGGGCGTTGATGTAACCGGTAAAGAGCATTGCACCCTCTTTCTCAGGAACCGCAAGACCGGACGCGGTGCCGGATTCCGACGGGGTCATGAAGTCAGCCTTGGGCACCCAGGGGAAATTGCCTTCGTAACGCCGCCAATCCACGCCGGACACCGTCTTCACCGCCGGGACCGCGGGAACGAGTTCCTGATCGTAAGGCCGGGGAGCGGAGGCATCCGGACGGCGCAATTGCAGGACGTCGGTCTTCATTTCCTGATCCAGCGCCGGCATGGTCGCGGCCAGGTTGGTCGATTCCTGCGGGTCCTTGGGAATATCGTAGATTTCGAAATCGTCCGATTGCTTCCTGATGTTGTAACGGACGCCGAGAAAATCCCCGAGCCGGAGCACCTGCATCTGGTTGCGCTGCCGGTTGCGATGGGCGGGGAGAAACTCCTGGTAGCCGGGCGTACTTCCCTGGAAGTAATATTCCACATAAATGGTGGAGGGCGCCTGTTTCCCCCGCCCTGTGAGGGTGGGGATGAGCGAGACGCCGTCCGTACGGGCGGGCGCGGGCACGCCGGCCACATCGGCAAGCGTCGGCATCCAGTCCTGGAACTGGGAGGGCGTGTGATTGATCTGCCCGGCGGGAATCACCCCCGGCCAGCGGGCGATTGCCCCCATGTGATCGCCGCCTTCCCAGCAATCGCGCTTGATGCCATCATACGGACCGAAGCTGTGGAAGAAATTCGGGTGATTCTCCTCCGGGAGATAGGATTCCGGGCTCGGGCCGTTATCGGACGTAAAGATCACCAGCGTATCGCCGTCGATATGGAGGTCCTTGAGCAATTGCAGGATGTCGCCCACGTTGTAGTCGATGCGTTTCACCACTGTGGCGTAACGCTTGCAAATCTGCGGCCAGGGATGGGTTCCCATGTCGGGATCTTTGAGCCCGGCTTTGCCAAAGATTCGCCCCGTGTAGGTGGCGTTGGCAAATTGCGGGTCCATGTAGCCGTCGGGCTTGCCTCCGGCGGTATTGATCATGTCATGCGGCTTGCCGAGCCATTGCATGCCGCCATGCAGCCCGGCGCCGGCCGGGAAAGGCATCGTCGGCAGCTCCGTGACGGCGTGCGGCGTGTCATAAGCCAGATACATGAAGAATGGCTGGGCGGGATGGGCCGTGTGCTGGTCGATGATCCATTGCTTGGCGCGGGCGGTAAACAGATCGGTCGTGTAGCACTTGTCCAGGCCTGCGGAGACTTCGTGGTCATTCTCCCATACCTGCTTGGGGCGGCCGTCGATTCCCTCCTTTGGGTAATGCTCGTGTCCGTCGGCGTGGCGGACGTAGCCGAAGAAATAATCGAATCCGCGCTTGGTGGGATAAGCCGGCCACGCAGCCGGCGTGGAGGGCTCCGGGCCGGGCGCGGGGGTGTTCTCGTCAACCGGGAATTTATTGGTGCCCTGCATTCCCCACTTGCCGATAATCGCCGTGGCGTAGCCGGCCTGCTTCATCACCGTGGCCAGCGTGTGATTATTCTCCAGCGCCTTGTCAAACTGGTTATTCCGCACTCCGGCATGCCCCTGAGTCACCCCGGCCATCAGCGATCCACGCGCGGGCGCGCAGACAGGCGCCGCGCTGTAGTGGTCCAGCAACTGGATGCCCTGCACCGCCATGGCATCGATATGCGGCGTCACCTCGAAGGGCTGGCCTGCCTGCCGGCGCGCGTTCTGGAAGAAAACGCCGACGTCGCCGTAGCCCAGGTCATCGCACAGGATGAAGAGGACGTTCGGGCGCTTGCCCGATGCAGGTTGCGTCGATTGTGCCAGGAGGCTGCCGGTTGTGAAAAGGAAGAGGAGAAGGCAAAGGGTACGACGCATCGACCTAATCAATTCACCGGATATCGCCGCCGCACCAGCGAAATTTTGAAGCCGATAGTCCCGTCCGGACCGCGCCGAAAGTTCGCATCGCAAAACCGGGTTGCGCCGCGAAGCGCTGCGCCCCGGAGGCCTGCTTTCCCCCTCCTCCCCGCCATGCGGCGGAATCGGCTCCCCGGAGCCGGAGGATTGCAGACAAAAATGCTGACAATGGCGGCCGCTTTCAGCATCGTGGACAGGCTCCCGGGAACCGTGCCCAGAGAACCCAAGAATCATGCAGCACCGTGACACATTGATGCAGAGGGCGGATGAACCCGCGGATATTCTGTTTTGCACCGTGTTGGTGCGGAAAATAGTTGCGAGCAGCCACGGAACTGCCGATTAATCTTTCCTCCGCCGGCCACCAGCTTGAACAGTTCCCATAAACCTCGTCATGAATGCGGCGTTTTCGCCGTCTTCGGCCACCCGAACGCCGCCTACCTGACCTATTACGGGCTCTTCGCGCTCCAGCATCGCGGGCAGGAAAGCGCGGGTATTGTCACCTCGGACGGCCCGAACAGCGGCTTCCAGCGCCATGTCGCGATGGGTCTGGTGGGCCAGGTCTTTAACGAGACAGCCCTGGAGGGCCTGAAGGGAACGCGCGCGATCGGCCATGTCCGCTACTCCACCACCGGCTCCAGCAGCATCAAGAACGCCCAGCCGCTCATCGGGGAGACTGGGCGCGGCCAGCTAGCCATCGGCCACAACGGCAATCTGACGAACGCATCCGTCCTGCGCGACGAGCTCGAGCAGAACGGCTCGATTTTCCAGACCACGGTGGATAGCGAGATCATCCTCCACATGCTGGCGCAGCCCAATCAATCCAGCAGCGCACTCGGCGCGCTGAGGCGGGTGGAAGGGGCCTTCACGCTCGTTATTATGAGCGAACGGCAGATCATTGGCGTGCGCGATCCGTTCGGCTTCCGCCCCCTGGTGCTCGGAAAGCTGGATGGCGCTTACATCCTTTCCAGCGAAACCTGCGCTTTTGACCTCATTCACGCGGAGTTCATCCGCGAGGTCGAGCCGGGGGAAGTGGTCATTATCGATGAAACCGGCATCCGGTCGGAGTTTCCCTTTGCGGAGCAGAAAGAGGCGTTTTGCATCTTTGAATATGTCTATTTTGCCCGTCCGGACAGCATCCTGGGCAACATCAACGTGGCCCGGGTGCGCACGGCCATGGGCCGGGAGCTGGCGCGCCTGCACCCGGTGGAAGCGGACCTCGTCGTTCCGGTGCCGGATTCAGGGACTTATGCGGCGCTCGGTTTCTCCGAGGAGCTGGGCATCCCCTACAAACAGGCGTTCGTGCGCAATCACTACATCGGGCGCACCTTCCTCCAGCCGGCGCAATGGATTCGCGACTTCAATGTGCGGGTAAAACTGAACCTCATCAAGGAAGCGGTCGAAGGGAAACGCGTGGTGGTGGTGGATGACTCCATAGTCCGCGGCACAACCGCGAAAGCCCGCGTGGTAAACCTCCGCGAGGCCGGAGCCAAAGAGGTGCACATGCGCATCTCCTGCCCGCCCCACAAGCACGCCTGCCATTACGGCATCGATTTTCCCGACCCTCGCAATCTGCTGGCCAACCAGTGCTCCATCGATGAAATCCGCGAATACCTCGAGGCCGATTCCATCGGCTACCTGGACACGGAGTCCATGGTGCGCGCCACTTCGCATCCGGAATCGAAATTCTGCATGGCCTGTTTCAACGGCAAGTACCCGATTCCCGTGGACCCGAACCTGGACAAGTTCATCATGGAGCGGCGGCAGAACCGCACCGGCCTCATTGCCGAGCAGGATGAGCACCCGCAGTTATTTGGCGTTTTGAAATGAAACAGCAGGCGAAAAGCACGAAGGCATACGCCCGGGCCGGCGTGGATGTGGACCTGGGCAATGCGGTAAAGAGCCGCATCCACAACCGGGTCAAGGGGACCCATGGGCCGGAGGTGCTGGGCAAGGTGGGCGGCTTCGGCGGGCTTTTCCGGGCCGATTTTCGCGGGATGCGCGATCCGGTGCTCGTCTCCAGCGTCGATGGCGTGGGGACCAAGCTGAAAATCGCCTTCGCAACGGGCCGCCACGACACTGTGGGCCAGGACCTGGTGAACCATTGCGTCAACGATATCGCCGTCATCGGCGCCCGGCCCCTGTTCTTCCTGGACTACATTGGCGCGGAGCGGCTGGAGCCGGCCGTCTTTGACCAGATCCTGCGCGGCTTCACCAGGGCGTGCAAGCAGGCGGGCTGCGCGCTCATCGGCGGAGAGACGGCGCAGATGCCCGGGATGTACCAGCGCGGGGAATACGATCTGGCGGGGACAATCGTCGGCGTCGTGGATCGCAGGAAAATGATCGATGGCAGCCGCATCCGCCGCGGCGACGTAGTGCTGGGGCTCGATTCCAACGGGCTGCACACCAATGGCTACTCCCTGGCGCGGAAAATCCTGTTCGAGACGCTCGGGCTGAAGCCGGAATCGCGCGTCGAAGGCATCAAAGGGACACTTGGCGATGAGCTGCTGAAAGTGCACCGCAATTACCAGCCGCTGCTGGCAACAGCGCCGGAAGGCATAATCAAGGGGCTCGCCCACATCACCGGCGGCGGCCTTATCGACAACCCTCCCCGCATCCTGCCGAAAAACTGCGACGCCGTCATCCGGACCGATTCCTGGAAAATACCGGCCCTGTTTCAGCTCCTGGAAAAAGCCGGAAAGGTGCCGCGATCCGAAATGTTCCAGGTATTCAACATGGGGATAGGAATGGCCGTCATCGTCTCCAGCAAGGATGCGCCCGCATTTATGAAAAAGATTCGCGCCCGGGAAATCGGCCGCATTGAGAGCGGCTCCGGCGTTGTCCGCCTGGAGTAGCCGGATGAGCCGAGGCAAAAAAAGGCTGTTTGGCGCGGGAGTGGGCGCCGGACTGCTTGGCGCCGTCGTCCTTGCGCTCCGTTATGCCGTGCGTCCGGTAAGCAAGGCGCGTGTCCCGGACGCCATCTCGCCGGCCATCTTTCGCACCAAGGCGCTGCACACCAGCCTCGGGCAGATTGTCTATCACGAGTCCGGCAGCGGCCCCACGCTCATGTTCATCCACGGGATCTGCGCGGGCGCTTCCTCCTACGAGTGGTCAAAGGTTTACCCGCTGTTCACCGCCACTCACCGGGTGCTTGCGCCGGACCTCATCGGCTTTGGGGAATCGGCCCGGCCAGACGCCAGCCTGACGGCGGCCGATTACGCGCGCTCGCTGGGGGAATTCATCCGCGGGACGTGTGACGAGCCGGTGACGATCGTCGCCAGCGGGCTCGGCGCGGGCCTGAGCGTGCTGCTGGCCAGCCAGCACCCGGAGGTGGTGCGCCAATTGTTCCTCTGGATGCCCACCGGCCTCACGGAGCTGGGCGCAGCCCGCATTCCCCTCTCCCGCCGCATGGCCAGCATGACGCCGCTGGTCCACCGCTTCCTTTACCGTAATTATGAGTCCAACCGGACCGCGGTCCGGGCATGGCTGGCGGCCAACGGATTTGCCGATCCCGCCCGGCTGACCGACGAAACCGTGGAGGTGTATGCGACCTGCGCGCAGCAGTATGGCGCCGAGCATGCCGTGCGCAACCTCTGCGCCGGCCGGCTGAATGTGGGCCTCGAGGAACGGCTCCCGACGCTCGCCCAGCCCGTCACTTTCCTCTGGCCGGAGCAGCCGCCCTCCGAGCTGCCCGCCCGGCTTCAACGGCTGGCAAAGGGCAGCCGCATTGTCACAGGCCCCCCACTTTCGCTCCTGGGCGCGGTGGAAGGCGCCGCGGAAATCGCCGCCCTGCTCGCGGAGGAATTGGATCCGGGGCCGAAGGTGGTGCGGTAAAGGGGCTTGGGCAACGTCCACGGAACGCGCCGGGCTCGAATTGCTGTTGTCAGCAAGCAACCGATGCGATAAGACCGAAAGCCGCCACAAGAGGCACCTATGATTCGACCCGCACTCATTTTTCTTACCGCCGTAACCCTGGTTTGCCTGACCGCCTGCGAATCGGATCGCGCAGAAAAGCCGCAAAAGAAGCCGCGCTTCGGCTATGCCGGCGATACCGGCACCGAAGTCGCCCCGACGGGCGACACCGGGGCGCCGTCCGCATCCAGCGGTCCCGCGTCCGCACCGGACAATGTCGGCCCGATTGCCCCTCCCCCGCAGCCGCCTCCGCCGCCTCCCACCACGGGGCAGACGAATAACGGCGGCGCCGGCGCGACCCATCCGCAGAGCGCCGATTATCCCTATGCCCAGCCGGTTCCCGGCAAACCGGGTTTTGTGGTCAGCCCGTACGCCCCCGGCTCCGGGTACGTGGATGTCCGCGGTTTTGCGCCGGGCACGGAGGTCAAGGACCCCTACACGCAGAAGATATTCCTGGTGCCCTAGCGCACGGGTGATGAATCAAGCGGCTCCACGGGCCGCATTCCCTGGCCGAAGGTGAAACGATGCGCAATCCGCGCACCGATTCCCCATTATTTCCAATGCCATTTTCCTCGATTGCGATCCTGAGTCCCGGCTTGCTGGGGGGATCCCTTGCGCTGGCCGTGCGGCAGCGGATGCCGGGGGTGCGGATTCGCGTTTGGGCGCGAAGCGAAAAAGGCGCGCAAACGGCGCTCGCGCGGGGCGCGGCGGATATCGCCGGCACGGACGTGGAGGAAATCGCGCGCGGAGCGGACCTCATCGTCTTCTGCATGCCGATTGGCGCAATGCCGGGGGTCGCGGAGCGCATTGCCGCCGTGGTAGGGCCGGAGACGCTGATCACCGATGTGGGAAGCGTGAAAGAGCCGGTCGTGGAAAAGCTGGGCGCGATATTTCGCGGGCGGGCGCAATTCATCGGGAGCCACCCCATGGCGGGCTCTGAGCAGACAGGCATCGATGCGGCCCGCGCGGACCTCTTTGAAGGCGCGGTGGCATTTGTCACTCCGGAGCAGGGAGCCCGCCGGGAAACCGTCTCCGCCATGGCCAGCTTTTGGGAGACCATGGGATGCCGCGTCTCGATTACCAACCCCCGCGCGCACGACGATGCCGTAGCGGTTGTCAGCCACCTGCCCCACCTCGCGGCAGCCGTACTGGTGCAGACGGCCATGCAGGAAAATCCGGCTTCGCTCGAATGGCGCGGCAACGGATTCCTGGATACCACACGGGTTGCCTCGGGTCCCGCACCCATGTGGACTGAGATTTTACTGCAAAACCGCGAACCGGTAAAAAAGGCGATTCACGCAATGATTGAAAATCTCGCCGCGGTCAGCAAACTCCTGGACGCCGCAGACGCGGAGCAAATAGAGCACTACCTGGCCGGGGCCGGGGAAACGCGCAACCGCCTAAAAAGCAAATGCCCCTGAGCATCGAAAATTTACAGACATGACGCATTGGAAAATACATCGGGCGCCCGTGATCCAGGCAGAGATCCGGGTGCCGGGAGACAAAAGCATTTCCCACCGCGCCGTCCTCATTGCCGCATTGGCCAACGGGCCGTGCGTGATCCGGGGATTTCTCACCAGCGAGGATTGCCTGAGCACCGTGGCCGCCGTGCGCGCGCTGGGGGTGCGCATCGAGCAACCGGAGCCGACGACGCTCATCGTCCACGGCACCCGCAAGCAATTGAAGGAGCCCGCGGGGGATATTGACTGCGGCAACTCAGGCACCACGATGCGGCTGCTGGCGGGCATCCTCTCCACACAGCCCTTCAAATCCCGGCTTACCGGCGATCCCTCGCTCTCCAAGCGGCCCATGAAGCGGATCATCGAGCCGCTCGCCGAGATGGGCGCGAAGATCACCGCGGAGGGGCCGAAGAATACGCCGCCGCTCCTGATCGAAGGAGGCAAGCCGCACCCGATCCAATACTTCATGCCGGTGGCGAGCGCGCAGGTGAAAAGCGCCATCCTGCTCGCGGGCCTCTTTGCCAAGGGCAAGACAAGCATTACCGAGCCCAGCCAGAGCCGCGATCACACCGAGCGGATGCTGAGTTATTTCCTCGTCCGCCCGCAGCGGGAGGACCTGACGGTTTCCATTGTGGGCGAGCAGACGCCGGAATCGCGGGATTTCACGGTGCCGGGCGATATTTCAAGCGCCGCGTTCTGGCTGGTGGCGGCGGCGGCGCAGCCGCGCTCGCACCTGCTGGTGACGGATGTGGGACTCAACGAGACGCGCACCGGCGTGCTCGCGGTTCTGTTGCGAATGGGCGCGCACGTGCAGGAGATCATCAAAGACCTGGATGAAGGCGAGCCGCAGGGGACGGTGGAAATAAAAGGAGCGCGTCTGCGAGGGACAACAATCCAGGGGCGCGAAATCCCCAATGTGATCGACGAAATCCCAATCCTGGCCGTGGCCGGCGCGCTGGCGCAGGGCACCACGATCATTGCCGACGCGAAGGAATTGCGCGTGAAGGAAACCGACCGCCTGGCGGCGATTGCGACCAACCTGAAAGCGATGGGCGTGGAAGTGACCGAGAAGGAGGACGGCCTGGAAATCATCGGAGGCTCCCCGCTGCGAGGCGCGCGCTTGCAGAGCTTTGGCGATCACCGCATCGCGATGGCGTTCGCGATTGCCGGCCTCTTTGCCGAAGGCGAGACGACCATCGACGACGTCGATTGCGTAGCCACCTCCTACCCGAACTTTTACGAGACCCTCGATCGCATCATGAAGCCCCCGCGGGAGACGCAGACGCCGGTGATCACTCCCGTGCCTCCGCGCGATGAATAATCGCGGCATCGTCATCGCCATCGACGGCCCGGCCGCATCCGGCAAAAGCACCGTGGCGCGCACGCTCGCACGCAGACTGGGCCTTGCCTACGTCAACTCCGGCGCCATGTACCGCGCGGTCACGTGGTGGATGGTGCGGCAGGGAATCGATCCCAACGATGCCGCCGCGGTGATTGTCAATTTGCCGCGAATGCGGATGGAATGCGGCCTCGATGCCGGCGTATCGACCATTCGCATCGACGGAGAAAATCCGGAGCCGCATCTTACGGACGATATCGTGAACGAAAACGTCTCCGCGATCGCCCGCATCCCGGAGGTGCGCCGGATTCTCGTGGAAAAGCAGCGCGCCTTTGAGGCCCGCGGCGACCTGGTGATGGAAGGGCGGGACATCGGCTCCGTGGTCTTTCCGGATACGCCGTACAAATTTTACGTGGACGCATCGCCGGACATCCGCGCGCGCCGGCGTGCCTTGCAGGGGCAGCGGGATGCGATCACCGACCGCGACCGCGCGGATACCTCGCGGAAGGCTTCGCCGCTCACCATTGCGGAGGATGCGCACGTGATCGACAGCTCCAACCTGACAATCGACGGGGTGGTGGGGGAGATCATCGGGCGGCTGAAGCTGAAGGGACTGGAGGCGCCGGAATAAGATGGCGCATGCCGGCGAAGAGATGCGGGGGTGGTATCGCCTCGGGTACAAGCTGAGCTGGCTGCTGGCGCGGCTGCTCTTTCGCTTCGAGGTGATTGGCCGGGACAAGATTCCCCGCGCCGGCGGGTGCATTCTGGCGATGAATCACGAGAGCTACCTGGACCCGCCGCTGGCCGGCATCTGCTGCCGCCGGGCGATCCATTTCCTCGCGCGCAAGACCCTGCTGGAATGGCCGCTCCTGGGTCCGATTTTCCCAAAAGTGAATGTGGTGCCCGTGGACCAGGAGCGCGCGGACATGAGTGCGCTCAAGACGGTCATCAAACTCGTGAGAATCGGCGAGTGCACCATCGTCTTCCCGGAAGGCGCGCGGACGGCGGACGGCAATCTCCAGCCGGTGCAACCGGGGCTCGGCCTCGTGATCGCAAAGACGCTGGCGCCGGTGGTCCCGATGCGGATTTTTGGAGCGCACAATGCGTTTCCCGCGGGCGGAAAACATTTCCGGCTTTGCAAAATCCGGATCGTGGTCGGCGATCCGATGACCTTCACGGAGCAGGACCTGGAAGGGAAAGGGCGCGATTTATATCAGCACTTGAGCGAGCGGGTCATGGAGCGCATCGCGGCCATCCAATTGCCCGCCTGAACGGATCTCACGCGGAGGCGCGAAGGATCTCCCTTGCCGGGTCGCTTCCGGCTTTTTATTCGCGTGAGTCTCTTCGTGCGAAACCACGGAAACCCGCTATAAATCAAACCATGCAGAGTGCGGAAAAAGAAGCCCGGACCATCGAACCTTGGGCGGCGGGCGTTGCGATTTCAACGCTGGCGCTGGTGACGCTGGTCGCGATATTCACGGCTTGGGATCGCGCGCACACCGCGGAGCTGGACACGGTGATTACGCCGACGGCGGTGGGCGACACGCACTTTGTGGCGGAGCCGGGAAAGGGCTCGGGACCGCTCGGGATCAAGTACGAGGGACATGCGCTGGACATGGTCGCGGAAATGAAGATGCGCGACTCCAGGTTGCTGCGCGAAGGGATGGATGACAGCGGAGTCTATGCCATCTACCGCCCCGCGGATGATGCGGACGCGCTGCCGAAGGATCATTACTACGTGAAGGCGGCGGACAATCTGTTCATCGAGGCCGCAAAAGAATAGCGGCGAGATAAACGAGCGCGCCCACGGGCTGGATGGCCATCCAGAGCGGTCCCTTGAGCGAGGGCATGAGGCTGTTTCGGGCTACGGCGGCCAGCAACAGCGCGTATGCGGCAATCGCCAAAACGCGCGCGGCTCCCGCCACCGCGAGGCATTCCACCGCGAGCAGCGTGGCGGCGGGAGCCAGGACGACGAACGTTTGATTTTCCGTCGCGGGGCCGAGAAGCAGCATCCATGCGGACCCGAGGAGGAAAAGAAGCGCGAGATTATCCCGCAGCATTGCCCCGGCGCGGGCGCGCACCCACACCATCGCCGCGATGGCCGCGCCGGCGGCCACCTGCAATGCCATGTACGCGGCGGGCGGGATCGGCAGCCTGCCAAGCCGCACCAGGAGAAACCAGATATCCAGCGGCGCGTCCTTCATCGGATAATGGAGCCGGTCGTCATTCAAGCGGCCCGCGAGCCATGCGTGATATTCGCCGGAGACATAATGGGACTGCTGCGCCGCATACGGGAGCAAAGCCAGCACCCCAAGGATCAGCACGGATCGCCAGGCGAGCTGCCGCGGGCGGAGCAGGCAGAGCAAAAGGGCGAGCGCCACCGGGTAGATTTTGAACATCGTCGCCAGCGCCACGGCGGCCGCGCAGAGCGTCCACATTTCCCACTGCATCGCAGCCACGGCCAGCATCATCAAGCCGGCAATAAGCGGATTGGCCTGCGCATTATCCAGGTTGCCAATCGCCAGCGGCAGCACACCCAAAAACACAAGGCCGCGGCGATGCGCCGGGATGCGATGAAAAACATCGCTGCGGAGCACTGCGCCGAGACCGGCTAGAAAACCGCAAGCCGTCAGCACTCGCCATAACACCGCCGCAAGGCGGATTGGCAGCAGAGCCGGCAGACTGAAAAACCAGGCGATCACCGGCGGATAAACAAAGCCGCGCCAGTTGGTGTAAACGGGTCGCGATGCGGACCACGCCCGGCCGCCGGCCAGGTAGGTCGTCAGCGATGTGGGACGCGCCGGATGCAGCCCGGCGCGCAGCAGCAGCGCCACCAGCACCACCCCCCAGAGGCCCGCGGCCACAATACTCCATAACGGCTTCTTCAAAGGGGGGCTAATCTTCGGGAGGGTTGGGCTTGAAAGAGGTGCGCCAGACCTGCGCGAGATTGTCCTTGTAGGTGACGAGGTAGTCCCTGTTTGGCGTCAATGCGGCGGCGGAATAGATGAATCCGAACCGGGGATAATAGAACCGCGCGTCCTCGTACCAATCC
>DATAXI010000227.1:0-14384 GCA_036266845.1 Chthoniobacteraceae bacterium | reverse complement strand
CGGCAGGGGGTTCGCGGCAGGGGGTTCGCGACAGGGGATTCGCGACAGGGGATTCGCGGCAGGGGGATTGCGACAGGCCGGGGCCGGAGTGCGAATCCGGAGGTTTCGCAGATCGGTTGCCGGGGGTTGAGGGATGCTGGGGGCGGGAGCGATACTCCTGGGAAGGAGCAATCACAGGAAACGATCCCTGATGGCTCGCGGAGATGTCCCCTCTTATTGATTCGGCTTTCACTCAATGGAAGCCGGCGCGGTTTCCTTTCCATCAAATGCAAGGCCGGTCCAAAGCCGGCAGCGCATCAGCAAATCCGTCCGATGCGATTTTTTTCCGCATATTCGACCGTATCGGGGCCGATCCAACGTGGATCGACGGCCTCCGTTGCCAATTGGTACCGTGTGTCCGTGGAAAGCCGGATACGGTTGCTTTGGTTATCGAGCGAGGCGTGGACGATTTTCATTCCGAAGGTCATCAAGTCTCCGGCTTTGAACTCCGCCGTAAGCCAGCGTCCGCCAAGTTTTTCGCGCAGCGCCGCGGGATTGTCCGATAGCTTTCCACTCTTGTGTTTGTAACCGCCCGCGCGGTTCTCGCAATAAGCATCCACGTCCTGCGCGAGGTAGTTCCTGAGCCGCCCGCTCTGGTTGTGCGAGCCTTCGAGCATCATCAGACCGCCCATCTCCAGCGGCGTGTCGCCATAAGGTATCCATGCCGTGCGGACTTCATGGGTGCCGCGGCCCATGTAAACCAAATCGCAGTGCGGCGGCGTGCCCAAACCGGGATTTACGGCGCGGCACCATACATGATCGTAATGACGGATTTCACCGCCGAATAACCGGCTGTAGAAGCTCATGAGGCGCGGGCCGAAAAGAAATCGTGTTAATGCGGGATGTTTGCGATCAGTTGGAAAGCTTGGCCCACCGGGTGCGATCTTATCCGCCGAACGCGGAACCGCTTCCATAGCCGGAAAATCCGGGTCGAGCCGCCCCGCTTGTTCGAGTTGGGAACAAAGCTCGCGCCGGACCTCCATCACGGCCAACCGGTCGAAAAAGCCCTCGATATAAAGATAACCGTCCGCTTCCAGCCGCTCCCGGAGCGCGGCTTCCTTCCCATGCTCATCGCGCGACCGCCGTAATTCCCCGAACGAGGCCGGACTCAAATCGAGCTGACAACCCATCGATGTCAGGCCGTGACTTGTATTCATTTGCGGATATTATCTTATGGAAGACCATTATTAAATGGAGCTTTCGGAAAAATACTTGTGTTTTCTGGTATCCGGCCTACCAAGCTCTTCCGCAAATGCCCAAGCGACCGATCGCTTCGTTTTCAGGTACGCGAAATGGCTGGCGCTTTAATTCCACGCTGGCGTCTCCCCTCGGGAGCGTGACGTCGGCGGGATACTCGCGGCATTCCACGCAAGGCTCCGGCGTTGAGCGCGTCTTCGGACAATACGCCGTTGTCTATGTGCTGGATGGCGAGGCCGCCTATAGCGATGCCCATGGGATGCGGCAGGATTTGGGTCCCGGAGACGTGATTATCGTCTTCCCCGAGCTTGCCCACACCTACGGGCCGCGAAGGGACATTGGCTCGGGCCGTTGGACCACTCTATGGCTTAGCTTTGGCGGGACGGTATTCGATCTCTGGCGCGAACAGGGGCTGCTGGATGACCACAGGCCAATTTACCACCTCGAACCTGTTGACGCATGGCTTCGCCGGTTCGACTCGATTCTCGGTCCGCTTCGCCAGGCGGGTTATTCGCCGCCGCTGCCGGAGGTGTGCCGCCTCCAGTCATTGCTGGCGGAGATTGTCATCGGCGCCGGCCGCCCCATGGTTTACCAGGACGAGTTGCGATGGGTATCCAGAGCCTGCGCGCTGCTGGACTCCGCTTCCGGCGCGGAGTCCGATTGGAAAACGGCGGCGGGTCATCTTGGAATGACACCGGAGACGTTCCGCAAGCGATTTACACGGCTGGCCGGCCATCCGCCGGCGCGCTACCGGATGCACAGGCTGATCGATCGGGCATGCGAACTGATCCAGGAGCGCCGGCTCACCGACAAAGAGATCGCCGATGCGCTGGGCTTTTGTGACGAGTATTATTTCTCGCGCCGTTTTAAGCAAATCATCGGCCATTCTCCGCGGGCGTTCCGGCGATTGATCCAGAGCCGAATGATCGCGAAGCCTGGATAGAACTTCAAAATCCGGCATTGGCCCCGGGCGAGGGATAGCGCCGCGACCGGCTGCCGCGAATGATTACGTGTACTTCAGCACTTCCTCGATGGTCGTCTCGCCATCGTAGATGGTGCGGAGGCCGTCATCGCGGAGGGTGACCATTCCCAGCTCAATCGCCTTTTGTTTCAAGACGACCGTGGGGGCGCGCTGGTTGATCAGCTCGCGGATGGGATCGGTGATGTCCAGCAGCTCGTAGATGCCTTTGCGGCCTTTGTACCCGGTGTGGTTGCAGGCGTCGCAGCCTTTCCCGTAGTAGAATTGCTTGTCGCCGATCTCGTGAGGGGAGAGGCCGAGCTGCGAGAGGACCACCTCGCTGGGCTCATAGGCGGTGCGGCAACTGTTGCAGATTTTCCGGATCAGACGCTGGCCGAGGACGCCCTCCAGCGATGAGGAAATCATGAAGGGCTCGACGCCCATATCGATGAGGCGCGTGACGGCGCCGGGGGCGTCGTTGGTGTGGAGCGTGGAGAAAACCAGGTGGCCGGTGAGCGAGGCCTGGATCGAGATTTGCGCGGTTTCGAGGTCGCGTGTCTCACCCACCATGATGCGGTCGGGGTCCTGACGGAGGAAGGCGCGGAGGACGCGTCCGAAATTGAGGCCGATGCTCTCGTTGATCGGCACCTGGATGATGCCTTCGATATCGTACTCGACCGGGTCCTCCGCGGTGAGGAGCTTGGAGTCGATGGTGTTGATCTTGTTGAGGCAGGCGTAAAGGGTGGTGGTCTTGCCGGAGCCGGTGGGGCCGGTGACGATGAAGATGCCGTTGGGCTTCTCGATGGTGGCGAGGATGTAATTGTAGATGTACTCGGGCATGCCCAGCGCCTCGATGTTCAAGTTGACCGTGGTGCGGTCCAGGACGCGGAGCACGACGCTCTCGCCAAACTGCGTGGGCAGAGTCGAGACACGGAGATCGACCGGGCGCCCGGCGATCGTCTTCTGGATGCGCCCATCCTGCGGGAGGCGGCGCTCGGCGATATTGAGGCTGGCGAGCACTTTCACGCGGGAGATGATGGGCAGGGCCAGGTGGCGCGGCGGCGGAGCCATCTCATACAGCGCGCCATCGACGCGGTAGCGGATCTTGAACTCGTGCTCGAAGGGCTCGAAATGGATATCGCTCGCGCGGTCCTGAATGGCCTGGTAGAGGATCAGGTCCACGTAACGGATGATGGGGGTGGCGCTCGCCTCGGCCTCGATGTTTTGGAGATCGATCTTGCCGCCCTCGTGATATTCCATCGTCTCGCCGCTCAGCTCGGCGAGGATTTCATTAAGGCTGGCTTCATCGGTGCCGTAGCTCTTCTGGAGCAACTCCTCCACTTGATGGACGGGGGCGACGACCACCTGGATATTGCGGCCCAGGGCGAAGCGGAGATCCTCGGCGATCTGCGGGTTGAGGGGATCGGTGAGGCAAAAGGTGATGGTATCGCCGCTGGCGCCAATGGGGAGAGCGCCGTGCAATCGCGCAAGGCCGGCCTGGACCAGTTTCAGGACATTCGGGTCAGGCTCGAAACCGGCGAGATCAACCACATCGGTGCCAAGCGATTGCGCGATGTATTGGTAAAGGTTTTCTTCCGTAACAAGGCCAAAATCCGTGAGGGTCTGGAGGACATCCTTGCCGGAGGAATTGGTTTCCTGAAGAGCGTCCTCGGCCTGGGCGGGGTCGATAACGCCCTGCTCGGTGAGGAGATCGATGACGGATTTTGCGTTCATGGGAGAATGATGGTGATCAGAGCGTGATGCGCTCGCCCAGGAGCTGCCTGGCCACCTCCGGATCCTGAGCGTAGCCCATGACCAGCTCGCGTTCAATGATGCCGCGGTGGTAGAGGTCCACGAGCGCGGCTTCGAGGGCGACCATGCCGTATTTGCTGCCGGTCAGGATTTCATTATGGATGCGGTAGGATTTGTTATCCCGCAGCAGGGCGCCGATGGAGGAGGTGTTGATCATGACCTCGAAGACGGCGACGCGTCCGGTGCCATCCTTGCGCGGCAGGAGGAGCTGGGAGATCACGGCCTTGAGATTCATGGAAAGCTGCACGCGAATCTGCTGCTGCCGCTGGGAGTCGAAGGCATCCACGATACGGTCGATGGTGCGGGCCGCGCCGGTGGTGTGGAGCGTGGAGAACACGAGGTGGCCGGTTTCCGCGGCGGTGATCGCCGTTTCGATGGTTTCCAGATCGCGCATTTCACCCACGAGGATGACATCGGGGTCCTGGCGCAGAGCGCGGCGAAGCCCCTCGGCAAACGTGGGCACATCGACGCCGACCTCGCGCTGGTTCACGATTCCGCGCCGGTGATCGAGGTAATACTCGATGGGATCCTCGATGGTGAGGATGTGGCGGGAGCTGGTCTCATTGATGACCGTGAGCATGCTGGCCAATGAGGTCGTCTTGCCCGAGCCGGTGGGGCCGGTGACGAGGACGAGGCCGCGCGGCAGGTCCAGGAGGCTGCGCACGGAGTCCGGGACGCCGATGGCATCGAGCGTGAGGAGGCGCCGGGGCAGCATGCGGACGGCGGCGGCCAGATTGCCGCGCTCCCGGTAAACGTTGCAACGGAAGCGGTTGTTATCGCGGAACGAGAGGCCAAAATCGACGCTGCCCTCGGCGTTGACGCGGTCCATCTGGTCCGGGCGGGCGAGGCCGCGGGCCAGCGTCTCCATATCCGCGGCGGTGAGCGGCGCGGTATTGAGGGGCGTCAGCGTGCCCTTGAGCCGGAGGGTGGGCGGGACGCCGACGCTGAGGTGGAGATCCGACGCCTCTTCCTCGATGACGAGGCGGAGCAAATCTTCGAGGGGAACGGTGGCCATTGCAAAAAGAGATCAGTCGGCGTCGCCCATGGTGATGGCGATGACCTCCTCCGCGGTGGTGAGGCCGGAAAGGACCTTGCGGACGCCATCCTCGCGCAGGGTGCGCATGCCAAGCTCGCGGGCGCGGCGGCGCAATTGGAGCGTGGAGGCGCGGTCATTGATCATGAAACGCACCTCATCATCCACGACGAAAATTTCGAAGATGCCCATGCGCCCGCGGTAGCCGAGGTTCCGGCAATTGTCGCAGCCTACGGGGCGCATGATATTGGCCTCGCTGAGCTGGTGAGCATCGACGCGCAAGGCGCGCATTTCCGCCTCGGAGAGCTCGCCCGGCTCCCTGCACTTGGGGCAAAGCTTGCGGACCAGCCGCTGGGCCATGATGGCGCGCACGGAGCTGGAGACGAGGAAGGGCTGGACGCCGATATCCACGAGGCGGGCGACGGCGCCCGGGGCATCGTTGGTGTGGAGCGTGGAGAAAACGAGGTGGCCGGTGAGCGAGGCGTTGATGGCGATGTTCGCGGTTTCCACGTCGCGAATCTCACCAATCATGATGATGTTCGGCGCCTGGCGCAGCATGGAGCGGAGGGCGGCGGGAAAAGTCATGCCGATGTCCGCGTTGACCTGCACCTGGTTGATGCCGTTCATCTGGTACTCGACGGGATCCTCCACGGTGATGATCTTGCGGTCGGGCTTGTTGATGTAATTGAGGCAGCCGTAAAGTGTGGTGGTCTTGCCGGAGCCGGTGGGGCCGGTGACGAGCAGGATGCCGTCCGGCAGCCCGAGCAGGCGCTCGAAGATTTCCTGATCGTCGCTCAGGAAGCCAAGCTCCGGCAGGCCGAGCATGAGGCTGGATTTGTCCAGGATACGCATGACGATGCTTTCGCCATGGTTGGTGGGAATGGTCGAGACGCGGAGATCGATGGATTTTTTTCCGATCTTAACCTGGATGCGCCCATCCTGCGGCAGCCGCTTCTCCGCGATGCTCATGGAGCCGGTCATGATCTTCACGCGGCTGGTGATGGCGCTCTGGAGCTTCTTGGGGGGGTTGGTCATCTCATGCAACACGCCGTCCACGCGAAACCGGACGCGGAAGCGCTTCTCGAGGGGCTCGAGATGGATATCGCTGGCGCGCATCTTGTGCGCCTCGAGCAGCAGCATGGAGACCATCTTGATGACGGGGGCATCCGCCTGCTCGGCGCCGCCTTCCGCCGTGGGGGAGCCCTCGCCTCCAAACTGGATTTGCTCGGCCCCGAGGGCATGCTCGAGGCTGCTGACGGCCTCGTCGGCGGTGCCGTAGTATTTGATGAGGGCGGTCTTGATCTGCGCGGGGGTCGAGCAGACAAAATCAATATCGCGCTTGAGGAGGTGACCGACGGCGTCAAAGGTATCGAAGTCCAGCGGATTGCTGGTGGCCATCATGAGGCCGGACTCGGAGACATTGACGGGGATGACTTTGTACCGGCGCGCGGTGGCCGCGGGGATGAGGTCGATAATCTCCTGCGGGATGACGATCTGGTTGAGATCGACAAAGTCCATGCTGGCGGCGGCGGCCAGGGCGCGGCTGACATCCTCATCGCTGACCGAGCCTTGCTCGATGAGGGACTGGATGAGACCGCGCTCCGGGGTGGCCTCGCCGCGCGCGCGCTCGAGCTGCCCTTTTGTAATGAGCCCGGTATCGAGCAGAATTTCCGTTACGTAATCGTCGTTGGGAACCACTGGGAGGTATGCGTGTAGGATGGAAGCTAAGGGGCAGGCGTATGCCTGTCAACGGAAGGGGGAAACCAATGCGGCAGGCTCCCCTCCCCACGGGCGGTGATCAATCGGTAACGGCGCCGGTACTGGCGCTGCTGACGACCTTTGCGTATTTGGCCAGGACGCCGCGGGTGTAGCGGGGCTTGGGCTGTTTCCACTTTGCGAGGCGGCGCTTGATTTCGGCGGCAGAGGCTTCGAGATCGATGGTGCGCCTGCCGGCGTCGATGGTGATGCGGTCGCCGTTTTTCACGATGGCGAGCGGACCGCCCATGGATGCCTCCGGGGTGATGTGGCCAACGACAAAGCCGTGGCTGCCGCCGGAGAAACGGCCATCGGTAATGAGCGCGACTTCCTTGCCCAGGCCCTTGCCCATGATGGCGGAGGTGGGCGAGAGCATCTCGCGCATGCCGGGACCGCCGCGCGGCCCTTCGCTCCGGATGACGATGACATCGCCGGCTTTGATGGCGCCGTCCAGGATGGCGACCAGGGCGGTTTCCTCACTCTCGAAGACACGGGCGATGCCGGTGAAGCGGGTGCCTTCCTTGCCGGATATCTTGGCGACGGCGCCTTCCGGGGCAAGGTTGCCGCGCAGGATGACGAGGTGGCTTTCCTTCTTGATGGGATCGGAGAGCGGATGGACGATTTGCTGGCCCTTGGGGTACGGTTTTACGGAGCGGAGGTTCCCGGCCAGGGTCTTGCCGGTCACCGTGAGGCAATCGCCATGGAGCAGGCCGGCGTCGAGCAGGGTCTTCATTAAGGGGATGATGCCGCCGATGGCGACGAGCTCCGCCATCAGATAGCGCCCGCTGGGCTTGAGATCCGCCAGCACGGGGACGCGCTTGCCGATGCGGCCGAAATCGTCGATGCCAAGCTTGACCCCCGCGGAGTGAGCCATGGCGATGAGATGGAGCACGGCGTTGGTCGAGCCGCCCAGGGCGATGACGACGGTGATGGCGTTCTCGAATGCCTCTTTCGTCATGATATCGAGCGGGCGAATGCCCTTCTTGACGAGATGGAGCACGGCGGCGCCGGCGCGGCGGCAATCGTCGGCCTTGGCCGGGGAGATGGCGTCCTGCGCGGAGGAATTGGGTAGGCTCATGCCGAGCGCCTCGATGGCGGAGGCCATGGTATTGGCGGTGTACATGCCGCCGCAGGAGCCTTCGCCGGGGATGGCGCAAGCCTCGATCTCGGAGAGCTGGCGATCATTGATGACGCCGTTGGCGTGGGCGCCCACGGCCTCGAACACGGAGACGATATCGAGTTTCTTTTTCGATTCATCGCCCGGCTTCACGATATTTTTCCCGAGCCGCTGGGCGACCATCTGACCGGTGATGCAGCCAGGGAGGATGGTGCCGCCATAGACGAAAACGGAGGGCCGGTTGAGCCGCGCGATGGCCATGAGGCAGCCGGGCATGTTTTTGTCGCAACCGCCGATTGCGACAAGTCCATCGTAGCCCTGGCAGCCCATGACAGTCTCGATGGAATCGGCGATGACCTCGCGCGAGACGAGGGAGTATTTCATGCCCTCGGTGCCCATGGAGATGCCGTCGGAGATGGTGATGGTGTTGAAGATGGTGGATTTCCCCCCCGCGGCGTCGGCGCCAGCGGCAGCCTCGCGCGCCAGGCGGTCGATGTGCATGTTGCACGGGGTGACCATGCTCCAGGTGGAGGCGATGCCGATCTGGGATTTCTTGAAATCCCTGCTGGTGAAACCAAGGGCGTGCAGCATGGCGCGGCTGGCGGCGCGGTCCGCACCATCGACGACGATTGCCGAGTGCTCGCGATGGAGGGAAGCTTTGGCCGCAGGCGCTTTGCCTGCCTTGCGTTTGGGCGGGAGTGCTGACATAGAGCCGATCACGCTAAAGGCGCGCGGGAGGCCGGACAAGAAAAAGAGCTTCAATCGCCTCCGGGTTGAGTCCAGATTGCGCGCGGAATCCCCATGGTTATTCACGAATTGGACGCACAGCCGGCGCCGGAATTGCAGCGCGCCCTGGATGAATTCGATGCGAGTTTTCGCGCGCCGTTTGCGGCGGGGCGGACGTTTCACATGCGCTATGGGAAGGATCGGACGGCCTTTGGCCGGACGCTGGGGGAGAGCCGCTGCTTTGCGGCGGAGCATCTGGGACGCGTGCTCGGCTTCATGGAAATGTCGGTGGTCGAGTTGCTGCTTCCCGGTGGCGAGACGCGGCCGGCGGTTTATTTTCCAACGATCAAGGTGCTGCCGGAGGCGCGCGGTTCTCTGGTGGCGGGACGATTGATCCAGCAGGCCATGGAATGGAGTTCGCCAAAGGCGCAAATCGGTTTCAGCGTGGCGCTGGAAGGAACGCCGGTGACGCCGCCCATTTATACGGGACGCGCGGGCATCCCGGAGTTTCGGGAAGCGGCGCGGACGGCGCTGGTGCGGGTGCCGCTGCCGCCGGGCGATGGGATGCTGCCGGAGGATGGGCCGTTTATCGTGGCCCGGGAACGGGGCGAGGCGATCTTCCGCCAATTGGTGCGGGGCCGCTATGCCGTGCTGGGGGGCTCGCCGGAAGCGCGGTCGATATCCAAGCCGGTGTGGATGGCGCATCCCGGCGGTCTGGCCTGCGCACGGATGGAGGATCGCCGAAAGGTGAAGCAATTGGTGACGGACGCCGGGCGGGAATTGCTGCCGGCGTATCTCTCGTGCTTTGCATTCCAGGATGCGCGGGCGGCGGTGGCGCTGCTGGTGGCGGCGCTGCGCCGGGCCAAGACGCTCGGCTTTGGCGCGGTGCGCATTTGCATAGCCCCGGCGGAGATGGCGCTGCTGGAGGAGGTGGCGGGCGCGGGGACTATCGAGCAGGGCGGCGCGGTGATCTATGCGACGCCGAATGTGATCACGGGTGAGCCGTGGACGCTGAACGCGGCGGAGATATAGCCGGGCGAGCGAGGGACCGCCGCGCAAAGGCGCCATCCGTGATGGACGACCGCCCGGTTCAACGCGCAATTATGAATTTACCGGGCCGAGCGAGAGCACTGTTCTCCCGTACAGTTCATTCAGCACCTGCGCGAGGCCGGCGTAAATTGCCAGGAGACCGCAAACGATTCCTTCATAGCCGGTGGCGTGCTTGAAGCCGGCGCCTGCCCCGGTTAATTCTCCGGCGGCAAGCAGGAAGAATAGAATCGTCAGCGTGCCGAAGATGAGTTGCAGGGCGCGGTTTATCCGCAGGGTGCCAATAAACATGACGGCGGTGAATAATCCCCAAAGCGCGAGGTAAGAGCCCATCGCCTTTTCATCGGACGCCGCGCCCAGGCCGGCTTTTGTGAGGAGAACCAATGTAACCAGCGAGAGCCAGAAGAACCCGTAGGAAACAAAGGCGGTAACTGCGAAAGTATTGCCCTTTTTCCATTCCATAATGCCGGCAATTACTTGAGCAGCTCCGCCATAGCAAAGGCCCATGGCCAGCACCATGCTGTTAAGCTCGAAGAAGCCGGCGTTATGAAAGTTGAGCAGTACGGTGGTCATTCCAAAGGCCAGCAGCCCGAGGGGGGCTGGATTGCCGGTGGAATCTTTAATGATTTGGGGGGTGGATTCGGCCTGCGCCATCCACGCCTATTGATGTCATAAGACTGCGCCTGTCAACCATGGAATCCACTGATCCTCCAAATTAAATATAAGTAATAAGACCTTATTGTGAAAGCATGGGTACTGGCTGCATCACGGCAGGAGGGTGAAGGGTGAAATGGGCGACGGCGCAGGTTGTCATCGGGAGCATTCTGCCAAATATTGATGAGAAGATGATCCGCCACCTTTATTTTCACATTCCGTTTTGCCCGAAGCTTTGCCCGTACTGCTCGTTTTATGTCGAGACGGCCATGCGGACGAAGAATCGCGCCTTTCTGGATGCGATGCTGGCGGAGGTGCGGGCGCAGGCGGCCGCGTTCGAGGTCGCCCCGGAGACGATTTTCTTTGGCGGCGGGACGCCGAGCATGCTGTCGCTGGGGGAACTGGATTATCTGCTGGGCGGGCTGCGGGATTGCCTGCACCTGGAGGGATTGCGCGAGTGGACGATGGAGGTAAACCCGGCCACGGTATCGGCGGCGAAGGCGGCGCGGCTGCGGGCGCTGGGGGTCAATCGTATCAGCATCGGCGTGCAATCCTGGGATGACGCAATTCTGAAAACGCTGGGGCGTGTCCATAGCGCGGCGCAGGCGGAGGAGACTTACCGGACATTGCGGAAGGCGGGATTCGAGAACATCAATCTGGACCTGATGTTTGCGATACCCGGGCAGACCCGCGCCCAATGGCGGGAGACGCTGCGGCGCACCATCGCGCTGGGTCCGGAGCATATCTCCGCATATTGCCTCACTTATGAAGAGGATACGCGCTATTTCGAGCAATTGCAGGCAGGCGAGTACCGGCGCGATGACGAGGGGGACGCGGCGATGTTTGAAGATGCGATGGATTTGCTGGCGGCGGCCGGTTACGCGCAATACGAGATATCGAACTATGCGCGGCCCGGCCGGGAATCGCTGCATAATTACGGCTACTGGCAGGGGGCGGATTACCTGGGCTTCGGCCCGAGCGCCTTCTCGACCGTGGGCCGGCGCCGCTGGCAAAATGTGCCGGATAGCGCGGCGTACATCGCGGCGGGCGGGCAGGCGGTGACATTTGAGGAGACGGTGAGCGAGAAGACGCGCACTGGAGAGACGCTGGCCTTTGGCCTGCGGACGGACGGCGGCATCCCCGCGCCGGCAGCGGCGCCGTGGGAGGGGGAGCTGGCGGAATTGCGCGCGGCGGGGCTGCTGGAGACGCGCGACGGGCGCCTGCGATTGACGCGACGGGGAAAATTGATGGCGGACACGGTGGCGGAAGCGTTCGTATAGAATGGAACATGAGCGTGCCTTACGACGTGGCGATCGCCGGTGGCGGGCCGTCCGGTGCGGCCTGCGGGACGTTGTGCGCCCAAGCCGGCCTGCGGACGCTGGTGCTGGAGCGGTGCTCCTTTCCCCGCGACAAGGTGTGCGGCGATTGCCTGAATCCCGGGTGCTGGCCGCTGTTTGAGGAGCTGGGGATTGCGGAGACGGTCCGCCAAGCCGCGCCAATGCCAATCGCGAATGTCGCTTTTGCGGATGCGGAAGGGCGGCGCATCGCATTTCCGCTGCATGGGGAGATGGCGCTGCCCCGGCGCGTACTGGATGACCTGCTGCTGCGCCGCTGCATGGAAGCCGGCGCCGATGTGCGGCAGGAGGCGGGCCTGCGCTCCCTGGAGCGGGAGAAAGCCGGGGGATGGCGCATCTCCACGCAGGCGGGTGAATTTGCGGCGCTGCGGCTGGTGGCCGCGGACGGGCGCAACTCCACCGTCGCGCGCCTGCTGGGGGCCGCGCCGGGCGCGAGGCGGGATCGCGTGGCATTGCAGGCCCATCTGCCGACGCCGGCGGGATTGGCGCGGGATATCGAGCTGCATCTGCTCCCGCAGGGCTATTGCGGCACGGCACCCGTGGGCGATGGCGTCACGAATTTCTGCATGGTATCCACCGCACCGGAGATGGAGGCGCTAAAAGCGGGCGTCGCCCGCCGGTTTGGCTTCGATGCCCGGCAGCAGCAATGGCGGGCGATTGCGCCGCTGGAGCGTGCGCCGATCCGCCCGCTGCGCGACGGGGTGCTGTACACGGGCGATGCGGCCCGGGTGGTCGAGCCCTTTACCGGCGAGGGTATTTATTATGCGCTCCTAACGGGCATGCTGGCTGCGCGGCACATCGCCACCGGCTCGGTGGAGCGCTACCCGGCTGATTGCGCGGCGCTTTACCGGCAGCGGCTCTGGATCAACCGGATGGCACGCTGGGCGGTTACCCATCCCGGCGGAGGCGCGATGCTCTTGCGATTGCTGAGCCTGCACCCGGCATCGCTGGGGTTTCTCGTCCAGCGCGTCTCGGCGCCTGCCCAGAGCTGAAGGAGCCGAGCGGGATTGACGCGAATCGCAGGTTACGATATCAAATTTTTCCGACGGAAGGCAGGGTGATGCATGGAAACCATCGATGAGACCGGACAGGGGCGCGCCGGTTTCAAAGCATATTGCCCGAGGTGCAAGCGAACGGAGGTTTTCTGCCGGGCGAAGGTGAACCATCCCCGGCAACTGGTATTGACGATCTTTACCGGCGGGCTGTGGGCAATCCCCTGGAGCGCACTATGCATGGGCACCCTGCTGCGGCCGTGGCGCTGCAAGACGTGCGGCTGGCACAAACCGGAGTTTCGGGAAACGACCTGCATCCCGGTGGCGAAACCCCCTTCCGCCCCAAAAAAAGTGCAGCCCCCCACAGTCGAGTGACTGTGAAGGGCTGCTGTTCCCCCCAGAACGCGGCCAAAATGCACCAGCTTTGTAAGCCGCGCAAGGGGATTTTCCCGGTAAAATGTTAAATCCGTGTAACAGCCCGGGGGCGCATTTACCCCCTTCCCCGGTCGGCGGGTTCGCGGTGGAAATCCCCAATTTCACTCTTGCGGACCCTGCGCGGCACCGTACATTGGCGCCCTTGCGGCGCATCGCTCGCCGCCCCGCTGCGCATCCGTAGCTCAACTGGATAGAGCGTTGGCCTCCGAAGCCAAAGGTTGTGGGTTCGACCCCCGCCGGATGCAGGCAATGGGGGGGCTACATCAAAGATTGGGGACAGAAGCGGGATTAAGTAGTTGATGGTTTGTAGGTTGAGGTGGGTGGGAAGGTTAGCCGCACTGGGCGATAACGCGGAGGCGGTAATTTTGGAAATTTCGGAAGCCGTAAACGCGGCGCTGGATTAGGGTACCATTCTTCTCCCCAGTCGCGGGTCCGCTCCATTCTGGAGGGGAAACAACCTCGAAAAACCAGAGATCGAAGAACGGATACCGCGTCGAGCCCGGCGTCAGCGCGGGCTTTGATGAAGAAGACCATGCGGGAGATAGTCGGGGCACGCGGAAGCCGGAATCAGGACCTGGCTCAACAGTTGGTCTATGACGCGATGGATGCGGACACGCCGGAGCGGATGGCGGCCCTGATCTCACAGGCTTTGAAGCTCGACCCTGAAAATGTGGACGCCCTTTTGATCATGGCCACGATGGCGGACTTTGAGGGTGAACAGCGCATCGACTTTCTGCGAATGATTGTCGAAAGGGGAGCGAAGCGGCTGGGGAAGAAGGCTTTCAAAGAGTTGGTTCCTCATTTTTGGGGTTTTCTTGAAACCCGTCCTTACATGCGAGCCAGGCAGGAACTGGCTGAGGAGCTGAGAGCTGCCGGACGCTTTGAGGAAGCGCCGGTGGAGTATGCCGAAATGCTGGCGCTCAATGAGAACGAGAATCAGGGAGTTCGCTACCACCCGTTGCCCTGCCTCCTGGCGCTTAACCGGCTCGAGGATGCGCGCTCGTTGATGAAACGGTACGCCGACGATATCAAATGGAACACCGTCTTCGCGTGGTGCCATGTGCTTGAACGGGTGCTCTCCGCCGATGAACCGGGAGCCAAGAAGGCGCTGGCGGCAACCCGCGAGCAAAATGGATTTACCGAAGCCTACGTTAAAGGACACAGGAAGTGACCATTCCTCGATTCTGCGTGCTGGGCTGTGCTAAAGAAAATGACAGCCATGAACAACAACCGATGCGGGCGGCGATACGACCGCGAGTTTAAG
>DATAXI010000225.1:0-16371 GCA_036266845.1 Chthoniobacteraceae bacterium | reverse complement strand
TGAAGAGATACACAAGGAAGACGAAATACGCGGCCTTCAGAAATAGCCCGAAAGCCTCCATATCGTAATGAGAAACCGTGAGGGCCCGGTAAAGCAGGATTGCGAGGATCACCGCATTCGCCAGCCCCGTGGTCACCACCGGCTTGGCGCCAAGCTGGACGCGGGTCAGGCACTTGGGGCCGCCGTGATACTCCGTCACGCTTCGCACGGTGATACTCCAGAATTGGTTGCCGTAAATCTGCACATCCCAATCCTTCCAGCCGGTATCCGCGGAGTAGCGCCAGCCTTCGGTCTCCAATAGCGCGAAGACTTCCGTCAGCAACTGCTCGCGCCCCTGCCCTTTCTCGTTCCAGAAATCGAGCCGCGAGATGCCTCCCCGGCTGGCCACCGCCGAGACTCCCTCCTCGCGGGACGAAATGACCGACTGCGGCGTGTGCTTGTACTTGAGCCAGGTGAAATAGCGAGCCCAGCCCCGGCCCCATGGCTGCACCAATGCCAGGAAGGCCACGAGCAGCCGCGCGCGGATCGTATCGAACCTGGCCTCGATGCGCGCGTGCATCATGTACGAGAGGGCGACGAGAAATGTGCCGCCAAACATGAGATACGGCACGATGCGAAGCGCGGGCGCCGTTACCGAGATGAGGAAAACGAACGCCGTGAGCGCCAGCCATTCGATGGAAGAAAGGTAGGCGGCGATGTCCGACTGCGGGGTCGGATAAATCGATTGAAACAATCCGTGGCCGAAAACGCCGTGATAGATGACCGGACGATTGAGCAGCCACGTGAACCGCGGCGCGCCATAAATCTGCCCCTTCCATTTGATGGTGCCGGTGGGCCCGAAGAAGATGAGATGCTTGAACCGGAGCATCGATTCCGCCTCGCCGTAGCCCTCCTGTTGCTTGCGGAATGCCTTGAGCGTAAAGCGCCGGTAATGCCACACGATGGCCGCGGGGCTGAAGGCGATCACCTGCCCGCTGGTCTGGAGCCGCCAGCAAAAATCCACGTCATCACCGGCCTTGCGGTATTCCGTATCGAACCCGCCCACCATCTCAAACGCCCAGCGGTGGAACGCCATGTTACAGCCGGGAATGTGCTCCGCCACCACATCGGACAGCAGCACGTGGCTGGGACCGCCGGGCGCGGCGGACACGGAAGCCTGCACCCAATCGACCGCCGGCGGCGAGATATTCGGGCCGCCCACGCCGGCAAAATCGCCCGAGAGCAATGTCCCGATCAGGTAAAACAGCCAGTCCGGATCCGCCATGCAATCGGAGTCCGAGTAGGCAAACACCGCACCCGTTGCCGCCGCCGCGCCGGCGTTGCGCGCGTAGCTGAGGCCCATATTTTTCTGCACGACCGAAATGAAAGCGGCCAGTGGACGATCCGCCGCGGCGGCATTTGCGGCGCGCCCGGTTTTGAAATTCGCGATAATCTCCTGCGTGTCGTCCTTCGAGCCGTCGTCCACCATCACGATCTCGTAGTCCGGGTAATTAAGCAGATCGAGTGACTCCAGGCATTCCTTGAGCGTCTTCCCGCCATTATACGAGCAGACGATAATGCTGACGCGCGGGTAATCTTTCAGCCCCACCCGCCGTGTGATGGTGCCCCTGCCGAGCAGCTTCTTGCACAGCGCATCGCAGGCCAGCTTCGGCTGGCGATCCCGCGTGACAAGGCCGAACGCCCAATCCGTGACATCGAACCCGCCGGTAAACCACTCGTCAGTCCACGAGAAAAAGATCGTCCCCGCCGCGCCGCCGCGTACCACGCAGTCGAGGTGCCAATCGAGCACCGCCGCCTGCATCGATTCCCCTTTGCGAATCGTATCAAGCCCGAATTCGCCCATGATGAGCGGCTTGTCCTCCGCCAGGTTTTGGAGCCTGGCGAGGTAACGCTCAAAGTCGAGCTGCCGCTCCAGGTAAACGTTGAACGAATAGAAATCGACGTTCGAAGGCAGCAGAAATTCCGTAGGTGGATAGCTGGCGTAGGAGTAAAGCGGGCGGGGATCGGCCTGGCGGGCGACATTGATGAGATGCTCGACGAATTGCACCACCCGCCGCGCCCCCAGCCAGCGGACCATCGTGGTCGGGATTTCATTGCCCACGAAGTAGCCAAAAATCGCCTCGTGCCCGCGGTTCTTCAGCACCGCCTCGCGGATGGTCTGCACCACCTGCCGGCGCATCGCCCGGTTATTGAGAAACTCGATATGCTCCGCCCACGGGATGGAGATGAGCACCCGCAGCCGGTACCCCCGGCAGAGATCCAGGAACCACTTGGGCGGGACGTGGTAAAGCCGCAGCAGATTGATGCCCAGGCCCGTGATCATCTCCATGTCCCTGCGGGCCTTCTCCGGCGTCCCGACATAATGCCCCTCCGCATCCGGAGAAAAGGGACCGTAGGTCACCCCTTTCAGGAAAAACTTTTCTTCCCCATCGAAGAAGAACTTCGCGCGGACTCGGATGGGCGGCAGGGGCCGTGGCGGCGCGGCCAGACGGGGCTCTTCTTCGGTAATTGGGGACATCAGTGGAACATTGAATTAAATGCGCCCCGGCGCTCTTGCAATGAATTGATGAATTTCACGCGGAGCGGCGAAAACGCAAAGACAGCATTGGTACCTCCAGGCACTGATATCCGTTCCGCGCCTCCGGGCCCTCCTGCAACCGTCTTTAGAACGCCTTTCCGGAGAGGACCTCCCGCATGCGGAGCAGGCCGCGGCGGATTCGGGCCTTGATGGTGCCGAGCGGTTTGCGGAGCTTGCAGGCGATCTCGGCCTGGCTCAGACCGGCGAAGTAAGCCAGATCAATCGCTTCCCGCTGGCTGTCGGAGAGATGCAGAAGCGCGTCGCGCACCAGTTTCGATTTTTCGGCGGCTTCCACCTCGTCCGAGGAGCTTTGCTGCGGCTCGGAGATTTCCGCCTCCTGCTCGATGCGATCCTGGAGGGCCCCTTTCCGCTGCTGGGAGCGGAGCCGGTCGATGGCCTTGTTTCGGGCCAGGGTGAGCGCCCAGGTGATGGGCTTGCCGCGTTCGGAATCATACATCGGCGCCTTTTCCCAAATCGCGACAAAAACTTCCTGCAACACATCCTCGGCGGATTCCTGATTGCCCAGGACCTGGAGGGCGGTGGAAAAGATGACGCCCGAAAATCGCTCGTACAATTGCTCGAAACTGCCACGGTCCCCCTTCCCCGTGCGCTGCAACAGAAATACCTCCAACTCGGTGCCGGCGTTTTCCATCGCGCCCAATATAAGCCCGGCTTGAAGCCGCAGGCAATCAATCGCGCAAGGCGCCCGCCATGATTTCCAGGGTCCGGTCGATATCCGCCGGAGTATGAGCCAGGGAGATGAACCCGGTTTCGAATTGCGATGGCGCCAGGTAAAGACCGGCTTCCAGGCAGCGATGGAAGAACCTCCCGAAGGCGCGCAAATCCGACCGCTGGGCATCCGCCAGGCTTGAGACAGGGCCGCCGGTGAAGAAAAGGCAGAACATCGAGCCCACCCGATGAATGGTGAAATGCTCCTCGCGGCCCCGCAGGATGCGCTTCATCCCCTCCTCCAGTTGCGCGCCCAGTTCCTCCAGCATCCGCCAGCCGTCCAGGCGTCCCAGCTCGCGCAATTGCGCCAGCCCGGCCGCTATGGCCAGCGGATTCCCCGAGAGCGTCCCGGCCTGATACACGGGACCGATCGGCGAGAGCCGGTCCATGATCTCCGCACGTCCGCCGAAGGCCCCCACCGGCAGGCCGCCACCAATGACCTTGCCCAGCGCGGTGAGGTCCGGCGTCACGCCGTAAAGCTCCTGCGCCCCGCCTTTCGCAACGCGAAAACCGGTCATCACCTCGTCAAAAATGAGTACGATGCCGTATTCCGAGCATTGCTGGCGCAGCAGCTCCAGAAATCCGGGCTCCGGGAAATAGAGGCCGGCATTGGCGGGGATCGGCTCCAGAATCACGGCGGCGATATTGCTCCCCTCCGCCATAAAGAGGGACATCAGGGCGTTGGTATCGTTGAACGGCAGCGTTACCGTCAGATTGGCGAGCGCAACCGGGATGCCGGCGCTATCCGGCTCCCCGTGGGTCAGCGCGCCGCTTCCGGCCTTCACCAGCAGGCTATCGACGTGCCCATGGTAGCACCCCTCGAATTTCACAATCTTCTCCCGCCCGGTGAATCCGCGGGCCAGCCTGATGCAGGACATCGTGGCCTCCGTGCCGCTATTAACCATGCGCACCTTCTCGATGCTCGGCACCCAGTGGCGGATGTGGGCGGCCATTTCCATCTCCTCCAGGTGCGGCGCGCCAAAGCTGACGCCCTTGGCCGCGGCCTTCTGCAACGCCTCCCGCACCACCGCGGGGGCATGCCCCAGGATCGCCGGCCCCCAGGTGCCGACGTAATCGATATATTCATTGCCGTCCGCATCCCAAATGTGCGCCCCCTCCGCGCGTTCGATGAAAACAGGCTCGCCTCCGACGGCCCGAAAGGCGCGCACGGGGGAATTGACGCCGCCCGGCATCAGTTTTTGGGCAAGCTGGAAGTAGGATTGGGATTTCGAGTGGTCCACCGGAGATTGATTAAATACGGGCGCGCCATCCCTGCAAGCGCTTAGCCGTGCGATTGGGGTTTGCCTTTCGCTTTTCGCGCTGAAAACATTTTCGTGTTTCGGATTTTAAAAAACTCCTCCAATCTCCACCCCATGAAAGCGAAAGTAACCGTGATGCCCAAGAAAAGCGTGCTGGATCCCCAGGGTGTGGCCGTCCGGGACGCCATGCGCCATCATGGTCTGCCGGATGTGCGCGCCGTCCGTATCGGGAAAGTGATGGAGATAGAGCTGGAGCATGGCGACGAGGCGAGGCTGCACGAGATTTGCCGCGACCTGCTCTCCAACCCGGTGATCGAGGATTACGAACTTCAGGTGGAGCGATGAAGGCTGCCGTCATTCGTTTTCCCGGGTCCAATTGCGACCAGGATTGCTATCACGTCCTCAAGAACGGGTTTGGCCTCGATACGGAATACGTCTGGCACAAGGAGGGGTCGGTCGAGCAATTCGATATGATCGTGCTGCCAGGCGGTTTTTCCTACGGCGATTACCTCCGCTGCGGCGCGATAGCCCGCTACTCGCCAGTCATGCGGAGCGTGGCCGCGGAGGCGGAGCGCGGCAAGCTGGTGCTCGGCATCTGCAACGGATTTCAGATACTATGCGAGGCGCGGCTACTGCCAGGCGCTCTCATCCGCAACCGCTCGCTGCATTTCATCTGCGAGCACGTCCATACCCGGCTGGAAAACATGGAAACCGCCTTCTCCCACGCGGAGGTGACCAAGTCCGGCGGCAAGCTCCTCACCGCGCGCACCGGGCTGCTGCTGCATATGCCAATCGCCCACGGCGAAGGCAATTACACTGCCGATGCCGAAACGCTGCGGGAAATCAACCGCAACAAGCAGGTCGTTTTGCGTTACGCCGATGACCACGGCGCGATCACCGGCGGCGCCAATCCCAATGGGTCCGCCGAGAACATCGCCGGCATCACCAATCGCGCCGGCAATGTCTTTGGCCTGATGCCGCACCCGGAGCGCGCATGCGACCCGCTGCTCGGCAGCGAGGATGGCAAACTCATTTTCCAATCGGTGATCGAGAGCGCAAAGAAAGCTGCAAAATGACCCAGGAGCCTGCCATTACCCCCGAGTTGATTGCGAAACACGGGATCACGCCCGAGGAATACGAGCGGATTTGCTCGATCCTGGGCCGCGACCCGAATTTCACGGAACTGGGCATCTTCTCCGTCATGTGGAGCGAGCATTGCTCGTACAAGAACTCGAAGCCGGAACTGCGCAAATTCCCCACGACCGGCCCGGGCGTGCTCGTGAAAGCGGGCGAGGAAAACGCGGGCGTCATCGATATCGGCGACGGCTGGGCGATTGCTTTCAAGATGGAAAGCCACAATCACCCCAGCGCCATCGAGCCGTTCCAGGGCGCGGCGACCGGCGTCGGCGGCATCATCCGCGATATTTTCACGATGGGCGCGCGTCCGGTGTTTTCGCTCAACTCGCTCCGGTTTGGCCCAATCACCGGCAACGGCTCCGCGGCGGTCGCGAACAACCGCCGGCTCTTTGCCGGCGTGGTCGAGGGCATCGCACATTACGGCAATTGCATCGGCATCCCAACCATCGGCGGCGAGGTGTACTTTGACGAAAGCTACGAAGGCAACCCGCTGGTCAACGTCTTCTGCCTCGGCGTGCTGCGGCATGAGGAGATCGCGCGCGGCGGCGCCGTGGGCGTGGGCAATCCCGTCTTTTACGTGGGCGCGGAAACCGGGCGCGACGGCCTTGCGGGCGCGGCGTTCGCCTCGCGCGATTTGACGGAGGAATCCAAGCAGGACCGGCCCGCGGTGCAGGTGGGCGATCCTTTCCGTGAGAAATTGCTTTTGGAGGCTTGCCTGGAATTGCTGGCCAGCGGCGCGGTCGCGGGCATCCAGGATATGGGGGCGGCGGGGCTGACCTGCTCCACCTGCGAAACGGCCAGCCGCGCCGGCACCGGCGTGGAGATCGACCTGAATAAAGTGCCGAAGCGCGAGCCGGACATGACGCCGTATGAGATCATGCTCAGCGAGTCGCAGGAGCGGATGCTCATCATTGTGACCAGGGGACGCGAGCAGATCGTCCGCGATATTTTCGAGAAATGGGATCTCCCATACGCGGAAGTCGGCGTCGTGAAGGACGACGGGATGATGCGCGTCTGCGTGGGCGGGGATGTGGTGGCGCAAATTCCGGCGCACAAGCTGGCCGAGGACGCGCCCATCTATCATCGCGAAGCATCGGCACGGCCGGCGCCGGAGCCGCTTGGGACGCTGCCCGAGGCCGATCCCCTGGCCGCACTGCCTGCGCTGCTGGCGCATCCGAGCATTGCGTCGAAGAACTGGGTTTACCGCCAATACGATCACATGGTGCGGGCCGGCACCTGCGTGTTGCCGGGGTCCGACGCGGCGGTATTCCTCGTGCGCGAGGCGGACAAAATTCTCGCGGCGACTTCCGATTGCAATGCGCTCTATTGCGCGCTCGACCCGCGCGAAGGGGCGAAGATTGCCGTCGCAGAAGCCGCGCGCAACCTGGCTTGCAGCGGCGCGCGCCCGCTCGCCGTGACGGATAACTTGAATTTCGGGAATCCATACAAGCCGGAGAATTTCTGGCAGCTTCGGGAATGCGTGGAAGGCCTGGCCGAGGCGTGCCGCGAATTCGGAACGCCGGTCACCGGCGGCAACGTGAGCCTGTATAACCAGAGCCCCGCGGGAGCCGTCGATCCGACTCCGACCGTCGGCATGGTGGGCATCATCCATTCTCCCGCGCACATCACCACGCAGGCGTTCAAGGGGGCCGGCGATGCAATCCTGCTGCTGGGCGATATCGGCGGTGAAATGGGCGGCTCGCATTACGTGAAGGTGATTCATGGCCGGAAAGCCGGCACGCCGCCGCGGCTGGATTACGCGAAGGAAAAGCGCGTGCAGGAGGCGGTGCGTTCGCTGATTCGCATGGGACTGGTCCGCAGCGCGCACGATTGCTCCGAAGGCGGGCTGGCGGTGGCGCTGGCCGAGAGCTGCATCAGCGGCGCGGAAGCGATCGGCGCCGAAATCGATCTGACCCGATTCGGAAATCTTCCAGACGGCGAATTGCTTTTCAACGAGTCTCAATCCCGCATCGTTATTTCCGTCCGGCGCGAGAACGCCGCGGCGGCGCTGGCGCTGGCTGAGTGGCAGGGCGTTCCCACGCATCGCCTCGGTTTCACCGGCGGCAAGCATCTGCGCATCAAGTCCGGCGAGCGTGAATGGCCATGGCTGGTGAGCGATCTTCACGCCGCATGGTGGAATTCCATCGGCGAGGCGATGGAAGCAAATGGTTGACGGGCCATTAGTCGAACCCGCAAGGGTTCGAATATCGGCAGCCGGGGCTTGAGGCGAAGGCGACAACCCCGGAAAACTCGGTCAATCGTGCCGGCATCCCGGAGGGATGCCAGAGCTCTGCGATCCCGATGGGATCAACTCGATATTTCTCATTGTCCGGTGGTATCGCCCGTCGCGGACGAAGGGCTCAACCACCGGCTACCGGTATGCGAACCCTGCCGGGTTCACATGCTGGCGGCCGATTTATCGGAGCGCCTTCAAGGCCTGTCACCATGTCCGAGTTCTCCCCGCAGAAACGCAAGCTTCGCTTTCAGTGCGATCATCTTCGGATGATCTCCCGAGTACCGCCCGGCAATCTGCGATTCCTCAACCTACGCCAGCGACTTCCGGTGGACCCAGACGCTGTTTACCAGGCCGAGCGCGAACATCACCATGAGCACGAACGAGCCGCTGTAGGAAATGAGCGGCAAGGGCACCCCTGTGATGGGAAGCAATTGCACCATCATCCCGATATTCTGGAATATGTGCGTGAATAAAAGCGTCGAGAATCCGACACCCAATAGCACGCCGATATCATCCCCGGCCCGATAGGCGACGACGAGGCACGTCATCAGAAGCAGGGAAAAGCCGCAGACGAGAATGAGCGAACCGAGAAACCCCCATTGGTTGGCGATCACGGGAAAAATATAGTCATTCTGCACGGCGGTCTGCGGGAGTGATTCGATTTCGATCTGGCTATTGGCGGATTTGAACCCCTGCCCTGCCCACCCGCCGGAGCCGACGGCATTGAGCGAGGCGATGATGCCGTAACCAGAATCGAGGGGATCGAGATCGGGATCCACAAACGCGGTGATCCGCTTTCGCTGGCCCGGGTGCAGGCCGAAATTCACCATCAACGGGATGAACGCCGCGCCGAGCAGGATGATGCAGATGAGATAGCGTTTCGGCATTCCACCGACAAAGAGCATTGCGAGAATGACCGGAATCCACATGAGCGCCTCGCCA
Organism: Chthoniobacteraceae bacterium; assembly: GCA_036266845.1. Taxonomy (GTDB): domain Bacteria; phylum Verrucomicrobiota; class Verrucomicrobiia; order Chthoniobacterales; family Chthoniobacteraceae; genus DATAXI01. Next base: position 7,490 of record DATAXI010000225.1, on the reverse strand, counting down.
AGATCGGGCTGGAGCAAAATCAGCAGCATGGGCGCGCCGCAGATGATGCCGCACAGCATGAGCCGGATGGCGGCATGCAGATTGCGAAACTGGCTGAGCAGGATCGCCATCACCATGATGCCTGCGATGATCGCAAGCTGCGCGGGCTGGAAATTGATGGGGCCGATCTTGATCCAGCTCCGGGCGTTATAGACCTTGATGCCGATGAACCGCGTCAGGATGAGAAAACCGATGCCCGCCAGGTACATTGGGAGCGCTCCCCATTTTACCCAGCGGTAATCGATGAGGCTGGCGACAAAGAATGCGACCATCCCGATGCCGACCCACATCGCCTGCCGGCGCCAGTAATCCTGCACCGTCGGATCATCGCGCATCCATGTGGCGCTATAGATGGCAAAGACGCCAAAGAGCGCCAGCGCCATCATGATCGCGAAGATCATCCAGTTCATGCCAAGAAATTTGCGAAGAAGCGGGGTCATGTCACTAATGCCGGGATGGCGGCCAGGAGCTTGCGGGTGTATTCGTGCTGCGGATTCTGGTAAATGGATTCCGCGCTGGCGGACTCGACGATTTTGCCGCGATACATGACGAGCACATGGTCGCTGATGTGCTCCACCACCGCGAGATCGTGAGCGATGAAAAGGTAGGTGAGGCCCAACTCTTCCTGGAGATCCTGCAACAGATTCACGATCTGCGCCTGCACGCTCACGTCCAGCGCGCTCACCGGCTCATCGCACACGATGAAGCGCGGCTTCACCGCGAGCGCGCGGGCGATGCCGATGCGCTGCCGCTGGCCGCCGCTGAACTCGTGCGGGTAGCGGTTCATCATATCCGGCTGGAGCCCCACCTGCGTGAGCAGCTCCGCCACGCGCGCCCGGCGGTCCTCGCGGCTCATCTGCGGAAAATGGATTTCCAGCGCCTCGCCCACGATGCCGAAGATGGTCATGCGGGGATTGAGCGAGCCGAACGGGTCCTGGAAGATCATCTGGATTTGCCGGCGGAGCGGACGGAACTCTCCCTCGCGCATCGGCAGGATGTCCCTGCCTTCGAAAAGAATCCGCCCGCCGGTGGCGGCGGCCAGCTTGAGGATCGTGCGCCCGATGGTGGTCTTGCCGCTGCCGCTTTCCCCCACCAGGCCGACCGTCGAGCCGGCATCCACCGTAAAGCTGACGTCATCGACCGCCTTCACGTCATCGATGTGCCGGCGCATGATGCCGCCATAGACGGGGAAGTATGTCTTCAGGTTTTTGACTTCGAGCAGAGGCATCGGGAAAATTTAAACCACGGATAGCACGGATTTCACGGATAGGCAGAGGGATTTTATCCGAGGAAGCCAGTCAGCGGACTGGTGGGCGATGCGGAAAGCGATGGCGCGGGCAGGCCAATCTCATAGGCGTCGCGTCCGGCCTCCACGGCCTTGCGGAAGGCGCGGGCCATGCGGATGGGGTCCGCGGCGATGGCGATGGCGGTATTGATCAGCACCGCGGAGGCGCCGATTTCCATGGCCTCCGCGGCATGGCTGGGCACGCCGAGGCCGGCATCGACGACCACCGGGATGCGGGCCTGCTCGATGATGATCTCGATCTGGGCCCGGGTCTGGATGCCGCGGTTGCTGCCGATGGGCGAGCCGAGCGGCATGACCGTGGCGGCGCCGGCATCCTCCAGGCGCTTGGCCAGCACGGGATCGGCATTGATATAGGGCAGCACGGTGAACCCCTCAGCGGCCAGGATTTCCGTGGCCTTGAGCGTCTCCACCGGATCGGGCAGCAGGTAGCGCGGGTCGGGGTGAATCTCCAGCTTCACCCACATGGGGAGCCCCGCGGCGGCGGCCAGGCGGGCCAGGCGGACGGCTTCCGCCGCGTCCATCGCGCCGCTGGTATTGGGAAGCAGCAGGTACTTCGAGGCATCGACAAAATCGAGGATATCCGCGGAGGGATCGTGCCGGCCGGTAAGGTCCGCGCGGCGCAGGGCTACGGTTACGATTTCCGCGCCGCTGGCCTCGAGGGCGGCGGCCATCATTTGATTGGAGGCAAACTTCCCCGTTCCCACCATGAGGCGGGAGGCGAATTCGCGTCCGGCGATTTTCAGTTTGTCCGGTTTATCGGCCATGGGAGCCTGAAATCATAAAGGCTGTGAGAGAAGGAGGCAAGGGGCTGGCTGGGAAACCGCGGCGGCAATGGGAGACGGCTGTGGGAAGTAGCCAAAAAACGGACCGTTCCGTGGCGGCGCTCCGGATCAACCTTGATTTGGTTTGATTTGCCTTGATTCACCTGGGCGGAGAAATCCGTGATCACCTTGATTCTTTTCCGAGTTGGGCTGGATTCTCGCCTTGATTCAGTTTGGTTTCGGTTGATTTCGTAGCCAGCAACTCCGGCGGGATGTGTTTCGAACTGGCCCCCAAGCCATTTCGCATCATCCGGCTTCGTCGTGTACTGACGAAATGATAGGGATTGAATTCAACCACGAATGTTCTTACGTCAAGCCAAAGACCGCCTGCGAGCCGCCATGGCCGCTGGCGGTCAAAAATAACCGGCGTGAAATCCAAATGAGCTCCCAGCCCGAAGTTGCACCGTGGAGAATGGCCTTGGTTTGGATTTTCCGCGTATTCCTTTTTCTATGCCTTGTATACGTGCTTTGGCAGATACTCACGCCGATAATCAAGGGAATCGAAATTGGAATCAGCCTTGGTGCTGGCGGCATGGGCTGATTTCAATTCAAGGCTCTTCTCCCCTACGTTCGCGGATTTTCCCGGGCTGGCAACGGGCGCTGGGCCTGACCCTTCGCAAACGAGATCGCCGCTCGTGAGGGGCCGTGTTCGTTCCATGCATTGAACTGCCACCCGAAAGTCTGCCCGTTTCCTTTTGATCACTTCCCAAAGCTCATGAGTATTCCGGTAGAATGCGGGGCACCCGAAAAACTCCCGCTCGGCACCCCCAACATTGTGCTGACAGGGTGCGTCCGGTTGTTCTAAGTTGAGCAAATGATCGTGAGCCGGTGGATTTTGACAGGAGCGCTGGCGCTGACGGGTTTGCACGCCTGGGCGGTGGATGCACCCCCTGCGCAACCGGCGCAATTGCCCGCGGACGCAATTGCGCAGTCTGTGAAGCTGGACCGTTTTACCGTGCCGACGCCCGGGGAATTGCTGGCGGCGCTCAACAAGGTGGGCAAGCCGACGTGGCAGGCGCAGTACCGGCCACCGATCCCCACGGCCTATACGGACCGGCCGCAGATCGCGCTGAACCTGGGAGGGCTGATCGCGGACGGCTATATTGCCGTGGAGGCGGAGGACAGCCAGCAGGTGAAGAATATCGGCAAGGACATCATGACCCTGGCGAAGACCCTGGGGGTGAGCGAGGACGTGCTGAGGCGGGGTAAGAGCATCGAGGACTTTGCGGAGAATAATGAGTGGAGCACGCTGAAGGAGGACCTGGAGGCGACGCAAAACGAGGTGAAGCTGGCGATGGATGCGCAGCATGACGAGGAATTGACGACGCTGGTGACCCTGGGTGGATGGATTCGCGGCACGGAGGCGGTGAGCGGCTGGATCGTGAATAACTACAGCGAGCCGGCGGCGAAACTGCTGCGCCAGCCGGCGATTATCGCCCTGCTGCGGAGCAAGCTGGACACGCTTCCGGAGCACACCCGGAATGATGAATTGGTGAAGGGCCTGGATGATCGGCTGAAGGCGATGCAGGAGATGGTTTCCTTCCCTGTGGGCCAGACGCCCACCCTGGCGGATGTGAAGAAGCTGCATGACGCGGCGGCGGATCTGATTACCTCGATTACTTCGAAACGATGAAACCGGTTCTTTGCATAATGGTGGCGGCGATGCTGCTGGCCCCGGCGGCGAGCCGGGCGCAGACGGACGCCGAGGTGGCGGCGCATGAGTCGGTGCTGGACCTGGCGGGGGCGTTTACGAACGACGGGTTCAAGCTGCGGGACGGAAATGATACGGGCACGCTGAAGCCGGGGGAATCGACGGTGGTGCAGGTCAACCTGTTCGCGGGAAATCAGTATTGGTTTTCTGTTTCCACCGCGGATGCGAAAACGGCGGTAACGATTGCCGTTTATGATGAAACCGGGAAGCTGTTGAAAACCGATCCGTACACCAACGGGAACCGCGCGGCGGCGGGGTATGCGCCGGATATTAGCGGGCCGTATTATGTGCGCGTTGCCAATAGCAGCGCCGCGCCGGCGACGTTTTGCCTGATTTACTCGTACAAATAATGCCTGAGAATACTCCGATAACCACCAAGGGCGACGGCCCGCGCGTCCAGCAATTCTCCATCTTCCTCATGAACAAGGTGGGGGCGCTGCTGGATGTGGTGAAAATGTTGAATGAAAACGCCGTGGATGTGCTGGCCCTGAATGTGCAGGACTCCGCGGATGCGGCGATCGTGCGCGCGGTCGTGAGCGATCCCGAGGCGGTGCGCGACCTGTTTGCGTCGCACGATATCCCGTGCTCGATTAGCGACCTGGTGGTGTGCGAGCTGCGGGAAGGCGCGAGCGAGCTGGGGAAGCTGCTGACGGCTCTGCTGATGGCGGAGGTGAATATCCACGGATGTTACCCGCTCCTGACGCGTCCGCGCGGGAATGCGGCGCTGGCGCTGCACGTGGAGGATAATGAATGCGCGACGGCGGTGCTGCGCAGCCACGGGTTCCGCCTTCTGGATCAGACGGATATTTCGCGGTAGGGCGTTTCGATTGGAGGTATAACCGTTTCCTCGCGGACCATTCATCGAGATGAGCGCGCGGTGTGAGGGTGGCCGAGGTGTGTTTTGCCTGGGGTGGGAATCTGGCACCCCTTCAGGGTGCTGGGCTTTTTTGGGCGTCATCCGGGGGTGTCGCCCGTTGGGCTCGACCCCCGGCTACCGATTTGCGAACCCTCCGGGTTCAAATCCATACCGCGCGAAGGCGAATTCGGGTTCGGATCGATATCGCGCAAAGGCGAATTTGGGTTCGGATCGATCCCCGAACGACGGCGGTTTTGGGTTCGGTCGGTTCCGAGCGACGGCGGATTCGGGTTCGGTCGGTTCCGAGCAATGGTGGATTCAGGTTCGGAATGATTCTTTGTAAGGCGGATTCGGGTTCGGATCGATTCTGTGCGAAAGGTGTGTTTTGCTTGGGGGGATATTGCACCCCTTCAGGGTGCTGGGCTTTTTGGGGTGTTATCCGGGGGTGTCGCCCGTTGGGCTCGACCCCCGGCTACCGATTTGCGAACCCTTCGGGTTCGATATCGATACCGTTCGGAGGCGGTTTCGGGTTCAATATGGGACAAAGGCAGCTTTCCGCGGGATCAATGGGATCCTGAAGCAATGAGCGTGAATCCTTCTCTGGATCCGGGGGATCAATGAGCGTGAATCCTTCTCTGAATCCGGGGGATCAATGAGCGTGAATCCTTCCCTGGATGCGGGGGATTCGCGGTGCGTCAATCGCATGGGGTCCTACCAGTTCTTGACCCAGGCCAAGCTTGGATCGCCGGGGAGGCCCGCGGTTGAACCCTGGTTTGGCGTGGTGGTGTTCCCTCCGGTGGACCAGAGATCGAAGGTGGGATTGTATCCGGGCATGGTGTTCGGAGGGGAATAGCCGCTTACCACTGAGCTGCCGGTGGTGACGGCGGTGCTATTGGCCGTGGAATAGCCGTAGGAATTGCCGAAGGGGTCGGAGATAAAGAGGACGGGGTTGGTACTGGAGACCGACGCACCCATGTTGTTGCGGCCCCAAACGTCGGGACGCATATCGGCGATGTAATTCTTGGTGCCGATGCCGCCGCCGGTGCCGCTGTCGGAGAGATCGCTCGTGAGCGCCTGGTAAAGCTCGAGCGAAGCGTTGGTGTACACGGTGTTGGTGGAAGCCGAATTTCCATTCGTCCGCGGGTCCAGATAATCCGAGGGGATGGCGCCGGTGGTGGGAATGCTGTTGCCTACCGCGAGAGGCTGGTAGGGATAGGTTCCGTTATCCGCCTTGTAGGATTCGCAAGCGGTTGAGATCGCCTGAATCTCCGATTGAGCCCTGGAGAGGGCGCCTTTCTTCATTGCGTAACCGGAGACTGAGAGAATGAGGCCGGCAAGGATGGCGATAATGGCCATCACGGTGAGCAGCTCGATGAGCGTGAAGCCGGGCGGACGAGGAACGGAGCGATGGAGGGACTGCATAGGATAACTAGCCGCCTTGCTGGCCTTGCATGCCCTGGATGATGGAGATGAGCGGCATAAAGAGAGCGATGACGATGGTGCCGACGATCACGGCGAGGATGACGATCATGATCGGCTCGAGCAGGGAGGTCAGGCCGCTCACGGCGTTGTCCACTTCGTCGTCATAGACTTCGGCGATTTTCAAAAGCATTTCGGGCAACTGGCCGGTTTCCTCACCGACGTCGATCATCGAAATGACCATGGGGGGGAAGACGCCGCTGGCCTCGAGGGGCGCGACGATGGATTCGCCCTCCTTTACGCTATCGTGCACCTTTGAGATGGCATCGGCGATGACGGAGTTGCCCGCCGTCTCGCGCGTAATATTGAGCGCCTGAAGGATGGGAACGCCGCTGGTGACGAGAGTGCCGAGCGTGCGGGAGAAGCGGGAGATGGCGCTCTTGCGGGTGAGATCGCCAAAGAGGGGCATTCGCAGCTTGATGCGATCCAGGATGATGCGCCCGACATTGCTGGCGGCGAAGGCCCTGTAGGAGACAGAAAACACAATGATGCCGCCGAGAACGTAGAACCAATGGTCCTTCAACTCATTGGAGGCATTGATGACGAACTGCGTGATGGCGGGCAGCGGCTTATTGCCGAGCATATCGTGAAAGATCTGCTGGAACTTTGGCACGATGAAGACGAGGAGGAAGGAGAGGATCAGCATGGCGATTATGATGACCACCACCGGGTAGAACATGGCGGCGACGACCTTGTTCTTGATCTTTTCCGCTTTCTCCTGGAACTCGGCGAGGCGGTTGAGGACCAGCTCGAGCACGCCGCCCAGCTCGCCGGCTTTCACCATGTTGATGTAGAGCTTGTTAAAGATTTTAGGGTGCTGGGCGAGGCTCTCGGAGAACGTGCTGCCGCCCTGGACGCCATCGGCGAGTGCATTGATGGTGCCCTTGAGCACGAGGTCCTTCTCCTGCTTGGCGAGGACGGTCAGGCCGCGCAGCAGGGGGAGGCCGGCGTCGATGAGCGTCGCGAGCTGGCGGGTAAAGATCATCAGCGTCTTGGGCTTGATGGTCTTCTTCTGGAAGAGGACGATGTTGCCGCTTTTCTTCGCAGGGGCGGCCGAGCGGGCGGCGACAGGCTTGGGAGCTTTTTTCTTGGCCTGCCTGGCGGTTGCCGCTTTGCCCTCCTCGATGACGCTGGTGGGAAAATATCCCGACTGGCGAAGGTGGGCGATGACGTCGTTGGAGGTGGCGGCTTCCAGGATACCGGCGGACTCCTGTCCACGCGCGTCCAGGGCAACATAGTTAAATTTAGGCATAGGGGCAGAACTAAAGGCACTTTAAT
>DATAXI010000223.1:0-30621 GCA_036266845.1 Chthoniobacteraceae bacterium | reverse complement strand
CACCGTGACATCCGTCGGGCCGCGATCGAGGAGCGAGACGCCGATGTAAAAGGAAAACCCGGTGAGAAAGAGGAAGAAGCACATCACCACGTAGGCGATGGGCGAGTAGAAGAATGACTTCACCTCGCGCCCCAGAAGAGTGAAAAACTTGAGCATAGGCAAAAGGGGATGATCAGGCGTCGTTGTGGGTGATTTCGACGAAGACGTCTTCGAGCGTCGCGCCGCGCTGGGAGAGCTCGCGGACGCGCCATTTGCGGTCCGACGCGAGGCGGAAAACCTCCTCGCGGAGGTCCGCATTGGCATCGGCGCGAATGAGGAAGCGTTTCCACTCCCCGTCTTCCTCCTGGATGCTGACGTCCTTGACGCCCACGATTTTTTGCAATTGCCCCGGGGCATCGTCCGCGCCCGGAGCGGCCTCCAGCCGAATGCCGCCGGCGCCGCGCAACTGGCGGCGGAGATTATCGGGGGTATCGGAGGCCTCGATGCGGCCGCGATTGATGATGATGACGCGGGAGCAGGTGGCCTCGACCTCCGGCAGGATGTGGGTGGAAAGAAGAATGGTGTGGTGCTTGCCGAGGTTCTTGATGAGCTCGCGCACCTGGCGAATCTGGTTGGGATCGAGGCCGATGGTGGGCTCGTCGAGGATGAGCAGATCGGGCTCATGGACGAGGGCATCGGCGAGGCCGACGCGCTGGCGGTAGCCTTTTGAGAGAGTGTTGATGATGCGGTTCTCCACTTCCTTGAGGCCGCAAAGTTCCTTCACGTCGCCCACTCTTTCCTTGAGCCGCCGTCCGGTCACGCCTTTGAGTTCGGCGCGATAGACGAGGTATTCCGTGACGCGCATATCCACGTAAAGCGGCACGTTTTCCGGCATATAGCCGAGGTGAGTCCTGGCTTCCAGCGACTTCTCGAAGACGTCGAACCCCGCGATGGAGGCGCGTCCGGAAGTGGCAGGCATGAAGCTGGAAAGAATGCGCATCGTCGTACTCTTTCCGGCGCCGTTGGGGCCCAGAAAGCCGACGATCTCGCCCTTCCCTACTTCAAAGGAGATGTTGTTAATCGCGGTGAAGCCCGCGTAGCGCTTGGTGAGGTTTTCGACTTTAATCACGGATTCTCGGACAATGGGGAGACTTAGACTGCATGGGGTGGGAATTCGTTCAAGAGTTTTATTGAAACGGCCTCGCGCCGTGGGGAGTAGCATGCGGTGGAAGCAGGATTGCGCCCAGGTCTGACGGCGGTTTTTCGGACGGCGATGGAGTGGGCGCGAAGGCTTCAGGCGGATATTTCATGAGGGCTCTTCGATCCCTTCAGGATCGTGGCGTTTCGGGGGCGTTGTCCGGGGGTGTCGCCCTTTGGGCTCGACCCCCGGCTAACGATATGCGAACCTGTTGGGTTCGCGGGGGTGCGGCCTCACGCGGTAATCTCACGCGGTAATCTCACGCGGTAATCTCACGCGGTGAATTGAGTTCTGGGTCCGCCTCACGCGGCGTTTCGGGCTTGGTGGGCGGCGACTTCTTCTATGAAGGTGCGTCCGAAATCGGCCAGTTTTACGGCGCCTACGCCGGGGATGGTGCTGAAGGCTTCGAGGGTGGTGGGGAGGCGGGCGGCGATCTCGCGGAGGGTGACGTCTGAGAAGATGATGAAGGCGGCTACGTTGCGCTCATCGGCGATGGTGCGGCGGAGTTTTTTCAGGCGGTCGAAGAGGACTTCATCGCATGGGATGGCGCCGGCGGGGGTGGCGCGGCGGCGGGGCTCGCGCGAATCGCCGGAGGAATCTTTGCCGCTTTTTGCGGGGATGTAGCGGGTGAGTGTGATGGGCCTGCGGGAGCGGAGGGCTTCGATGCCCTGGGGGGAGAGATCGACGGTGACGAATTTGCCGGGCTGTTGATCGAGGAGGCCGAGGCGGATGAGCTCGCGGCCATAGGCCTGCCACTCGGGGCGTTTGATATCGCGGCCGATGCCGTAGGCGGAGATTTGCTCGTGGCCCCATTTGCGGATGGTTTCGGAATCGCCGCCGGTGAGGACTTCCACCACGTGATTGAGGCCGAAGGTGAAGCCGGTTTTTTGCCGGATGCGATAGACGCAGGAGAGAAGTTTTTGGGCGAGGATGGTGCCGTCGAAAGTCTCGCGGGGAGTGAGGCAATTGTCGCAAGCCTGGCAGTTTTCGGCATCGAGGGTTTCGCCAAAATAATCGAGCATCCAGCGGCGGCGACAGCCGGAGGTTTCCGAGTAATGGACCATCTGGCGGAGTTGATCGCCGGCGATCTGGCGCTCGCGTTCGTTGGTCTTTTCATCGATGAAGCTGATCTGCTTTGCGACGTCGCCCGCGGAGAAGAGGAGCAGACACTCGGCGGGCAGGCCATCGCGTCCGGCGCGGCCTGTTTCCTGGTAATAGCCTTCGGGATTTTTCGGGAGATCGTAATGGATGACAAAGCGGACGTTGGGTTTATTGATGCCCATGCCGAAGGCGATGGTGGCGCAGATGACCTGGACGTGGTCGCGGAGGAAATGCTCCTGGTTGCGCGCTCGCTCTTCCGCGGCGAGGCCGGCATGGTAAGGGCGGGCGCGGATTTTATCGGCGCTGAGTTTTTCGGCGAGGGACTCGGCTCCCTTGCGGCTGGAGCAATAGATGATGCCGCTCTCGCCGGGGCGGGAGCGGAGGAAATCGAGCACCTGACGGTAAGGCTTGTCTTTGGTAAGGACGCGGTAGGTGAGGTTCTGGCGATTGAAGCTGCCGATGACGATGGCGGGATCTGCCAGGTGAAGATGCTGCCCGATATCCTCGCGGACGCGGCCTGTGGCGGTGGCGGTGAGGGCCATGATGGGCACGCCCGGGAAGCGCTCGCGCAATGCGCCGAGCTGGCGATACTCGGGCCGGAAATCGTGCCCCCACTCGGAGATGCAATGGGCCTCATCGACCACGATGCGGCGGAGGTTCCAGGACTCGGCGCGATCCAGGAAGCCGGGCATCATAAGGCGCTCCGGGGCGGTGTAGAGCATGCGGAACTGGCCTGCGTAAAGGGAGCGGAGGCGGGACTTGGCCTCGGGGCCGCCGAGGGTGGAATTGAGGAATGTGGCGGAGATGCCCGCGAGATGGAGGGCATCGACCTGGTCTTTCATCAGCGCGATGAGCGGGGAGACGACGATGGTGAGGCCGTCTTCCATGACGGCGGGAAGCTGGAAGCAGAGGGACTTGCCGCCGCCGGTGGGGAGAAGGGCGAAGACATCGCGGCCCGCGAGGGTGGCGCGGATGATCTCCTCCTGCTTGGGGCGGAAGGAATCGAAGCCGAAGTGTTGCTTGAGCGGGGCGAGCAATTGCATTTGCTGCGTTACCTTCCGCGAAACTCCTTGCGAATCCAATTTGGATTTCGGAGCAAATCGAGCACCGCGAATACTTCGATTAAATCGTCGTGCTTGCGGTAATCGATGCCAAATGGAAATCGCTTCGAAAGCATCCGATGAAAAGCAAAGTGGAGGGAGTGAATTCCCTGAAAACGTTCCAGTAAGAGTAAGTCAGTGTATATCGAATCTCGAATCGAAGAAATACTCTCCGAGCCCCAACTGCAAATCGTTGTAGAAAATCCGGCCTTTTGCGAGGTCCGAGTCGGCATCCGCCAATACAACAATAGAACTCACCGACCAAATCGCTTCTTTAGTTCCTCAAGGGTGAAAAATGTGGCATTGCCTGACTCCACTTTAGCGAGGCGTTCCGCCAGGATATCACCGTGCCATGCCGGGGAGTCTGGTTCGTCCTTTTGCATTGCTTCGGACAATGCTTCCAGCATCTGGAGCCGCTCTTCCCTATCGAGGCGGGCGACTGTTTCCTGAATTTCTGAGGCGCTCACGAGCAGAACCCTAGACCGTGATCGCGGCTGGAGCAAGCCGTTCCGCCGGTCAATTTGAAACACCGGGCCGCATGCCCTGAATATCCCCTATCAATGGCATCATCAGTACTATAATCTGGAAGCAGAGCATCAGAAAAGAGCCCGCGATCAAAACAAACCAAACAAGACCAAGCTGTCTGCGATTTGCGATCCGCAAGCAATTGATGGCGGCGATCATAAAGGCAATCCCGATCAGGATAAAGAGCGCGGAATGATCGAGCACCAAGCGGCTCGGGAAAGGGATCAATGCATCCCCGGGGAGGACATCGTGATAAACCTGACGAATCTTCCCAACAACGTGCCATTGGAAAAATATACTGGAGAACGACAATGCAATCACGATTCCGGCGGGAAAAGCCGCGACGAGCCGACGGGGGTTCGGAGGCTGTCCAAACTCGTGAACGGTAGAAGCGGTCACACGCAAACCTTACTCCCCCAATACGGGAAAAACAATCCCGATGCCCGGACTCTACCTCCGCCGGCGTTTGGCTCCGGCGCGGCGGATGGGGGTGCGCGGGGTGCTATCGAGCATGGCGGTGTAGAGGTAATCGAAGCCGTCCACTTTGAGGCGGGAGATTTTTTGGCCGATGAAGTGCTCGATCTTGTTTACCTCGTCCACGTCCTCGCCGGTCATGATGGTGAAGGCGTCGCCGATATGCTGGGCGCGACCGGTGCGGCCGATGCGGTGGACGTAATCCTCGGGATGCTGGGGGACGTCGTAATTGATGACGTGGCTGACGCCGGCGATATCGATGCCGCGGGAGGCGATATCGGTGGCGACCATGATCTCGTACTTGCCGGATTTGAAGCCTTCGAGGGCATCCATGCGCTCGCGCTGGGTGCGGTTTGAGTGGAGGACGGCGACGGAATGCTTGGCCTCTTTGAGCTGGTGGGCGATGCGGTCCGCGCCATCCTTGGTGCGGCAGAAGATGAGGACGCTGTAGAAGTCGGTTTTTTCCAGCAGCGAGAGGAGGATGTCGAACTTCTGCTCGCGGGCAACGGGGTAGAGGGCGTGGCTGACGGTTTCCGCGGGGCTGCGGCGTGCGCCGATCTCGATGATCTCGGGGGTCTTGAGGACCCAGCTTGTCATGTGCTCGATCTCCGGGGGCATGGTGGCGGAGAAGAGCATGGTCTGGCGCTCTTTCGGGCAGCGCTCGACGATTTTCCGCACCTGGGGCATGAAGCCCATATCGAGCATACGGTCCATCTCATCGAGCACGAGGTGGCCGAGGCCGGACATATCGATCTCGCGCCCTTCGAGGAAATCGATGAAGCGCCCGGGGGTGGCGACGATGACATCGGGGCCTTTTTTGAGCATCTCGCGCTGGGCGCCGAAGCCGACGCCGCCGTAGATGACGCCGATATTGAGATCGCTGAAGCGGGCGTAATCGCGAAAGGCGGTTTCGACCTGGGCGGCAAGCTCGCGGGTCGGCTCGAGGACGAGGGTGCGAACGCGGAGCTGGTGCTTACCGAGGAGGGTGAGGAGCGGGAGGGCGAAGGCGGCGGTCTTGCCGGTGCCGGTCTGCGCGGAGGCGATCAAATCGCGCCCGCCAAGGATGGGAGGAAAGGAACGGAGCTGGATGGGCGTGGGGTCCACATAGCCCATGGACTGGACACCGTGAAGAACCTCATCCGAGAGGCCAAGATCGCGAAAAGACATGTGCGACCACTGATTAGATGGGCCGGGGCTCCGCTGCAAGCGATTAGGAAGACCCGGGTTTTACGGGGGGGAGGATGGATCACAGGAATTCTGCCGGGATGGTTTCCGAAGTGCGCCATCGCCAATGAAGCGTTTTTCCAAAAGCCAGGCGAAGCAGCGCTCTGCCATAATGAAGCCGAAGTGGCCCTGCTCCACGGTGATGCTTGCGGAGCCGGCCCAGGCGCGGTGGAGCGCGGCGACATCCTCCGGGAGGACGATTCGATCCCATTGGCCGGAGGCGAGCAGGACGCGCTCCGCGCCGCAGGCTGGCAGGATTTTCATGGGAAAGGTGAGATGCTCATGGCGGCGCACCAGCTCCTGAGTGATGCCGGCGCGGACCAGCTCCGAGCGCAAATGGCGGGCGGTGGCGCTTTCCCAAATGGCGTGTTCGACATTCACGATGGGGGTCTGGAGGACGGCGAAGCGGAAATCGGGCTCGATGCCGAGCAGCAGGGCGCCGATCCACCCGCCGTAGCTGGTGGCCCAGAGTCCGAATTCTTCCACCCCGCGGGCACGGAGCCATGCCATGAGCTGGCGCAACTCCGATACGCCCTGGCGCAATCCCTGGCCGGTGCGGACGAGGTCCGGGGTGATTGCCAATTCGCCATTGCGGCAGCCGGGCGGGACGCGGGAGTAATGGTATGGAAGGTGAATGAAACAGGCGTTCCAGCCGGCGTCATTGAAGCGGGCTGCCCAGCGGCGGTAGCCCTCATCGCCGGCGGAAGCGAGCGCATGGAGCATGAGGACCGTGGGCGCGCCGGGATGGGGCAGGAAGAGGAGTGCGCAGGGGTGGTCATTGACGGGGTAACCGCTGGGGCGCGGGGTGTGCCACCGCAGCATGGGGACGCCGGTCAGCGGCTCCGCGGCGGGCTGCGAGGCGATGGGCGGAGCGTCGAAGAAATCGCGCGGAGTGAGCGCGGCGCACTCGTCGAAATAGGCCTCCAGAGCGGCGCGGCTGCTGGTATCGAGCCGGTGCCGGCGCTGGATGCGGTTCATCAGGACGCACATCGCAAAGTCGAGCAGGCGGGCTGTCTGGCGGCGGATTGCGCGGGGCGGAGTCATGGCGTCTCCGCGAGGCGGCGAAGGGGGGATTGCGGCAGGTCATCGGGGCGGAGGTGGAAATGGGCGATCATCTCGCGGCTGATCTGCTGAAAGGCGGCGGAGAGCCGGGCCTCGAGCTCGGCGCGGGCCGCGGCGCGATTTTTCCCGGCATCCGGCGCGGACAGCGGCTGGCCGAAGGCGATCCAGACGGGCAACCGCCTGCCGGGACGCCAGAGGCGATGCAGGACGTAGCAACGGTCGGTACCCATGATGACGCAGGGGATAATGGGAGCGCCGGTTATCTCGCTCAAACCGGCCACGCCGGGACGCAGCGGGGCGCCCTCCAGCACCGAGCGGGCGCCATCGCGGATGCCGCCCTCGGGAAACATGCCAACGGCGTGGCCGGCGCGGAGGCGGGTGAGCGCGGCGCGCACGGCTCCGCGGTCCAGTCGGGCGCGATCGACAGGGAAGGCGTCAATCGCCCGCAGCCATGCGGCGCAGACGGGCTGGGAGAAAAGCTCCACCATGGCCATCCAATCGATCTTTCGCCGGGCGGCGGCGGCGATGAGCGGGGGGTCGAAATGGCTGATGTGGTTTGCGGCCAGGATCCACGGGCCCCGCCTCCGCGCAACCACCTCCGGACGCAGCACGTGGATTTTCACAAACGGCGCCGCAATCCATCGCAGGAAGAGGCGCGAAACGTGGTAAAAGAAGGCCCGCACGGGCGGAAGCTAGAATGTGCAAGAAATGTAAAAAAGCGGAAAAAATCGGGCGGATGCCGGCCCGTTTGCGCGGATGCACTTTCCGGGCAACCGTTCCGCACCGACGGAGTTAAGGAAGATAAGTACCAAGGGAGGCAAATATGAATTCACCGCTGATGCAGTTTTTCAGGAAAGCATTGGGTCGCGAGCCGGCGCTGCACCCCATCGACCGGGGCATGGCGCGGCAATGGGTGAAGAAGCGGCTGACGGCGGTCTATCCGGAGTTGAGGAATGATCCCGAGGCGCTGGAAGAGGCGTATCGCTCGCTCTCCCTGGAGCCGAGGCTGGGGGCGGAAGAAGGAGATTCCGCGACGTACTTTGAGATGACGCTGCCGGGCTGAGACCGCGGAGTTGCGCCGCGATTTTTTTTGAGGGTGTGGAAAAAGGGCTCGCCCCGTTGGGGGTGAGCCGGGCGCGGAATATCATGAGAGCCCGGGCGATGCCGGAGCCGCGGGCGCAACCCCTTGAGGGGACTGCGCCCGCTTTTATTTCGAACAATCGGCGGGACCGGCTCGTCCCATGAGTAACCCTATTTCGTCCTCGGAAATGCCCGATTCATCCCAAACCGGTGGAAAGCCGACTCCGCCGGACTTACCTTTAAGAAGATCAAAAGGAGGCAATATGCCCATTAAGAAGATTGCACGCCGGACCGCGGGGCCCATCCAGCCGAGACGGTCCCAATACCGGATTGTAAACCACCAGGAAGCAGGCCTGTTCGACTCCATGACAGGCGCAACCCTCTGGGCGCTGAAGAATCTGCCCGATTGGAACTGGCGCATCGAACCGGTTGCGACGCTTTAACGTTTAAATTTTCACACCATCCCGAACCATGATTTCCCCGATAAGTCTGGGCCTTTCCGGCCAAGCACGGCATAATCCGCCGTCAGAATGCTGACGGCCTTCCCCAAACCAGCATATGCCACGACTGACGCTCCGCCTCACCCGCGATGGCGGCCCCAATGAAAACCGCCGGCGCAAACTGGAAGCGGTTCTGGACCGGGCTCTCGCCGATCACGCGGGCGTGGGTGCTGAGTTTTCTGTGCTGGGGCATCGTGGCCTGCTCGCTGGGAGCGGAAGCGGCGGCGCGGACACGGAACGTATGGCTGGGCGCGGTGATGCCGGCGCTGCGGGATTGGCTGCCATGGGCGCTGCTCTCGCCGCCGATCTTCTGGCTGGTGAAGAAGCTGCCCATCGACCGGCAACGGTGGAAGGTGGCGCTGCCGGTACACATTGCGTGCGCGATCAGCACGGTGGTGCTGTGCCAATGGTGGAAACAGACCATCGATCCGCCCGGAGCGCTGCAAACGGGAATTCTGTGGCCGATGACCGCGGCGGCGCAGGGAGCGCGGGGCGTGCCGGGGACGGAGCAGGCATTTTGGAGATCCCTGGGAGCGTATGATATGCTGCGGATGGCAACATTCGACGTGCCGATTTACCTGATGCTGGTGAGCGGGGCGCACACCCTTACCTTTTACCGGCGGACGCAGGATCGGGATTCAAGCCTGGCGATCGCACGCGCGGAAGCGCAGAAGATGCAGCTCCAGCCGCATTTCCTTTTCAACACGCTGAATATGATCGCGGAACTGGTGCACGAGGAGCCGGACAAGGCGGACGCGATGCTCATCGCGCTGAGCGGGCTGCTGAGGTTGACGATGGAAACCGCGGGGGAACAGGAGCTGCCGCTGCGGCGGGAGCTCGAGTTCATCGAGCGTTACCTGACGATCATGCATGCGCGGTTTGACGACCGGCTGAAGTTTCAGCTTGGGATCGATCCCGCAACAAATGCGGCGCTGGTGCCCACCTTCCTGCTGCAGCCGCTGGTGGAAAACGCGGTGGAGCATGGCGTGGGGCCGCGAATGGCCGGCGGCGTTATTTCCATCCGCGCGCGCCGGGTGGGAGATACGCTGCACCTGTGCGTCTCCGACAACGGGATGGGCCTCAACGGGCAGAAGCCGGGGCTGGAGGGAATCGGCCTCGGGAATACCCGCAACCGGCTGCGCGAGCTGTACGGCGAGCGCGCAAAGCTGGAGATGCAGGACACGGGCGGCCTGATCGTGGAAATCAGCATCCCCTTTCACCTGGAATGAAACTGCGCACCGTCATAGTGGATGATGAACGGATGGCCCGGACGCGGCTGCGGCGGATGCTGGAGAAGGATCCGGAAGTGGAGATCGTGGCGGAATGCGAGGATGGGCTGGCGGCGGTGGCGGTGGTGCAGGAGCAGGAGCCCGACCTGCTGCTGCTGGACATCCAGATGCCGGAGATGGATGGCTTTGGGGTGCTGGATGCGCTGGGGCCGGAGCGGACGCCGGAGGTGGTGTTTGTGACGGCGTATGACGAGCACGCGATCCGGGCGTTTGACGAGCATGCGCTCGATTATCTGATGAAGCCGGTGGCTCCGGAGCGGTTCACAAAAATGCTGGCGCGGGTGCGGGAGCGGCGCGGCAAGGCAAAGCAGGATTCCCTTTTCGAGATGCTGGCGCAGCGGAAGGCGGATAACCGCGCCGCGCGGCTGATGGTGAAGAACGGGGAGCGGACCAGCTTTATTGCGCCGGAGGAGATCGATTGGGTGGAGGCGGCGGGGAACTACGCGATCCTGCACCTGGGCAAGCGGACCCACATCCTGCGCGAGACCATGAGCGCGCTGGAGACGCAACTGGTGGGCGATGTGTTTTGCCGGGTGAGCCGGTCCGCGATCTTGAATTTGCGCCGTGTGCGCGAGCTGCAATCGGTATCGCCCGGGGAACATGTGGCGATCCTGACGGACGGCCAGCGCATCGGCATCAGCCGTAGTTTACGAGAAGTGGAGGAGAAATTAAGACATGTTTAACCATCGCATGATAACCGGAGTGCTGTGCCTGATGGCAGCCGCGCCGCTGGCGAAGGCCGGGCCGCAGGAGGACGCCATGATTCAGCAGATCAAACAGATCGCATCCCAGGGCCAGGACCCGCAAACGGCGGCGCAGGTAAGCCAATACGTGGATCAGAACAAGGCTCTGATCACTTCCATCCTCCATAACTCCATGCAGGTTCTGGCACAGCTCCAGAGCATATCCACCGATGGCACCGCGCCCACGCCGTTGGCATCGGCATCGCCGCAAGCCGCGCAACAGGATCCATCCGCACAACCGCAACCGCAGCAAAACGCCGCGCCGCAGCAGCAGGCACAAGGGCCTGAAACGGCGCAGGCGATCCAGACCGCGGTGTTGCAGACGGGCACCCTGGAAGCCTCCGGCGGATTGCAGACGGCACATTTGACCGGCTACCCTGCCCTGCCGACCGCGCCGCCGGTGTCCGCGGTGCAATATCCCACGGCGGAGCAATTGGACCATGCGGCCTCCGTACAGAAGGAGATGCAGGCGCGAAAGCAGTACCTGATGGAGCACCCGGAGGGATACACTTACTGACCCGTCGCGGGGATTTTTGCGCCGGGAGAATGCGGCGTGCCTAAAATGCGATGCCGATCGTCAGAAGCGCCACGAGGGCGAGTTGTGAAACGAGGCGATCGAGCGAGCAGGCGACGTGGCTCTCGAAGGGCTGCCAACTGCTGAGGATATAAATGCCGGAGTAGATGGAGAGCGGCATTCCGATGAGAACGAGCAGGCGCAGACTCATGCCGCGATTTCCTTTGATCGCAAGAGTCAACAGCGCGAT
The DNA here is from genome assembly GCA_036266845.1 of Chthoniobacteraceae bacterium. Taxonomy (GTDB): domain Bacteria; phylum Verrucomicrobiota; class Verrucomicrobiia; order Chthoniobacterales; family Chthoniobacteraceae; genus DATAXI01. The sequence goes on along the minus strand of DATAXI010000223.1, from coordinate 19,582 downwards.
GGCGCAGAGCGGCCAGAGGAGGCTCCAATCGTGGATGGAGATGATTTCGCGCGCGACCCATTGCGCGATGATGGGGATGCGGTCGAGGTGATGGCGAATATTGGCGGCATTGATTGGAAGGAAATCGGTATTCGGCACCGTGCGCGCGGCGGCGAGAGCGAGTTTCCAACCAAGGATGACCAGCAGGCCCGGCAGCGCGGCGAGCAGCGCGTGGCGAAGGCGCCGCCGTTTGAGAAAACCGGCTCCTGCGACCAGCATGAGACAGAGCCAGAGGATTGCGCCCTCGCGTTTCATCCACGGGAGGGCTGCGGCGTAAACGGCAAAAAGTATCAGGCTGGGAACGGAGGACTGGCGGAGATATGTGATGAGCGCAAGGACGGCGGCAAGGTAGAGGACGGCGAGCGGGAAATCCGCATAACCGGTGAAGGCGTTCGTATTGCCATCGGTAAAAAAGGGGATGAAGAAGAGGAGTGCCGCGATGAGCAGACCCCACCACCGTTTCCCCGATAACTCCGCGACGCCCGAGTAGAGGAGGAGAATTGCGGCCAGGTAGAAACAGGGGAAAAGGATGCGGACGGCGGATTGGTCGGCAACGCCAAGCCAGAGGTAGATCCACGTTTCCAGCATGGGAAGCATGAGGGGGTAATCGGGATGCGACCAGACGCGGGTGGCGTCCGAAAAATAATCGAGCGGCAGGCTGCCGCCATTGGCCAGCGCGATGCGGGCCTTGATCTCCCAGACCGTCAGGCCGTCCCAGGCGATCGCGGTCAATTGCGCGAAGCGCGCGAGGAAAAGGCACTCGCACAAAATCACGGCGCACAGCGCCCACTCGACCGCGCCTTTTGGAAGGCCGCGCGGGACGGGGATGCGGAAACTGGAGATGCCGGCGGAAAGCATCACGAGGGAGACGGCGCCAGCCAGCAGAGCCCCGGACAGGATGCCGCCGAACAGGGTCATGAGAAGGCTGACCGCGAACGCGCCGAGCAGCCATGCATGGGCGAGGCGCATGGCGAGGGAGTGCCCCGCGGGGAGCAGGCGGGCGGCGATCCCCCAGCCGCCCACGAGCAGGATCAAAATGGAGAGAAACGTCATTGCGCGATGGGAACGGCCGTGAGCCTGCCGATGCGGCAAACATTCGATGGGAGAATGGGCGGGTGGAGATTGTAAACCAACGCCCCGGCAAAGTGACGGGCGCGCAAGGCAAGCAGTTCGTTACGAACATCCCCATCGCGGCAATGGATGAGGTAAAATTGCCGCGGCCATGAGATCGTGCTGATTTCCGGGAGCACGAGATTATCGTAAACGCCATCCTGGGGAACCAAAATGGCCACCGGGCCATCGCCTTTGAGGTTGGAAAGCGCGGCGGAAATTTTCTCCGCCGGTTGATTGACGTGCAGCGCCTCCGAGAGGAGGACATCGATGCTATTGAACGGCCCGTTGCCGGTGACTCTGCGCGATATGCCGGAGGCGAAGCCGTACCACCCGCATACTACAAACGCGGCGGCCATGGCGGCCCTCCATGCGATCTGAACGCGGCTCCTCATCGCGGCGATGCTCGCCGAGCGGGCGATGGAAGGCAAGAATCGCGAGGAAGTCAGGGCTTTCCTTTACACGAATGCCGCGCGGTTTCAGAATCGGCGGATGAATTACGCTGGGGAACGGCGGCACCGCCTTTTGCTTCGCGATATCGCCCGTCGCGCGATGCTCGATAAAGGGCTTGCGCCGGATTTTGCGGCCGATGCGCTGGCGGAGGTGGGCGCGATCCATGAGGCGGCGGCGGACGGGACGGCGCGGGACCTGACGGGGCTGGCGTGGTGCAGCATCGATAACGACGACTCGCGGGACCTGGACCAATTGACCGTGGGTGAGGCGCTGCCCGGCGGCGCGACGAAGATTCTGGTGGCAATCGCGGACGTCGATGCACTGGTTCCAAAGGATTGCGCGCTGGACCAGCATGCGCGCCAGAATACGACTTCCGTTTATACGGCGGCGCAGATTTTCCCGATGCTGCCGGAGCGGCTTTCCACGGATCTTACCTCGCTCAATTATGACGTGCCGCGGCTCGCGATGGTTATTGAAATGACATTTGCCGCGGATGCCTCGCTGCAAGGCTCGGAGATTTACCGCGCGACTGTGCGGAACAAGGCGAAGCTGGCCTATGGCAGTGTGGGAGCATGGCTGGAGGGCAAGGGGCCGCGGCCAAAACAGATGGAGGCGGAAGCGGGGCTGGAGGAAAACCTGCGGCTGCAAAACCGCATGGCGCAAAGCCTGAAGGCGGCGCGGCACGCGGCGGGATCTCTGGACCTGGAGACCATCAAGCCGCGCCCTCTCTTTGACGGAGACGAAATCCGCGACCTGGTGGTGGAACCACAAAACCAGGCGAATGATTTGATTGCCGATTTCATGATCGCGGCAAATGGGGTGACGGCGCGTTATCTGGAAGCGAAGGGAATGCCGGCTGTGCGGCGAATCGTGCGGACGCCCAAACGCTGGGACCGCATTGTGGAGCTGGCGGCGCAATGGCACGGCAAGCTGCCCGGGACGCCGGATTCCGGGGCGCTGGAGGAATTTTTGGCGGCGGCGCGGGCCTCGAAGCCGGTGGAGTTTCCCGATCTCTCGCTATGCGTGGTGAAGCTGCTGGGGCCGGGCGAGTATGTGGTGCAATACCCCGGCGCGCCGGCGGTGGGGCACTTTGGCCTTGCGGTGCGGGACTATGCGCACTCGACCGCGCCCAACCGGCGGTACCCGGATGTGCTCACGCAACGGCTGGTGAAGGCGGCGCTGAGCGGCGCGCCCTCGCCGTTTGCGAGCGGCGAGTTGACGGGACTGGCGCAGCATTGCACGGAGGCGGAATCGGCGGCGAAGAAAGTGGAGCGGCAGGTGGCCAAGAGCGCGGCGGCGATGCTGCTGGAATCAAAAATAGGCGCGCAATATGACGCGATTGTCACCGGCGCATCGGACAAGGGGACATGGGTGCGCATTTTCCATCCGCCGGTCGAGGGGCGGTTGCAGAGCGGCTTTGGCGGCCTGGATGTGGGCGACCGGCTGCGCGTGCAATTGATTCACACGGACGCGAACAACGGGTTCATCGATTTCAAACGACTCAGAAAATAAATTCATGCAAGAAATCACCATCGGAGATTATTTGATCGACCGCCTGCGGGCGCTCGGGGTGGAGCACATCTTCGGCGTGCCGGGGGATTACGTGCTCGGTTTTTACTCCCTGCTGGAAAAGCGGGAGGTGCCGATCATCAACACGTGCGATGAGCAGGGCGCGGGCTTTGCGGCGGATGCGTATGCGCGGGTGCGCGGGCTGGGGGTGGTGTGCGTGACGTATTGCGTGGGGGGGTTGAAAATCGCGAATACCACGGCGGAAGCGTATGCGGAGAAATCGCCGGTGGTCATCATCAGCGGATCGCCGGGGATGAAGGAGCGGGACAAGAATCCGCTGCTGCATCACAAGGTGCGCGAGTTCGACACGCAGTTTAAGATCTTCGAGCAAATCACGGCGGCCAGCACCGTGCTCTCCGACGCGCAGACGGCACAGCGGGAAATCGACCGCGTGCTGGAGGCGGCGCTGCATTACAAGCGGCCGGTGTACATCGAGATTCCGCGCGACATGGTGGGCGCGCGATGCATCGCGCACCACCGGACGGCGGAGCGGCGGGCGGAGAGCGATGCGAACGCGCTGCGGGAGGCGCTGGCGGAGGCGGTGGAATTGCTCAACGGCGCGAAGCAGCCGGTGATCCTTGCGGACGTGGAGGTGCACCGGTTCGGCTTGCAGGAGAGGCTGCTGCGGCTGGCGGAACAGGCGAATATCCCAATTGCCTCGACCATCCTTGGAAAATCGGTCATCAGCGAGGCGCATCCGCTTTACCTGGGCGTCTATGAAGGGGCGATGGGGCGCGAGGAGGTGCGGCGGTATGTGGAGGAGAGCGATTGCGCGCTGCTGCTGGGCGTCTTCATGACGGATGTGAATCTGGGAATCTATACCGCCAGGCTGGAGCTGGGGCGCGCCATTTACGCGACCAGCGAAAAGCTGACGATCCGCTACCACACTTATGAGAACGTCGAGCTTCCGGATTTTCTCGATGGGCTGCTGGGCGCGCCTCTGAAGCAGCACGCGCCGCGCGATATCCCGAGGCCGGCGGCTCCGGCGCCGTTTACCCCGGAGAAGGGCAAAAAGATCAGCGTGCGCCGGCTTTTCCAGCGCTGCAATACCTTCCTGACCGAAGATGTCATCGTGGTCGCGGACGTGGGAGACTCGCTCTTTGGCGCCGCCGATCTGATGATCCGAAACCGGACGGAATTCCTGGGGCCGGCGTATTACACATCCATGGGTTTTGCGGTGCCGGCATCCATCGGCGCACAGGTTGCGAGCCCGAATCTGCGCCCGCTGGTGCTGGTGGGGGACGGGGCGTTCCAGATGACGGGCATGGAACTGGCGACGGCGGTCCGTTTCGGGCTGAGCCCGATCGTGATCGTGCTAAACAACGGCGGCTACGGCACGGAACGTCCGATGCAGGATGGGAAATTTAACGATATCCTGCGATGGAACTACCACCGGCTGCCCGATGTGCTGGGAGCGGGGCGCGGCTTTCTGGTGGAAACCGAGGATCAACTGGATGCGGCGCTGGCCGAGGCGCGGCAGCACACCGAGAGCTATTGCCTGCTGGACGTGCACCTGGATCCCACGGACCGCTCCCCTGCCCTGGACCGGCTGACGGAGCGGCTGGGGAAACGGCTGTAGGGGAAATTGCACCGGGCAATAATCCGCCGGCGTTGATTCCTCCAGCGCGGCGGCGCGGTTGAAGGCGCGGTGGTTATGCGCCCTGGTCGAGCAAGCGCATCAGGCCGATGAAATCGTCATCGGACCAGCCGGCGGCCATGCCGCGGTCATAGAGCGCCTTGAGGGAGCGGGTTTGCTCCAGAGGCAGTGACGATTCGGCGGCGGTTTCAAGCGCGAGGCGCAAATCCTTGCCCATGTGCTTGAGGGAAAATTGCGGGCTGTAATCATGATTCCGCAGCTTCGGCTCCTTGAGCTCGGAGACGCCGGAGCGCGCCACATTGACCGAAAGGGCGTGGAAGTAGATCTCGTCCGAAATGCCGGCGCCGCGGCAGAGCGCGAGGCTCTCGCACAGCGTCTGGCCAATGCCGGCAATATTGAGGTTCATCGCCAGCTTGAGCGAGGATGCGGAGCCGAGCGGGCCGATGTGCATGATGGCGCCCGCGAGCGTCCGCAAGATGGGCCGCGCTTTTTCGACCAATGCCGCATCGCCGCCCAGGTAATAAACCGTCTTGCGCTGCTCCGCCGCGAGCTTGCTGCCGGTGAACGGCGCCTCGAGAAACTCCGCGCCCGTTTTCCGCACCTGCTCCGCGAACTGGAGCGTCCACTTTGCGGAGATGGTGCTGGACTGGATGACGAGTTTGCCGGGGCCAAGCTTAGGCGCGATCTGATCGAGCACGGACTGCACGGCGGGCGGATCGGCAACGACGACGATGATCGCCTCCGCCTGATCGACCGCATCCTGGATGGAAGGATGGAAATTGGGAAAGTCCTTCGGCGTGCGATTCCATGTGCGGACATTGTGGCCGTCGGCGATCAGGTTTTTTGCCCAGGCGCCGCCGATAATGCCGAGACCTAATACGGTGATATTCATGAGTTGAAGATTCCTTCTCCGGACGCGCGACTTCGGGCATTTAAATTAAACAGCTCAAGCCGGGTGGACTCGTCGCGCGTCCTGACCAGCTTTGCAGGATCGCTGGTGAAAAACAATTCCGGCGTTGTCCTCGGGTAACGGAGGGGATTCGATTTTGAGGAGGGCCGGGGCGGTATGTATCGGTGACGAAAAAATATCCGGGAGGCGGCAGACCCGCACGACGCCGAAATACGAGGAGCCGCGTTTTCCGGCGGCTTGCAGTCAGGCCGTTGGTTGCGCGGAAGCGGAACGAGCGGAGATCAGCGTCAGCGCGAGGATGACGATGCCTGCGCCCGCCGCGAGCCGGAGGCCCCACTGGAATCGGTCGGGATCGTATTCGAAAATCAGCGTTCCATCGCCGGGCGGCACCAGCACACCACGGATTGCGTGATCGACGCGGTAAATCGGGACGGGATTTCCATTCAGGTAGGCTTTCCATCCGATATCCCAAAGATCGGACAGGACCACGAGGCCGGCGGTCTGCATTTTCACGGAGACGGCCAGTTTTGCCGGCAGTTCCGCCCGCAAGGCCGCTTCTCCGACGATGTTTGCCGGGAGATTGAGAGGCTGCTCGGTATAGCAGGTTTCCGCCGGATCGAAATTGGCGGACGCCATCTTCTCCAGACGGATCGCAGAGTCGGGCACGGACTCCACGTGGCGCGGGACAAACGCGCGCGGGAGCGCCCGGGGGTTGTACAGCACCCAGTAAATCGAATGATGGAGAACGGGTTGAATGCCCGGTGGAGGAGTGCCGCGAAAAATGACGTAGCGGACATTCAGGAGGTCCAGGATGGGCGGCAGCAGGACCTGATCCGGGGGCGCCATCTTGAATTTCGGCAGGTACCACTGCGTCATGCAGTAATTGAAAACGGGCGAGTGAGGATCCGCCGCCTCGGCCATGAGATTCATGAGACGCGCGGGATCGATCGCGTCATACCCGCGAATATCGTGAAGCTGGTGGGTCTGGGCAAGAGCCGCGGGCAGATAGCCGCAGGCAAGCATGCGCCCGGGAGGCGCATGGGCCAGCGCCTGAAGGATGGGCAGGCGCGGATAGTAGAGATTCCAATCGCATTGGGGATTCCGCGTGCTGGCATTCCAGAGAAGCTCGGCAACCATGCAGATAGAGACGCAGACCGCAGCCCATGCCGGAAATTTCGTCCGCCTCCAGAGGATGAGCCATGCGGCGATCCCGCAAGCGGCAAAGAGCGCCGAGATCGCGTAATCGCGGCGGAACCAGTTGCGGACGGCTTGCACATCCTCCGCGGACTGGATCGCGTTGCTGGGATGAGCGGTTTTGAGCAAATTGCCGATCTGCGTGGCGATGGGCTCCGGCAGACGAAAAACGTGCCATGCGCACCAGCCGAAGGTGAGAATCAAAACGCCCTCGGGAATCCATGCCCACCAGCGCGGGCGCAACGCGGTTTCCAGAAGTCCATCCAAGCCAATGGCCGCCAGCGCCAGGATGGCAAAGGAGGCCGCAAACACCAACCGGTTGTGCGACATCATATTGAGCCCCGGCAGGCGAAGGATTTGCACGAAGCCGGGAACGTCCAGACACCAGCTCAGGCCGAGCAGGACCATCAAGCTCCAGAACAGCGCGCTCGAACGATACCGGCGGCGATACCATGCGAGCGGAGCGACAAAGAGCGTCGCAAGAATTCCGGTAAACGCGACGGACGAGCTTTCGATCTGCGTCTGGTTTCCCCATCGATACGAGCCGCGCTGATCCGAGCCATAGATATCCGGCAAGAGGACGGGAGCCAGCGCGGACAATCCCTCCGGAGGACGTTCTTCCGAGCCCGCAGCCCTGGCCTGCATGCGCGCGCCGGTGTGGGCGTACTGCATCAAAGGGAGGATATACGGCGTGGCCAGACAGAAACCGAGCGCCCATCCCAGGACCAGGCTCGCAATCGCCCTGCCGATGCCCGCGCCGAGTAAGTGGGCGCGATAAGTATCCCACAAACACCAGACGGCATAGAGACCGGAAACGAGAAGGACCTGGCCGCCGACATCCAACGCGCCGCTGACCAGAATGAAGCCAGTCACCACGGCCAGCGCGGCGATGCCGGCCGCGCTCGTGCGCCGAATTGAGGAATCGACCGCCAGCAATATCCACGGCAGCCAGAAGACGGGCGCGCAGGTGGGAAACCCCTGCCAATAGATGAAGTAACTGATCAGCGGGAAACACCACGCAGGCACCGCCGCCGCCCAAAACGAAACCTTGAGCGCCCGGCGAAAAAACAGATAAGCGCCGAGGCCCGCGACCATCGCGGCCAGGAGCTGGGTCCATGCCAGGATAATCGGAGAGGCCATTGTGCTTTCCAACAGCAGGAAGGGCGAAAACTTTGGCCACACCACCGGCGCGCCGGCGTATTGGTATGGCATCCACATTGGGAGCCGGCCCGCGCGAAACTCCGAAACCGCAAATTGCCGCGCCGGTTCCCACTGATCCACCAAATCGGCCAGGATCACATTTTGCGGCACGATATGCGACGTGGCCGGAGACGGCGGCATGTAAATGGACGACGGCGCCAGAATATCCAGGGGAAGCAGCACCTTCTTCCCGATAATCGAGGGACCGTACAAGACGAACTGCCCAACCACGACGCCTGCGAGGACGATCAGCAGCCGCGCCAGCCGCGCTTTCCAGGATTGCCCGCCGCGCCAGCCCGGGCCGGAATATTCCATCCCGTTATCGCCTGCGCCCATAAGCAAACAAATCCGGACAGCGATTCCAGAGCGCGCGTTGCGTCTTCACCGTTCGTGTGTCCCAAGGGGCCACCCAAAACACAACCGAATTTTTTTTGAAACCGGGACGCTCGAAGGAGAAGCATCTTGAGGCCGGTTACGCATCGGCAACGGAGGACCTGGATCGCGCGGTAATCGCGCCGACGCCGGGAGAGCAGCGTTAATTTCCCAGTTTCACTTCGCTATATTGCGCCCCATCCGTGCTGTCGCCGCGGGTTTCCGTCACCAGGATGCGATAGTTTTTGTAAGCGGCGGCGTTGTTGAATTTGATCACGGGGCCCCACTGATTGCGGCCGGGGTCAATGGCGAGCCCGGTTGGGCCGGAGTAAAGGAGGATGTATCCGTTGCCATTGGCCGAGGCGGCGGCGGGATCGTTTGAGCCTTCGATTGAAATGGCGAGCGGATCGCGTTCGGGCATGTCGTTGGCGGTGGCAAACTGGACCGCGGTGACCACGCCATGCCTGCCGGGTGTGACCACGAACCCGGTATTGTCTCCGCGCGGGTTAAAGCCATCGGCATCCTGCCCGTGATTGAAATACTTGCTTTGCAAGCTGCCATCGATTGCCCTGGCAGGCCCCTGGCCGCCGCCGGTATCTGCAGTCATATCGGCCAGCACATTGGGCCGCCCCTGGAGCGTCTGCTTGAGCGCGACCACCGGGTCCGCCGGCGAGAGGATGCTATTGACCGAGCCGGGCTGGCCCACCACCGGGGCAGGCGGCGGCGCATAGGCCGGGCGTCCGGACAGGTCCACCACATCGGCCCGGCGCGCGGGCGGATCAACGACGAGGCTTACGACCCTGCCTCCCTTGTAACTCACCTGCACCGTCGTCTGGTATGGCGCGTGGAGCTTGAAGTCCACATCCCAGTTCCTGGGCCACGCCGGGAGGATGAAGAGTTTTTTGCCGACCGCCTGCAACAGCATCTGCTGGAGGCCGTTCTCGCCGTTGCCGCCGTTATCCTCGTCCGGCATGTAATCACAGCCGTGGGCCCAGAAGGCGAGGAACTTCAAACGGGGATCGGTGCGGACCAGGTTGAAGTGGACGTACTCCGCCGCCACGTCCGTGAGGCCCAGCATGGCAGCCTGGACCGGGTCCTGAACCCAGCAGCCCATTTGCCTGCACTTGCGGGCAAAGAACGTGCGGATCGCGAGATCGAGGTTCGGTTTCCCGAGACCGTACAGGCGGAAGGGATAGATGGCGTAAAGCTCCGGGTTTTCGCCATTGCGGCTCTTCATCGTCTGCGGTCCTTCATACGGAAGAAGCACTTCCTTGCCGTTTTTCCTGCCGTGCGGCAGAGCGGGCAGCATGGCGTACATCTTCTCCCAAGTCTGGCGTGTGGACGCGTCCACGAAGCCGGCTGGCAGGGCGATCATCCTCGGCAATATCGCGTGCAACCCGGCGATGTCCGGGGCGGGGTTGTTCGCCTTCCAGTACATCTCGATCGCGTTGTCGTTATCGAGATAGAGTTTTCCATCAGGCCCGGGCTGGAAGTGCTCGCGGAAAAACGTGAGGCCGTCGGTGATCATCGGGATGGCGGTTTCCCTCTCGAACTTCACGTCGCCGGTGTACTCGGCATAGTCGAGCATCATCATGCCGATATCGAGGATATCGGTGAAATAGTGATCGTTCCAATTGGGCGGCGCGTCCCGCCCGACGTATTTGAGCCCGCCCCAGAAAGGCCCCTGCTCGCGGAAGTAGCTGCCATCATGTCCGTAATAACCTTTTACGATGGGGCGATTGACCTTCATCTGATTCTCGTACATGCGGAAAAGAGGCATCATTTCATCAAAGTCCCCCGCCTGAAGCCGGGGCCAGTACATGGCGCGGGTGTTTTGATACCAATAGCCGCCGCCCCAGTCGCGGTAGTCGGCATCGACCGGGGTCGCTTTTCCGGTCTTGGTGTTCATCCTCGTGGGATCATCCACGTTGAAGATGGAACCATTGAACTTGATGGGATAAGCGCCGCGGCCCGCGCAGGCGGTGGTATAACGCTGCATCACGTAGCCTTTGGTCATCTGGATCGCGTCCATGGAGCCGCCCGCGAAGACCCAACTGCGGCGCCAGAAGGCGTCCCACCACTGGAGGTGCGCGGCGCGCGTTTTTTCCAGGTCGAGCGCGTCCACCTGTTTTGCCAGAGCGCTGAGTTGGGCCAGCCAGGCCTCGGGCGTGGCGGTGGTGGCGGTAAGGGGGACGATGGAAAGGAGCAGGGAGGTGACCGGCGCGCTGGAATCGAGCTCTGTGCTCCCGTTGCTGACGAGCCCGGGGCCTTTCGCAACCGCGCCGAAGGTGATATTCCGGAGATGAGGATCGACGTTCGGCGTGGCGGGATCGCGGTGATACCAGACGATCTGGTTGGTCTCGCCAGGGGCGATGGGGCGGTTGGTGACATCGGACTTGCGCCAATCGTTGAGCGTCACCTTATAGGAAACCGGGCGCGCGCTGTTGGCTTCGACCCGAATGACGGGATGATTGGCGTCAACCCAGACGCGCAGATCGATCTCGCCCGGGCCGCTGCCTTCCCGGATATCGATCTCGCTCTCGTGAAACCTGAGCACCTGCACGAAGGGCGCCCCGGCGCCAAGGGCGGAGGGTGTCATCGCGATATGGATGCCGCCGATTTTCATGAGGCCGCGGGGTCCGGCGTAATCTTCGCTCCACGCGTCGGTCTTGCTGATGTAAAAGGCGAGGTCGCCATTTGGCTCGACCCAGACGTTGAGGCCGATATCGCCATTGCCGGTGGGCACCGATTGTTGCGAAGAAGGGCCGGGAGTATCCCAGGTAACATTGCAAGCCGCGAGAGCGGGGCCGATATCGAACCCTGCCGCGGGCGTGCCCTCCGCATGGAGGGCGATGGGAAGGAGCAAACTGAGCGCGACTCCGACAGGAGCGAGGGAACCGGAGAGATAAGAACGCATGAGGAGGAGCTAATTAATTGGACCAGTTTTGGACTGCCTGCAATCAGTTTTCCCCTCTGATTTTCGGGGCGCTCGAGGCAGTGCCTGAGGATTCCCGGAAACGGGCCGGGAATCTGGCGGCGAAAAAAGCGCCGGGGCGGGCCCGAGGCTTCTGCCGGAGTTTTCCGAAGAATTGCTTAACCGACGCGGGCGAGAGCCGGAACGGCGTTATCGGTATCGGCAAGCGAGCGCTCCTTGGAGCCGAGCGTGACGACATTGGTGGCGGCGGGAGCGGGACCGGTCGATTCTCCGACGAACATTGGCACGTCATTCGGCTGAACCAGAAGCGGCCCAACCCATTCTTCGCCGCACATCCACTGCACGGTATTTTGAAGATAACCGGCACGCGCCTCGGCCTGGAGGCAAGTAAGGGAGGGGGTGAGGAATGGGCCCAGCCCCTCGTCATTGATCGCGCACACGGAGACATCGCGGCCTACGCGCAAGCCTTCCTCGAAAAACGCGCGGGATGCGCCGAGGGCAGCCGGACCGGTGGTGCAAATGATGGCGGCGCCGAGGGAACGGCCTTCTCTGAGCCGGTTCTTGACGAGCTGATAGCTGGAGTTGAGCGGGCTGAACTCCGTGAGCGAATGCAGTTGGCCGGTAAGATTGTTCTCGCTGAGAAATGCTTTCCAGGTCTCGATGCGGCCCTCGATGATGCGGTCCCGGGCCTGGGTGTTCAGGCAATCGATCCGGCGGTGTCCGAGGTTGACGAGGTGCTCCAGCAGCTTGCGCTCCGCCTGAGGCGGGAACATGACCACCGAACGGAGGCCGGCGGCGGTCGCATCCTGATCCAGCACCACCACCTTGCAGCTCGCCTGGCGCATCTTTGAGGAAAGCCATGCGGGAATATCCTCCGCGGGGGGAAGGAAGAAGAAGCCGTCAAACCCACTGAGCGCGGTCGCGATGGCCGCATCCCCGTAATGGACGAAAGTCACTGTCCTGAGGATGCAATTGCGCCCTTCGAGCGCGCCCAGGACGCCCTCCCACCACAATTGGTGGTCGTTGGAGGGGTTGGAGTGTTTAACGAAACCGATGATCGGTTTTTTGGCCTCCATCATCCTGTCCGGAGCGACCGCGAGGCGGCCATTGGCCTGCCGGACCAGAACGCCCTCGCTCTCCAGCAGGCGCAGTGCGCCGCGCAGCGTCTCCCGGCTGATTCCGAACTCCCTGGCCATTGTGCGCTCGCTTGGGATGCCTGTCAGTGCGTGGTCGCCAAAAAATATCCTCTTGCGAACGAGTTGGGCGGCGGTTTCGGCTTTGACGCGAACTTTTGGCATGATTTTTAAAACCCGACAGGCCGGTAAAACAATGGTCCCTAACCTTGAAAAACTGCGCTTATCATACCATGCGTGGCCTTTCGATCAAGGATTGGTGAAGAATGAATTGAATAAATGGAAGCCCGGAGGATAGTGCAACGTTTAATCAGTTCCGAGGTTTAATTCTTTGGGGCCTCGGCCCCCCGCGCATTTGATGAAATTTCCGCCTTTGCTCTTTCCGCTCGCCGTACTTGCACTCCCCTTCCCGGCTCCGGCTGGCGCCCCCTCTCCCCGCGGCCCTGTCGCGAGCACCTGGGAGCAGGCTTATGACCGCATGCGGCCATGGTCTGGAACGCATGTGGCGGGCAGTGATCCGGCGGCATTTCAGGGGAAGGTTCTCTGCGGTTACCAGGCCTGGTTTTCCGCCCCCGGGGATGGCTCCGACGATGCGGCCGGCCATGAACATCCGGGCCATGGATGGGTCCATTACGGCGACGGGGTTTTCCGGCCCGGAGTTTGCAATATCGATCGCTGGCCGGATATGTCCGGCGCCGGAAACGATGAGCGCTACCCGACGGATTTCCACTTCAGCGACGGAAGCGATGCGACGGTGTTCAGCAGTTACAACCCGAAGACCGTGAACCGGCATTTTGCGTGGATGGCGCAATATGGAATCGACGGCGTGTTTCTACAGCGGTTCGGCTCGGATCTTCGGACGCCGGGGACTTATGATTTCTGCGACGCGGCGCTGGAGAATGTCCGGAACGCCGCGAACGCCAATGGCCGCACGTGGGCGGTCATGTATGACTTATCCGGCCTAAGCAGCGGCGAGATAACGTCCGTTATCGAGAAGGATTGGAAGAACCTGGTGGACCGGATGGGCGTGGGGCGCGATCCCGCGTACCAGAAGGAGCACGGGAAGCCGCTGGTGGCGGTCTGGGGCGTTGGCTTCGCGGATGGCCGGCGGGGCTATAGCATCAAGGATTGCGAAGCACTGGTGGACTTCCTGAAGAATGATCCCCGGTATGGCGGCAACAGTATCATGCTGGGCGTGCCCTATGGCTGGCGGGAAGGCATCCGGGACGCAACGCCGGACCCCTCCCTGCGGGCGTTGATTGCAAAAGCGGACATTGTCAGCCCGTGGAGTGTGACCCGGTATAACTCGCGCGCCAATTTCATGCGCGACGTTCCGGAGTACCAGGCGGGAGACCTTGCGTGGTGCCGGGCGCATCATCTGGATTATCTGCCGGTGATATTTCCCGGCTTTAGCTGGACCAATCTGCAAAAGACCCGCGGACGGGATGCGAGCGCGAACCAGATCGATCGCGAAGGGGGCCGTTTCTTCTGGACGCAAGGCGAGCAGATTGCCCGGCTGGGAGCGCCGTCGATTTATGTGGCCATGTTTGATGAGCTGGATGAAGGGACGGCGATTCTGAAATGCGCCGCGAGCCCCCCGATTGGAGAGAGCAAATTTCAATCGGAACCCGGCGTTCCATCGGATCAATATCTGTGGCTCGCGGGCGAAATCGGCCGGGCGCTGCGGCATAAAATTCCGTGCTCAGAGGCCCAGCCACAGAGATGAAAGCGACCGATTGTGAAATGACGTTCGAGCCTTCGACCGGCGAGAGGGCGATGGGCTGCTGACCCGCGCCTGTGCCGCAGGTGGGAACAGAGAGAAATCAAACATGCCAGCCGGAGCACGAAAAATCGAACCTGACCGCATTGGCAGACCATTTTTGCATGGGAAAATGTTGGGCACTTTACTTGCAATGGCCCTGGAAGAGTGTTAAACGGTTTTTTCGACCAAAACTGGCCTACTTCTCCCACTGATTCCGAGTCCGTTCCGATGAAACTGCATTTGATCCCGAATTCCCACCTCGACCCTGTTTGGCTTTGGGATTGGCGGGAAGGACTCAACGAGGGGGTGACAACCTGTCGCACCATCCTCCAACTGATGGAGGAATTTCCGGACCTCACCTATATTCGGGGCGAATCGGTGATTTACGAGCATATCCAAAAAGCCGACCCGGCGATCTTCGAGCAGATCCGCAACCGGATCGACGAGGGCCGGTGGGAAGTGGTGGGCGGCACATTGCTGCAACCGGATACGAATCTCCCCGCGACCGAGACCCTGGTGCGGCAATTCACGAGCGGACTGAGCTATTTTGAGAAAAATCTGGGCCGGCGGCCGCGAATCGCATGGGCGGCGGACTCCTTTGGCCACAGCGCCGGCTGGCCGGAAATCTACACTTCCGCCGGGATGACCGGCTTTGCCTTCTCGCGGCCGATGGAGCACGATTTTCACCTGCCGAAGCCGGCCTTCTGGTGGGAAGCGGCGAGCGGGGCGCGCATCCTCTGCTGGCGCATACCGATCGGCTGGTACGGCACCCAGAGAAACGAAATACCGCTGCGACTGGACCAGACCCGCTCGCGCGCGGCGGAGTGGGGACTGGAGAACGTGGCGGCGTTTGTGGGCCTGGGAAACCACGGCGGCGGCCCGAGCCGGCGACACCTGAAGGACATCGAGCAATGGGCGGAAGCGAACCCCGATGTGGAGGTGATCTACTCCGGGCTGGAGCGGTTTTTCGCCGCGCTGCATAAGGAAACCACCGAGCTGCCGGTGATCCGCGGCGAGCTGAATTTTACGCTTCGCGGATGCTATTCCAGCGCGATGCAGTTCAAGGCGCGCTACCGCAAGACCGAGAACCTGCTGCTTTCGGCCGAGAAGACCGATTCCATCGTCAGCGCCGCGTGCGAGACGCCCGGAAGCGATCTCTCCGCCGCGTGGCGCTCCGTCCTTTTCAACACCTTCCATGACATCCTGCCCGGCAGCAGCATCGAGCGGGCTTACGACGATCAGTTCGCGTGGCTGGGTGTGGCGTGGCACGATGCGCAACGCGCGGAATTGGCGGCGTTGAATACGCTGGCTTCGCGGATCGATACCAGCGTGGAAACGCCGACCGAAGACATGCCGTGCGCGGTGCCAGTCCTGGTCTGGAATCCGCATCCCTTTGACTACGAGGGTCCGGTGGAAATTGAGGCGTGTATCGATTACCGCCCGGTGGAATCGTACGCGGGCCGGGTCGCGGAACTGCCGGTGCAGTTACTGGATGGAGCGGGGCAGCCGCTCTTCTTCCAGAGGCTGGAGCCGGAGCATTATTTTTCGCCGTCCATTCCGTGGCGCGTCCGCATGGCAACCCGGGTGCGGGTGCCGGCGATGGGCTGGCAGGTGCTGCAGATCGCCTGGGCTGAAAAACCGCGCCTGGCCGCCGCGCCCGCCGGTGGCGCGCGCATTACCGCGGACGGTGGAATTGAAAATGAATATTACCGCGTCGCCGCACAGGCGGGCGAGGAGGGGGTGCACATCTTCCGCAATGGCAAGCCGGTCTTCGGCGAAGCCGGCCTTCGCGTTGCGATTTATGACGATAGGTACGGCTCGTGGGGCGGCCACGACGGGGAGGTGGAAGCGGACAGCATCACGGACGTGAAGGAGTATTGGCGCATCCAGAGGATCGAGCCCCTGGTCAGCGGCCCTGAGAAGACCTCTCTCTGGCTGCGGTTCGCATCGGCCTGCTCCCGGCTGGACCTGACTGTCACGCTGCATCGCGGGTGCGACCGGGTGGAGATCGCGGCACGGCTCTTCTGGGATGAGCCGGCCCGGCGGATCAAGCTGGTAATGCCGGCGGGCGAGGAAGCGCTATTCGAGGTGCCGGGCGGAACGCAAAAGCGCCGGCCGTGCGGAGAGATGCCCGGAGGGCGCTGGGTGCGGACTCCGTCGTTTCTCTTTGCCAGCGATTCCGTGTTCAATTTTGACCTCCATGGCGGTTGCCTGAATGCGACGCTCGTCCGCTCAGCGCGCCATGCGTGCAGCGTGCCTACGGAACCCGCGGCGATGCCGTGGCGCCCCTATATGGATAGCGGCGAGCACCGTTTCCAACTGGCGCTGGCGCCGGCGGAGTGCGATGCCTACCCCTTGGCCGATCTGCTGGAGCAACCGCCGGTGACCTCTCCCCTTTCCGCTCATCCCGGCAAGCTCTCAAAAACGGGCTCGCTGGGCAGGCTTGAGCCGTCGAATCTGCGGCTGCTGGCGTTCAAGCCGGCGGAGGAACGGGATGGATGGATCGTGCGCGTGCAGGAAACCGCGGGGGATGCCGCGGACGCGGTGTTTACCCTGAAAGGGACGGATATCCCGCTTGGCGCCGTGCGCCCGCACCAGATTGCCTCCTGGAAGCTGATCCAGGGAGAAAGGGGCTGGGAAGCGGAGCTTCAGGACTCGAGCGAAAACCCGGTGGCGGAGGCGGTGGTAAATCATCGCGCGGTTCCCAATGGAAAGATACCGGATCATAAGAACGGGAAATTGCCGCATCTGGTTGAAACGCAGGGGACAGCCTTATCCGAAAAAGCGTGAAGCCCGGGGGCATCGGCGCCGGGAACCCCGGTTGGCAGCGTTAATATCCGGTAACAAAATTGTTGACACCGACGTTCTTCTATGCCAAATTTGGTCCAGTCTTAGAAAAAACGTTTCAGCCCCCACCCGGACTTCCCGTAAACGATTTTCCACTAAATTTTCTAATCGGGCACCGGCCAGTCACCAGCCCGATTTGATCAACATTCCGACCGACACATAATGCCGATTGGGGAATCGGCAGGGGATATGGAGGCCGGATCAAAGCCGCCGCGTTACTTTTGGGGAAAAGTAACGCGGCGCTGCTTTTCCGGGGTATCGAAATTGTCCCAATGCCACCACGAGACCGGGAATCCGCACGCCACGCTCAATCGTGGGGCGGGGCGACGCTGGTTTCTTCTTTTACCTTTTTGATCGCGGCGGAAAGTGGAGCGATGTTCTTCGGAAGGACGAGAGGCTGGGCGGGAGGCTGAAGAAACTTGATGACGCGCACTTCGGAGCCTTGTTGCCACCGCACCGGAAGCCGCGTGGTCGAGTCAATCCATGCCTTGGGGCCATCCGTTCCGGATTGGAAGACCCAATCGGAAGTGCCCTTTTGCAGTCCCAGGTAGGTGTTTCGCGAAACAAATTCCATGTCGGGAAAATCGCTGTTGGAATAATCCAGGTAAGCGTTGTGGTAACCGGGATTGAAATTGGAAATCGGCGTCACTTTCGAATCGGGTCCCACCTCATATTTGCATACGCCGTCATACCACTCCTCGCTCTTGGAGCCGTCTCCGCGCAAAAGGACCGCGTGCCACAGTGGCTTGGTGCGCGTCACCGTGACGGACTTGGGAGCATCCGATCCCGGCTGACCGCCGGCTTGATTGCCGGAAGAGGCTGGGATTGCCGAATTATAGTAATCGATTTCCCATTTCGAAAAATCCGGCGCCCGCGCGACCAAGGGGCCGGATGGCAATGGGCTCTGCTCGTAAACCGCCGGTGCCTTCTGGTCCGCGGAGCCCATGGCAAGGGCCGGGATGGCCATCAACAGTACGATGGTTGCTTTCATTCGTTTACCGGTTCGATGCTTTCATCCACGATTTGCGCCGTCTCGCGGCTGATCGCCACATGAACCCAGAAGCGGCGCTCTCCCTCAACTACGAATTTGGAGAGGTCCGTGGCGCCGATTGGATACCGGCCCGTTTGCGCGATGACATCGATCATCAGGTTCCAGGTGCCGGCCTGGCCGGCGCTGGAGAGCGCCCGGATGGCCGTCTCGCGAAATCGTGGAAGGATGTTGTAATTGCCCGAAGGAGTATTGGCCGTGTTGAGGCTCGACCCCATGTAAGCGGCGAGGTCGGCGCTGAAACCGTCGTAATTCGCAGAGCCATCGATGGGATTGGACATGGACCCCTGCTGGCCGTTGGGTTTCCACCGGCCAACGAGGTCCGCTATATTGAAAAGCGGCTGCGGAACACCGGCATTAGGGCCAGTGGCCGGCCCCTGGGTCGTGCGATTTACGAGCAGTTGGGCGATCGTTCCGGACTCGGCGACGAGCGCGGAAGGCGCCCCCAGCGGTGGCTCCGCCGTATAGCTGCCGAGCAGGGTGGTCGTGGAGGATTCCGCATCGCGATAGGCTCCGTTGAGGATCGCCTGCAAGACCGGGATCTGGCGGGTATTCAAATCGACCCGGCCTTCCACCACCGCATCCTGGCTTTTATCCTCATTGATGCAAAAGACATCGAGCAAGGCGCTGTAGCCGCTTTCAGGGGTAGAGAAATCGACATTCTTCCAGGGAGTTCCGGAGAAGACATAACCGAGTTCTGCCACCGAGCGGTAGGGACGATGAAGAATGATCGGCCGGCTTTGCGATTGCAAAGGGGGCGGAGAAATGGCGGTACCCGTCACCAAAGCACCCGTCGTGACCGTGGTAGCGGTCGGCAGGCCATAGGTCGTATTTACCTGATAGCTCCAATTGTTGGATAAATTAGGATCCATATTTCCAACGCCGGAAGACACGCCGCCTACATAGGCGGCCACTCCACGGCGAACCGTTCCATCCGGATCCGCGTAGAAGTCCGTGGTGATGGAACTGGGATTCGAATACCGGTTGATTTCCTTCAAGCCCATGATCACGCCGGAAGAGGGCTCGTAGTATCCTGTAAGCACCATGTTGAGGCCATCGGAATGGCTGGTCTGAGCAGACTTGGAATTTCCACTTGGCCACTGCGATTCCACGGTATCCGTAGTGGGTCCGTTGCCGCTATCATCAAGGAATGACCGGGAATTACAATCTACGGGAAAGCCCCAAGCCATGTTACGGGGATCGTGAACGATCATCTGCCCCTCCAGTCCACCCCCGCTCGCGTTCCGGTTGTCATTCCAAAGGCTGCCCGTGCTGCTGGAGGCGGCATTCGGGGTCAATTCATACGGGAAAGCCGAAGAGCCAGCTTCTTTGTACGGTACAAAATCATGCAGGTATTGAAGCTGGCCGCCGTACTCCATATAAGGAATCCATGTGGTCGTGCCAGGTATCTGA
>DATAXI010000198.1:0-9527 GCA_036266845.1 Chthoniobacteraceae bacterium | reverse complement strand
AGATTTCCGCCCTGGAGCGTATAGGATAGCGGCAGGTGGTAATAAACCGTCGCTCCGAAATCCCCCGCCCACCAGACGCGCTCTCCGTGGGCCAGGGCGCTCTTCACGATCGCGGCGGCATCGCAATAATCATCCCGCCGGTGGCGGTAGGCAAATCGGCACTCCATGGCGGACGCCGTCAGCCCGGCAAAAACCAGGACCACAACCACCCGGTTAATGAGGCGGCCGCCATCCCAAAGCCGGTGTAGAGCGAAGGCGACCGCCAGCAGGAGGAAAGGGAACATCGGCATCAGGTGGCGCCCAAGGACGAGAAAATGCTTAAGATAACCCAGCGCAAAAATCGCCGCGCAGGGGATCAGCACCGCCAGGAATATCGCGATCCGTTTCGACTTCGGGATGCCAAATCCCTCCGCGGCTCCGCATGCAATCGCATAGGCCAGCGGCAGGCCCAGGCCGCAAAGCGCCGGGATAAATGGCAGGAATACCCTCACACCCGAGGAGCGAATTTCCAACCGTCCCGGCCCGAGCCCCACGAAACCGAGTTGCTCGTAAAAGACAAACAGGATGCTCGTCAGCCGCATGTTGGATATCGTCGGCCGCGCGTCCGTCTGGAGCGTCCATGCGTAATAGACGGCCAGAGCCAGCAATGCCGGCGCCACCACCAATACGGCCGGAAGCCCGGAGCGAAATGCCGACGAGAGAAAATCCCTCCGCATCAGCATGCAGAGGCAAACGGCAGCCGCCCAGGGGACACCCAGCAGGCCCACCGCGCACAGCAGGAAGATGCCCGCCAGAAAGAGCCACCACCAGGAAGCGGTCAGTGGCTTCTCCGGCTCGTCCAGCGCCTGGAAAAATGCCCCGTAAGCCAGCAGCTCCCCGCCCAATTGCATCGTGTACGGGCGCACCTCGCTCAGGTAATACCAGACAAACGGGTGTACGCAGTAGAGCAGGACCGTAAAGAAGCGCAGCCGTGGATGCCGCTTCAAAAAGTGATAGATGGCCCACAGCCCCAGCAGAAACCATGGGATATTCGCATCCCGCAGCGCCAGCGCCGAGATGCCGGCCATGCGCACCCACGCCCATATATATAACATATAGAGCGGGAGCTGCAGGTTGGAGTTGTGGACGGTGTAAATCGCCTGCCACCAGCCGTGGAGCGTGGATGGCATGGAGATCACCGCGGTCCCCAATTCATCGATCCACAGGCTGTCGTTGCTCACCGCAACCAGCGCCACCAGCATCCCCGCCAGCAATACAAATGCGAAACGGCCTTTCACGGTTTGGTCGGTGGTGCGGGGGAAAAAAGGGCCGTGGCGGGCTCCAGGCGGCAATGGGAACGGATAATCATGGCAGGCCGGACGATGTCTTTCTCAAAGACCATGCGAAACCGGGAAATTCAACATTTTCCCGGGCGCTTCACAGCCGGCCCGGCAGGAAATGGATGAAAGCCAGCAAGCCCAGCCCCACGTATCCCGAGGAGATTACATCATCGATCAGGATGCCAAGCCCGCCGCCGATGGATTGCAGGCTGTTGGCCGGCCATGGCTTCAGAAAATCGGCAAAGCGGTAGATCGCAAAGAGAATCGCCCAGGTGGAGAAATGCGCCGGCCATTCCAGCCAGAGCGGCCAGAGGGCGAATGGGACCGCCACGATTTCATCGATCACCACGGGCCGCGGATCCTTCCGGCCCAGCAGGCGCTCGCAAATCGTCCCGCTCCAGACAGAGGGGAAAAGCATCGCGGCAAAGATGGCCACCGCCGCCGGCAGCGGCAGGCGGCTCACCGCGATGAAATAGAAAAAGCCGGGAATCGATCCCCAGGAGGGAGCCATGGGCTTGATAAACCCGCTGCCCAGCCCCGTCCCGATGACGAGCGCGACCTTTTCCCGCGCATTCATACGGGGCAATGCGGGCGCCTCGTAACGGGGGATCAGGTTCCGCCAGCCGGGGCTATTGGACATCGATGTGCAAGCCGAAGTAGATCACGGCAACGTAAAGAATCCCCCAGAGAACAATCGCAAGCTGGATGGCCCAATCCTTCAGCAGGATGGCGTCCGGCGCCTCGCCCTCCTGGTAACGCTCCACCAGCAGCAGGTAGCGAAAAATACCCATCACCACCGGCGGGGTTGTGATAATCAGCGTGCGATCCGTGTGCCCCAGTACGGTAAAGAGGGCGTACGTGGCGATTGTCAGCGTCGCGCAGATGTTGCAGAAGCGGTCCAGCATCGCGACGTTGTACTTGTGCAGCACCGCGCGCGTTGCGGTCACCTCCCGCCTCACCGGCTCGGGCTCTGTCCCCACGGCATTGATTTCCGCCCGCCGCTTGCCGAATGCCAGGAAGAGCGCCAGGAAAAGCGTGCACAGCAGCAGCCATGCGCTCGGCGCCACGGAGACGGCCACGGTGCCCGCATACACGCGCAGGATGAAACCGGCGGCCACCACCATCGCATCCACCAGGCTCAGGGTTTTAAGACCCAGGGAGTACGCGATGTTCATCACAATGTACAAACCCAGGATCGCCGCCTCCCCCAGCCCCAGCGTGGAGCCGAGCGCGAGCGCGGCCGCCAGCATCCCCGCGGCAAAGCCCAGCGCCTGCCGCACGCTCACCTCTCCGGACGCAACCGGCCGCAGCTTCTTCCGCGGATGTTTCCCATCCTGCTCGCGGTCCAGCACATCGTTGATGATGTACACAAAACCCGATGCCGCGCAGAAACCCGCCAGCGCGATCCCCGCGCGGACGTCCGCATGCCGGGATAGCGCATTCCCGCTGAAGAAAACGCCCCCCAGGCACACCAGGTTCTTCGTCCATTGGCGGGGACGCAGCAATTTGACTAGACCGGTAAGGGAGGGCATGGGGCGGGGGAGGAAATCTTGCTGCGGAGCCATTGCCGCACAAGGGCAAAGAGAGGGAAAATCGCCGGTTGCGCCCGATTTTCCCATGCTTTCCGGGTCAATGCGCGGTGATCACCGCGAAGGATCGGCGCCGTTCGCGGCAGATGGAAAGCAGGATGCGCGCTCCGGTCGCCGCGGAGGCTGTGGCATTGTACTCGGGGACGGAGTGGATGGGCACCCGGTCGATTTCCTCGATCACATCGCTCTGCTGCAACGCGCCGGCCGCCGGCGTTCCGGCATCGACGTCGGATACCATGACGCCGTGGGCATTGGGCGGCAGGTCCTCCTCGTGGTCGGGGGGGATTTCCATGACGTGGACGCCGGCCAGCAGGCTCGGGAGCGGCGCCTGGGTTGCGGAAGGCTGGGGCTGTTGCGGGGGTTGCGGCGCGGAGTTCCCGGTGGGATTGGCGGGCTGATCGGTAATCCGGGCCGTGAGGGTGAGCGTCTGGTTATCCCGCTGGATCGAGATGGGCACGTCCGTGCCCGAGGGCACGTTCGCGACCTGGGCGCGAAGCTCGGAGAAACTATGGATGGGATGCTGGCCGATGGCGGTGATGATATCCCCCTTCTGGATGCCCGCGGCTTCCGCCGGGGAGCCGCCGACGATTCCATTCACATAAGCGCCATCGATTTGCGGCAGCCCCATGCGCGCGAGCAACTCCGGGCTCAGCACATTCACCCCCAGGTAGCCATGGGGCACATGCCCCGTCTTGATAATCGCCTCCAGCGCCCGCCGGGCCGTATTGGCCGGGATGGCAAAACCGAGGCCCTGCCAGCTCCCGGAGCCGCCCTGCCCCGCGTAGATGGCGGCGTTGATCCCGATAATTTCCCCGTGCAGGTCCACCAGCGGCCCGCCGGAGTTGCCGGGGTTGATGGCGGCATCGGTTTGGAAGAAATCGTTCGCGCTATCCTCCATCGCGCGGCCCTTGGCGCTGATGATGCCCTGCGTCACGGTCTCATCGAACCCAAAGGGGTTTCCCACCGCGATCACCCGCTGGCCCACTTTCACCTTGTCGGAGTCCGGGATGAAAGCCAGCGGCGTCACTTTCAGGCCGGTCACCTTCAGGACCGCGATGTCCGTCACAGGGTCCGCCCCGATGATGCGGGCGGCCGCTTCCTGGCCGTTGGACAGCCGCACACGCACCTCGTCCACATCCGCCACCACATGCTGATTGGTCACAATGTGCCCCTCCCGGGAGACAATGACGCCGGAGCCGAGCGACCGCATCTCTTCGGTCTGCCGGGGTCTGGCAAATCGGCGGCCGAAGAACAGCTCGAACGGATCCTCCACCGCCGGCGCCTCCACCCGCTTGGTGGCGGTAATGCTCACCACGGAAGGCACCACCACCTGCACCAGCCGCGTGTACTCATCCTCCATCGCCTGGAGGATTTCCACATCCTTGCCCGTCAGCTTGGGTCCCGCCGCGGGAGTGAATTGCTCGGGAAATTCATCCGCATTTCGCCGTTCCGTCCACCGGTAGAGTCCATAGACGCACAGCGCGACGACCAGGACGAAGAGTATAAAACGCCTCATTGACCGGACATCTACTCGTCCTCCTCGTCCTCGGCCTCCGCGGGAGAGAGCGATTCACCGCGGGTAATCTGCGTAATGCACGCATCGGCCAGTTGCTTGGCGCGGTCCACATCGTGGACCATGGCTTCCTCGATGCTGGAATCCGTCTCTCCTATTCGGTCGAGTACGGCCCGCAGTTCAAAGAGCAGTTTGAGGACGGTCTGGTTGCTCACGCCCGCAGCATAGCGGAACGCGCCGCCGGGGCCATCGCAAAAGGGGGCTCGTCTCAATAAGGGGACCAGAAGGTGTACGGCGCAACGTCGGAGAGCGTGCGGTAGGCTGCCGTCGGCACCTGCGGGACGCTATCCACGGTAAACGGGCCGTAACTGTCTCCAAAGATATCGTCGCCCGTGGTGTAGAGGACGCTGCCCGTTTTGATATAGGCCTTCAGATCGGTAAAGTTGGTCTTGGAGCCGGTGCTCTTGTTGTTGTCGATGGCATATTCGTCCATCGAGGAATCGAGGATTCGCAGGTCCTCCAGGATGCGGACCGCCTGGGAGCGCTTGCGCGCCCGGAGGAAGTTCGGCACGGCGATGGAAGCCAGCAGCGCGATGATCGCAACTACGATCATGATTTCCACAAGCGTAAAGCCGCGGCGGGTAGAAGGGATGATGGTCATAATACCTCCTCCTACAAGCAGCCCCGTTGCCGGGACCACGGAACGGGCGCGGTCAAATAATGTCGGAACCGTCAGGACCATTTGTCGCGGGCTCCACGACAATATCGCCAAGGGATATTCTGATTACGCCCCCCGGCCCCGGCTCTTCTCTATCGGGGCATGCATTTTGCTTGGTTCAGGAAGATATGACCAAACGCGCTGGCATCCATGGTTCACATGACCATTCCGCACCCCCATGGGTGGTTGCTGCCGCCGCATGGACTACGCCCGCTGGTGTTCTCCGCCCGGAAGACCCCAACGCTTTTTCAACCTTGTAAGGCTCCCGAGTTTCATGAAGTCGCCAACAAATTTGCGAACGCTGTCCCGTTTGGCGGGCATGACGCTGGTCGAGGTGCTCATCGCGCTCATGGTCCTGGCCATCACGGCTTCGTCCATCCTCATGGCCTTCGCCCAGATTAACCGCGTGGCATCCACCGCCCGGCTTTATGCCGCCGCGGAGTTCTTGGTCCAGAGCTACATCGACCGCATCCAGATGGTGAGCCCCTTCGTCCCGGAGAACAGCAGCATGGCGGTCCCGGCGGAACTCACGCTCTCCGGCACCACCTATGCCACCCCGCTTTACGTGGACCCCGCCACCAATAGCACCATTGTGACTGGAACGGTCAGTTGCACCGGCAGCAATATCAGCAGCAGCAGCGCAAATGAGTACGCCTACCAGTACGTGGTGACGGTCACCTATACTTACCGGAGCCATCTCTACACCGTCTCGGCAAGCACCGTAAGAGGAAGCGATCAATGACCCACCGTTCTTCATCCCTCAAGGCATTCACGTTGACGGAAATCATGGTCTCCATCGCGATTGTCGCACTCGCGGGCATTGTCGTGGTCGAGCTCTCCCGCACCGGGATGATCCTTTTTAGTAAAAACAGCGCGATCAACGTCTCCGCCGTCCAGGGCCAGGCGGGGCTGCTGGAAATGAAGAACGATTTGAATGCCGCGGTCTCCACCCCGGAGTTCATCCTCTCATCCGGCACCGTTTCTCCCACGGTCAGCGGCTCCGCGTCGGGCATTTACTTCCAGTCCTACGCCGGCGGTCCGTTCAGTATTTACGTCACTTCCGGCACGAATTATCTCTACCCGACAAACACCAGCGTTCAGGTGGAGACCGGCACCAGCTCGGGAGGTTACACGCCCATCGTCGGGGAAACGGTCCACATCCAGGCGACGCCGACGGTGCTGCTCGAGAAACAGATCACCTCGGTGTCGCTTTCCACCTCCAGTCCCACGGTATATACGCTCGGCATCTCTGGCAGCCTCGGGATGCAGATCAATCTGACCAATCTGACGGTCACTCCGGCCTCGAAGATGAATGTGGCGTGCTTCATCACCAGCCCGGTCAAATACCAGGTCCAGCAGGGCAGCTATAATTACGAGCTGGTCAAAAGCGTCCTCAATTCCGCCGGAGCCTATACCAGCACGGTCCTTGCCTATGGCCTGACCAATCCCTCCCCCTTTACCACGGGCAGCGCCAACGGCTCCGCGGATACCGCCTTCATTTCCACCATCAACTTCACGGCGGTGGACCCCACTTCCACCAATCTGGGCAAATTGCAAGGCTCCGGTCCCGCCACTTCCGGCGGCTACTCGTTTGTCGGCGCTACAACCCCGTTCACGCTTGAGGTATCCCATTATGCGCAACTTACCGTCGAGTATTAGAAATCAACCGCCGGCTGACACCCGCGGCTCGACTCTCATCCTGTCGCTCATCGTCATCCTTGTCCTTGCCGCCTGCGTGGGCGGGGCAGTGGAATACACCCTCCAGTCCTACCGGTTCGCACAGCGCAACAATGCGCGCCGCCAGGCCATCTCCGCGGCCAACGGGGTATTGGAGCGCACCTACGTCCAGTGGCGCGCCACCTGCGAGGCTCAAGGCAATGTCACCCTTCCCGCCTCCACGATCAATGCCGCGCTCTCGGCTCCCACTTTCACCGCCGTTCTTCAAACGGCGACCAACGGCGCCGGCTTTCTTACCGCGCCCAACCCGGTCTTGAGCGATTCCGTCGCCGCGCTCAACTCGACGGACCCGACCATGACTCCGATTCTTTCCGGCACGCCGGTTCCTTCGCAAGCCGGCGGTCCAAACCTCGTGACTTATGATTACCTCGCGACCGCCAGGGTGGAATATAGCTCGCTCAAAAGCTCCGGCAACGAAGGGGGCAGCGGCTCCACCTCCAGCACCAACAGTGTCACCGTATCCCGGGTCTTTCAAAAGGCTTATAGCTCGCCCTGGCTCTATGCCATCGCTTACAATGACGATTTGGAAATCAATCCCGGCGCCAATCTCGTGCTCAACGGCGCGGTGGAAACCAACGGGAATCTCTACACCGGCGGTAACGGCTCCGGCGAGCCGCTCACCTTCAACGCGCCGGTTTCCTTCGCCGGCACCTGGGACCCCAATGGCGCATGGTCTCCCAATGATCACTCCCACTCCGGGACGGCTTATCCGCCCACATTCGGCAGCGGCGTTCCGGAGGCATCCTACTCCCCGCCGCTGACGCCGGAAAACGCATCTCTTCTTACGGCCAATTCCAGCAATCCCAACGCGGCGGACGGTTATCATGAGATTATCGACGTGCCAAACTCCTCCTACAGCGATCCTCTCGCCTCCACCAATGTGAATGATCCCTCGGAGCGCATCTTCGACCAAGCCGGCATCATCGTTCAGATTAATTCCAGCAATCCTTCCGCCCCCGTCGTTTCCATCTACGAAGGCGCCACCAACTATGCCAGCGGCACCCCGGTCACCGCGACTACCTCCGATACCGTGGGCAAGGCGATTTACACCACATTTACCAACGCCATCACCGCGACCACCTCGGTATCAAGCACCAATAGCAAGCACCAGGTCACGGTAACCACAAAGCCCATCCAGTTGTACGACGCACGGGAACAATCGACGGTCAATATCGTCCAACTCGACCTCAGCAAGATTTACTCCGCGCTCAGTAGCGGCGGCGCGCTCGACGCCAGTCCCTATAACATCGTCTATATCTACGACACCTCTTACACCGCCACCGGCAATGGGGTTGCCCCGGATAACCAGACCGGTCCCGCCGCGGTCGGCATCCAGTTGATCAATGGCTCCCAGATCCCCGCCAACGGCCTGACGATCGCGAGCGAAAACCCGGTCTATGTCGTGGGCGATTACAACACCGGCGGCACCGGTACCACCGTGCCATCCAATAACAGCAGCACCGGCAACCCGCAGGTCTCGGGTTACCCCTGGGCGCCCTCTGCCATCATGGCCGATTCCGTCACCGTGCTCTCCAGCAATTGGTCCAACTCATCCACCGCCCCCAGCAGCATTCCCACCGCGGCCAGCACCACGGTCAATGCGGCCTTCCTTTCGGGAATCGTCACTTCCGCCCTTGGCGGCTCGGGCCAGACGTTTACTTATAGCGGCGGCGCGGAGAATTTCATCCGTCTCCTTGAAAACTGGAGCGGCAAGACGTTGACTTATTACGGCTCCATGGAGGAACTCTACAACTCCAAACAGGCCACCGGCGTCTGGCAGAACACCGGCGCTTATTACCAGGCTCCTACTCGTCAATGGCACTTCGATCTCAACTTTTACGATAGTCTTCCGCCCGGGACATTTACTTCCGTGAGCTATCTCCGTTCCCGGTATTTTGTTCAGTAATGAAGTACCCCGCCACGGCCGCCGCGCTCGCCGCTCTTTTCCTGTCCCGCTCCATCGCGCTCGCCGGCGATATATCGTGGATTTTCCATCCCTCCGCGCCGGGCTCGGACGGGCCCACCGCCAAGTATGTTTCAGCGGATGTCTCGGGCATGGAACTCACATTCATTCCCCCCCTTAACTGGTCGGTCACGCCAACCCGGTTCTTTCCGCCCAATAAGATCGAGGCCAGTCTCTCTGTCGATGCCGTCAAGATCGACGCGCCGGCGCTATGGACTCCGGATCGCGCGAAAGCGATGCGGGAATACATCCTCACCCGCGGCCTTCCGAAGGATGCCCAGAATGTTCAGGTCATTTCAGAAAGCCTGAATGGCATCAACTTTGGCGGGCGGGGCAGTTATGAGATAGCAATCGGTTATTCCTCTTACGGCCAGACGTTTGCCACGGACACCATTTATATCGAGAGTGGCGCCGTCCAGTTGCAATTCCGCCTCGGCTGTCTCCGGAAAGACTTTGACGAGCTGCATCCCTATTTGCGCACCGCCGCGCTCTCGATGCACGGGTTCTAGCCCGCTCGAGCGCCCTGGCAAGAGCCCTCCGGCAAGAGCCTAACAGCCTGTTGAAATAATCCCCAGTCGAGCCGGAGCGGCATTGCTGAGGGGCGGGGCTGGTGGCAGAATGGCGGGCAGCATGATTCGACCGCAACGAAAGAGCCGCCAAGGCGAGTTTTGGATCGCGCGCAATGAGT
>DATAXI010000195.1:0-14907 GCA_036266845.1 Chthoniobacteraceae bacterium | reverse complement strand
TCCCCAATTCCGCTTCCGCATTGACGCCCGCTGCCTCCCCGCGCGACGAGGCGGAATCCCCCGGCGGTTTCTCGGTCGATCCGAAACGCCTCATTGGCGGCCTCAAGCTGCGCCGCCACTGGCTGGTCCTCGGCGTCATCGCGGGCCTCGGGCTCGGCCTGGCATACGGCATCTTTCGGGCAAAGGCGCGGTATGAAGTTTCTCTCCAGCTCATCAAGCGGGATACGCCCACAGCCTTCCAGATCGGCACGGACGGCAACCCCTACCGCCCGCGCGAATTTACGGCGCAGGACCTCGAGACCGCCGCCGTCTCGCGCACTGTGCTGGAGGCGGTGGCCGCGCATTCCAAGCCGGCGGTGACGGCGGACCTGCTGAAGTATTGCGTGAAGGCGGAGGAGGAAAAGAAGACCGATTTTATTACCCTCACGCTGTCCGGCTATCTAAGCCCGCAGGCCACCGTGGACCTGGTCAATCAATGGGCTAAGGCGGTCGTCGATTTCCCGAAAGATGTCGAGGCATCGGAAAGCCGGGAGATTCGCGAGGCGCTGGAGGAGCAGTTGCAGCGCAACCAGGATGAACTGAATCGGCTGGACGAGCAATCGCTCCAGGCGCCGCGGTCGGAGGTGCAACTGGATACTTACCTGAAATCGCAGGGGGATTTCGAGATGAAGCTCGATTCCACCACCATCGATATCGAGAGCCTGGACTCGGAAATCGACACGCTGCGCAATGAATTGATCCGCCAGAGCCCGCTGGCCGATACGCTGCGCCAGGCCCAGGCGGACCTGGAGCAATATCGCGCGCGGTACACGGAGAAGAATCCGCTCGTGGCCGAGAAGGAGGAGAAAATCGCCTCCATCCAGCAGGAAATGAAGCAGGAGACGAAGGCCGCGCAGAGCGACCTCTCGAAATACGCCGGCACCGAGGTGGGCAATCACCTTTACATGAGAATCGTCGAGCTGGAAAACCAGCGCGAGGCGCTCAAGCGCCAGAACGAAGGCCTCGTAAAGCTGCGCGAGCGCTCGCAATCGGCCACGAACGGCGATTTCGGGCTGACGGGTATCGATCAGCGCAAGCAAACGCTCCAGACCGCGCAAGTGCTGTTGCTCAACCGGCTGCAGGAGATGCACCTCTTTGAGGAAAACGCGCAGGAGATGTATTTGATCCTCCAGCCGGCGATGGTGGGCCAGGTCACGCTGCACGGCAAGCCCCTCAAGGTCGCGGTTTTCTCAATTGCGGGAACGATGCTCGGCGCGGGCTTTGCGGTCATGCTGGCAGCGCTGGCGGAGTTGCTCGATTCCCGTCTCCGCACAGGCGGCGAAGCGGGCAGGATGCTGGGCGCGCCAATCTTCGGCAGCATCCCGCGCGGCTGCAGCGCCAGCGGGCGCAAGGAGATCGGTCCCAGGATGTGGCTCCGCTGGAGCCGCGAATGCGAGCACGACGGCACGGCCCGGGTCATCTGGAGCCCCGTATCGGAGCGCGAAGAAGAGGCATTCTGGAGCATGATGCTCGTCGAGGCGCGCCGCTTCATCCCATCCCTGCTCATCATCGATTGCGCCTGCGCGCCCTCGCCCGCGCTGGCGGAGCTGCCACAGCCCGGCGCCGGCACGGATGCGCCGGCAATCGCGGCGGAGCGCTGGAACATCGAGGCATTTTCCCATGCGCAGATGCGGGACGCCTGCGCAACCATCGAGAAGCACCGCGCCGCGGGCCGCGAGGTCTGGCTGCGGCTCGAAGGACTCATCCAGGAACCGGCCTCCAGCCTCGCGCGGGCCACCCGGGCGCGCCCGCTGCTGCTGGTGGCGATGGACCGGGAGAGCACCCGCTACTGGAATGAGCAGGTGGACCTGCTGCGCGACAGCGTCGGGGATATCTGTGGCGCCGTGTTGGTCAATCAAGCGCCCGTCTTCGTGTCATGAGGGGGTTGCTCACATTCGTTCTGGCGCTCATCACCGCGGCGGTCGCAGGCGCCGCGCCACGGTCGCAGGCGTACACGCTCGGCCCGGGCGATGTGATGGATCTCTCCCTCTTTGGGAGGCCGGATCTCACGCGCGTCAATCTGTTTGTAGAGCCCGATGGCAACATCAACTACCTCCAGGCCACCGGCATCCACGCGGAAGGGCTCACGGTCGATGAGTTGCGCGGCAAAATGGAGGAAGCCCTCTCCGTTTACTACAAGCGTCCGCGGGTGATGATCGCGCCCAAGGAGCTGCACAGCAAAAAATACTTCATCCTGGGCAAGGTGGAGGCCGCGGGCGCTTACCCGATGGATCACCCGGTCACGCTGGTGGAGGCTGTGGCGCAGGCAAAGGGGGTGCAGCTTGGCCTGGTGGAAGACAAGACCGTCGAACTCTGCGATTACGCCCACTCTTTTGTGCTGAGGCAGGGGAAACATCTGCCGGTGGACTTCGATGCGCTCTTCATCCGCGGCGATACCCGCCAGAACATCACGCTGGAGCCGAACGACTACATCTACATGGCCTCGGCGCTGGCCAATAACATTTACATCCTCGGGGAAGTCTTTCATCCCGGCTCGCAAGGATACACTTCCGATATGACCGTGACCGGCGCCATCGCTTTGCGCGGCGGCTTTACCGACAACGCCTATCGCGACCGCGTGCTGGTGCTGCGCGGCTCGCTTGATCATCCGCGGTGTTTTGTTGTCAATATCAACCGGACACTCCACGGCTCGCAGACGGATTTCCACATCCAGCCGCGCGATGTAATCTTCGTCAACTCGCGCCCGTGGCGGGTCGCGGAAGAGATCATGGATACCGCCATCTCGGCGTTTACCACGTCCGCAACCACCACCTGGACCGGCCTGAGCGTGCCCACCTTCATCACGCATCCCATCTTTCCGCCGCTCAACAATCAATGAAACGGCCCGCCTCCATCCTGATTGCCTTGAGCCTCCTCGCGGCCCGCGGCGGCGCCGAGACGCGGCATTTCGATCCGCACCAGCCGGTCGATCCCATCTTCCAGCAGCTTCACTCGCCCGCCGGCCCGCCCGCGTCCATGCTGGCGGAGCCGCACGATCCCTACCGGCTGGGCTCCGGCGATAAACTGGAGCTGGAGCTGATGGAGGTGCCGGACACGCGCCAGATCAGCATCGTAATGCCCGACGGCGATCTCTATTTCCAAACCGCCCATGTCCACGCGGCGGGCATGACCATCACGGAGCTGAAGGCCGCCATCGAGAGCCAGCTCAAAACCGATTACCGCGACCCTCAGCTCTCGCTCATCCTGCGCAGCATGACCAGCCAGCGCGTGGAGGTCATGGGCCGCGTCAATAATCCCGGTATCCTGACGCTCGATACGCCCACCACGCTGGTCGAGGCGATCTCCCGCGCCGGCGGCCTTATGATCCAGCGCTCCGGCATCAACTCCGAGGAGCTGGCGGACCTGCACCACAGCTTCATCGTGCGCGATGGAAAGCTCCTGCCCGTGAATTTTGTAAAGCTGCTGCGCGATGGCGACGCCTCGCAGAACATCTTCCTCAAGGATGGCGATTTCATCTACCTGCCTTCCTCCGCCGCCGGGCGGGTTTACGTGCTGGGCGCCGTTAATCTCTCCCGCGGCATCGATTACTCGGAGGAGTTGACCCTCGTCACCGCCATCGCCGGCGCCCAGGGCCTGGCGCCGCGCTCCTACCCGCAGCACGTTGTCATCATCCGCGATTCACTGACGGAGCCGAAGGTCGCCGTCGTCAACCTGAAGGCGATGCTGAACGGCAAGGCGCGGGATGTGCGCCTCCAGCCGCAAGACATCGTCTGGGTGCCGAACAGCCCGTTTGACCGGGTCGAGTCCATCGTCGGCGGAATCGTCAGCACCTTCGCGCGCACCGTTTCCGTCAATGAAGGGAACCGCGCCGTCATCAGCAGCGCACAACCGGTGCAGCCGAGCATCGGGATTGGCCCCGCGCAATGAGCCCCTCAATTATAGAATTGCCAGCGGCGCCGGTAAGCCTCGCGAGCCTCCGGCAGGGATGCGACGCCGGGGAGAAACTTGCGGACGAGGGTCATCTCCACCGGCTCCTGCATCAGCAGCGCCAGCGCGCGCTGGAGCGGGGCTCGCGGGTAATCGAGCATCGCACCGCCGGAAACGCCGCGCTGCAGCCGGTCGCGCAGGTGGAGCGCGATATTTTTCATGACGGGCAGCTCCGGGTAGAGCCGTTCGCCACGGACAGCGTAATCGCGTGCGTTGCGAAATTCGGCTCCGAGCCTCAGCGACTCGACCCAGAGGAACAATTCCGTCCACGCGGCGGCAAGCTCCCGCTGCCGCTGCATCAGCACGCCGGCCTGCGGCGATTCATGACGCGGATGCAGCTTGAACTCGACCGCGCCGGCATGCCATGCGTCCAGTTGCCGGAAATTACCGGGAATCCTCTGGAGCGGCCGGCGCAGCCGTGCGTTCCGCTCCGCACAGGACCAATGGTAAAGGCCGTTCACGGCGAGCACCGCATCCGCAAAAGCCAGCCGAGCCTTGGCATGGTTGCGCTCGATGAAGGCGGTATCGATTTCCCCACCGTCCAGGAGGACGCGCGAGTAAAACAGGCCGCTGCCGCGATTGAACAGGAGCCGCGTGGCCTCGTGCAGGGGGATCTGCCCCGCATCGCGCAGCCTCGCGGGCAGCGCCCCCACGATCCCCGCATCCCCAAATACAAGCCGGTGCGCCGCAAGAAGGTCGTAGTAAAACATCGACGGCCCCGCCGTCATCAGAGCGCCCAGGGTGAGCAGCTTGAACTCCACCTCGATGCCGGTTTCCTCCTCGCCCGCATGCGATTCCCCCGCGCACCACGCCTGCGCCGCACCAGCCGCCGCGCCGTTTTTCAGCACCAGGTAAAACTCGAGGTCGTTGTACAGCGCCGGCTTTTCGCCGCCGGCGTACACGCCTCCTTCGCCGCGTCCATATCCGCCGGCCAGCAGCAGAAAGGCCACATCGGCCGCGAATGTGCTCCGGCCAAGCCGTTCGCCAAGCCCGTCCAGATACCGGTCAAGCAATGCGCGCAGCTCCGGATCATCCCCGGGAAAGTAGCGGCGCTCCTCGGCCAAGCGATTTCTTTCTCCTTAAGCGGCGATGGTGAAGATGCGATGCAGACGCAACAACTCAATGACCGTCTGCACCGGCGGCTGCACATGGTTCAGCCGCACGGAAGGCTTGTCCGGCGGCAGCTTCTTGTAAACGCTCAGCAGCGCGCCGACTCCGGAGCTATCGAGAAATTCCACGGCGCTCATGTCGATTTCCAGGCGCTCGATCCCGGGCGCCCAGTATTCTTCGCAAGCCTTCTTAAAATCGCGGGAGGAGGCGGCGTCCAGGCGCGGCGCATGCACGGTAAGGAGCAGCGCGTGGTCCGTGACTTCGCCGGATGCAATTTGAGCCATGCGCTCACTATGCGCCCATTCCGAGAAGGGAGAAAAGCGCGAAAATGAGGATTCTCTTCGTCCACGACATTGCGGGCAACTTCGGCGGCGCGGAGAGCAATCTTTACGACACCGCGGACGGGTTGCGGCGGCGCGGCCACACCATTGGGCTGCTGGCCCACCGCGGCAGCGGGAAGGGAGAGGCTGCGTGGCAGGCGCTTTTCGGGGAAAACCTCTTCTTTCAAAACGGGGAGGACCCTTGCGCCGTGGCGCGCCGCTTTGGCGCGGAGGTGATTTACATGCACAAATGGGATGAGCCGGATGGAATCGAGGCGCTGCTGAGGAGCGGCGTTCCGATGGTCCGCATGGTGCATGACCATGATATCCACTGCCTCCGCAGCTACCGGTATAATCCGCTTACCCGCCGCATCTGCACACGGCCCGCGGGGCATCATTGCGTCTTCCCATGCCTTGCGCCGCTCAAGCGCAGCCGCGCCGGCGGCCTGCCGGTGCACTGGGTCGGCTTTATGGAGAAGCGGCGGGAGATGGCGCTCAGCCGCAGGTTTCATCGCAATATCGTGGCGACAAAGTTCATGCGGGAAGAATTGCTGATCAATCGCTTCCCGCCCGCCGCCATCGAGATCATCCCGCCCGTGCCCCGCCATGCGGAGCCGCTCGAGAGCAATTTCTCCGCGCGCAACCTGCTGGTCTTTGCCGGCCAGATCATCCGCGGCAAAGGCGTGGATGTGATGCTGCGCGCGCTGGCGAAAGTGCGGGCGCCGTTCGAAATGGTCATCCTGGGCGCCGGCAATCACCGGGCGGCCTGCGAGCGGCTGGGCCGCCGGCTGGGGCTGGGAAGCCGGGTCGCATTCAAGGGTTTTGTCCCGCAGGAGGAGCTGCGCCAGTTTTACCAGGAGGCTACAGCGGTGCTCTTCCCCTCCGTCTGGCCGGAGCCGATGGGGCTCTCCGGGCTGGAGGCAATGCGGAACGGGCTCCCGGTTGTCGGTTTCGATGCGGGGGGCGTCGGCGATTGGCTGCGCGACGGCGAAAATGGTTTCCTCGTCCCGTGGATGGATATCGACCGCTATGCTTCATCCATCGACGCGCTGCTGGCGGACAAGGAGCTGGCCCGCGCGATGGGCCGGCGCGGACGGGAGCGCTTTCTCGCGGATTACGATTTCGACCGGTACATCGGACGAATCGAGGCGGTATTCCACCGCATGCTGGGAGGGCACAAGGCCGCGGCATGAACACTCATCGCATTATCGGCATTGCCGGCGGCACGGGGTCCGGCAAGACCTGGCTGGGCAATTTCCTCGCCTCCCGGCTCGGCCCGCGCGCGGCGCTCATCTCGCACGACTGGTACTACCGGGACCGGGGCAATGCCCGCGGCGAGGCGGAGCGGAAGCTGAATTTTGACCATCCGCGCGCGCTGGAGACGGGGATGCTGGCCGGACATCTGGACGCATTGCGCCGCGGGCGGGCGGTGGAGACGCCGCGCTACGACTTTTCCAGCCATCGCCGCGCCCGGCGCACAGTCGCGTTTCATCCCGCGCCCATCGTCATTGTGGAAGGGCTCTTCGTCCTGCACGAGAAGCCGCTCCTCCGCCGGCTGGACCTTTCCATCTACGTGGATGTGCCCGCGGATGTGCGCCTGCTGCGCCGGTTGCGGCGCGATGCGGCGGAGCGGGCCATCCCCACCGAGGAGACGCTGCGCCTTTACGAGACTTTTGCCCGCCCCATGCATGAGCGCTTTGTCGAGACCTCCGCCGGCTGCGCCCATCACATCTGGCGTCCATTGCGCGACCGCGATTTTCCGCGGCGCATCCTTCGCGAAATCCAACAACTGATCCCATCATGAAACAGCCCCCGGAAGATAATGCGCTGATCGAATACTGGAGCAAAGCCGGCTCCCCGCATGGCCGCGCGATGATCGGCGCCAGCCAATGGTTCAAAGTCCTCACCTGGCGCGCGGTCGTCAACAGCTCGCTCTTCATCAAGCGCTCCATCGATATCTTTGTGGCCGCGATGACGATTCTCATCTGGTCGCCGCTTATCATCACCGTGATCGCGCTCATCAAGATCGAGGATGGCGGGCCGATCTTTTTCCGCCAGACCCGCATCGGGATGAAAGGGCGCCCGTTTGGCATGTGGAAATTCCGCTCCATGGTGGTGAACGCGGACGCGCTCAAGGACAAGCTGCTAAAGCAAAACGAGATGACCGGCGGCGTGACATTCAAGATGAAAAACGACCCGCGCGTGACGCGCATCGGGCGCTTTATCCGCAAGTTCTCGATCGATGAGGCGCCGCAGCTTTGGAACGTGCTGGTGGGCGAAATGTCGCTGGTGGGGCCCCGCCCGCCGGTGCCGCGCGAGGTGCGGGAGTACTCGATGGAAGACCGCCAGCGGCTGCTTGCGAAGCCGGGCCTGACGTGCTTTTGGCAGGTGGCGGGCCGCAGCAATATTGACTTTGCCGGGCAGGTGCGGCTGGACGTGCAGTACATCAAATCAAAGAGCGTGCGGCTGGATTTTCTCCTGCTGCTGAAGACGATCCCGGCGGTGTTTTTGGGAAAGGGGGCTTACTAAAATGCCTGGCGCCAAAAAAATCCGCCGTCTGGTCGCCCCGGACTTTAGCGCGCTCGACACCATCTGGCGCAACCCGCTGCCGTTTGTGCTCTGGCCCGTGGGGCCGCAGCCGCTGGTGGGGCATTGGATGGATGACGCGGTGCGCAACGGCATCGACGAAGTGGAGGTGTACGTGGCGGACCGGCCCGCGGCGGTGCGCCTGGCGCTGGAAGGCGGTGTCTATTGGTCCCGGCCGGTAAAGGTTATCCCGATTGCCAATGAATCCGGCGCGCCGGCCGATGCCGAGCGGATGGACCGGCTCCCGGGCATGCCGGCGGACCTTTTTGGCGGCGATGCGCGCGCCCTGCTCGAGCGGTGGTTCGCCTTGCAAAAGGGGTGGCTGCAATCGCGCGGCGATGAGCCGGTGGCCATCGATTCCCGCCACCAGAGCGGCGGGTGGATCGGCCCGCACGCCAGCGTGCATCCCCGGGCGGTGCTGCGCGCTCCGTTCTGGATCGGCGGCAGCGCAAAGATCGGCGAGGGCTGCCAGGTGGGTCCCAACGCAATCATCGGCGAAAATTCCATCCTCGGGCAGAATGTGGAGATCGAGGAGGGCTGCGTGCTGCCGAATACCTACCTGGGCCATAATACGCGCCTCAGCCGCTCCCTGGCGGATGGCAATGCCGTGGTCGATTGGGGGCGCGGCTGCCGTGTCGATATCCGCGAGCGTTTCATCTTGCGCCCGGTGGTCCCGCAGGTGCGCGGCGTCGGGCTGCTGCAGCGGGCTGCCGCGTTCGTTTCCTACTGTCTGCTGGCGCCCTTCGCGAGCCTGTGCAACCGCATGGGCTGGACCTCGCGCGAGGTCAGGACGCCGGGCGGCGATGCGGTGCGGCTGCGCACCGGCCTGGCTGGCCCGCTCTGGGCGCGCCGCTGGCCGTGGCTCCTCCAGATCGCCCTCGGGCGCTTTGGCTGGATTGGCATCCTGCCGCGCCGGGAGGAGGATTGGGAGAGCGTGCCCGAGGAGGTGCTGCACCAGCTCCGCTCCTCGCGTTTCGGCATGTTCTCGCTGGCGGACCTGCACGGCTGCCACGATCCCGCCGACCCGGAGGAATCGATCCACGCCATTTACCAGGCTTTGCAAGCGGACTCGCGTTCGCGGATACTGGTGGCCCGCAATCTA
The DNA here is from genome assembly GCA_036266845.1 of Chthoniobacteraceae bacterium. GTDB lineage: Bacteria > Verrucomicrobiota > Verrucomicrobiia > Chthoniobacterales > Chthoniobacteraceae > DATAXI01. The sequence continues at coordinate 5,802 of DATAXI010000195.1, read as the reverse complement.
TGGAGAATCGCGTGGTCCAGGTAGAACCCAGCATCCAGGCGCCCGATGTGGAGGAGTACTCCGGCATCGAGTTTGCCGCCGAGTTCGGGCGCGTGGCCGCCGTGGTTGCAAAGCTGCTCGCATTTTGCCTCAAGCAGGGCATCGCCCCGGAGGTTTGCTCCCAGATCGAGCTGGCGACGGTCGAGGCGGTCAATAACGCGATCGAGCATGGCTGCACGGGCGTCGGGAACGCCCGCGTGCGACTCCGCTGGAGCTGGGCCGGCGAATTTCTGGAGGTTCGCGTTTACGATCCCGGCAAGTTCATGCCTGGCACGGCGACCAGCACCGAGCTGCCCGAGGATTTGCTGGCCGAAGGCGGACGCGGCGGCTTCCTCATGACGACATTGATGGATAGCGTCGAGCATCGCCTGGCGGATGGGCAGCACTGCGTGGTGCTGCGCAAGAACCTGGGACAGAAGCCCGCTTATCGCGCCAAGGATATCGAGTCCGCCGCGCTCCTGCGCGATATGACCGCGGAGCTGAGCACCAGCTACGAGACGCTGGCCGCGCTCTTCCATTTCAGCCAGGAACTGGCCACCGCCCCCACATTTGATCAATTTGCCGGCAGCGTGCTCACGCGGCTGATCGACGTGCTCTCCGCGAACGAGGCAAACATCCTCGTCGCGCAGGAAGATGGCCGCCTCACCCTTTGCTGCGCGCGATTCCGCGAAGAGACGGGCGGCGATGGGAGTGGCGTGACCGGCCCGATGACGCTGGTGCCGCCGCAGGACCAGACCATCGAGGGGAAAGTCTTCCAGAGCGGCGTGGAGCGGACGGTGGACGATTGTTCCATCATTCCCCCATCGGATCCTCTCTGGCGCGCGGAGGGCGTTGCCTATGTCTGCCCGCTTTTATTCCAGGGAAAGGTCCTCGGCGTGCTGTCGGTGCTCCGGCTGAAGGCGGTGCCGTTCTTCTCCGCGGGCCAGATCAGCCTGATCCGCACGATGGCGGAGTCGCTGGGCATCGCTCGCGCCACGATGCTGCTGCAACATCAGCGCCAGGCCGAGCAGCGCGCCATCCGCGAGCTGGAGATCGCCGCGGAAATCCAGCAGTCGCTCGTCCCGAAATCCTTTCCCACCAATCCGCGCGCGCGCGTCTTCGGCGTCTCGCAGACGGCGTTCAGGGTGGGCGGCGATTACTTTGATGCGCTGACGATTGGCGAGAACGGCATGCTGATGGCCATTGCGGACGTGATGGGGAAGGGGATGCCGGCGGCGATTCTCGCCACCATCCTCCGCACCAGCGTCCATGCGCGGCTGGAGCTTGCGGAAACTCCCGGGCTGCTGCTCACGGAGGTCAGCCGCCAGCTCTTCCCGGACCTCGCCCGGCTGGATAGCTTCATTACCGCGCAAATCGCGTTTTACTCCCACGGAACCGGCACGCTGCTTTACGCCAGCGCCGGCCATTGCCCGCTCCTGAAATTTCCGGGTGGCAAGGGCGGCCCATGCGAGGAGCTGAAAGGCGGCGGAATGCCGCTGGGCGTCATGCAAAACGAGCGTTACGAGACGCACTGCGTCACCGCATTCCCAGGAGACCGTTTTGTCTTTCTCACAGACGGCATTTATGAGGCGGAAGACACTGCCGGCAAAGCGCTTGGATGGGAGCGCGCCATTGGGGAAATACCGGGGCTGTGGACTGGCACGCCAGCTGCTTTTTGTGGACGAATGCTCGATGTAATACGTAAATTTACGGGTTACGCCGACGCTTCCGATGATCGCACCCTCCTAACCCTGGAGTGCTTTTGAACCCCCTCCTTCCCAAAACCATCCTCGTCGCCGACGACCACCCCCATATCCTGAAGCTCGTCGAGTTCAGCCTTGAGGAAATCGATTGCTGGATCGAGTCCGTCCACACCGGCGAGGAAGCGGTCGCCAAGGCGGCCCAGATGGACATCGATCTCCTCATCATCGACATCAAGCTGCCGGGCATCGATGGCTTCGAGGCCATCCGCCAGATCAAATCGGATCCGAAACGATCCAACCTGCCCGTCATCGTGCTGACCGGCCAGGGGCAGCGGGAACTTGGCGGGGTGGCCGATGGCCTGGGCGTGACGGCGTTTTTCATCAAGCCCTTCAGCCCCATCCAGCTTGCCAATCAGGCGAGAAAATCGCTGAACCTGTCGAATTGATCTTTATGAGCCCGTCGCTGGATCTCTTCGTCTTTGCGGATGCGCTGGGCTGGACCCAGGTGGAAAAGCGCGGCTTCATGGCGGACCTTTTCCCGCACCGCGCGCCGTGCGATACCATCTTTGGCTACTCCGCCTCGTGCGATCCCAGCATCCTCACCGGCGCGCTGCCGGCGCAGCACGGGCATTTCTCCTTTTTCGTGTTCGCTCCGGAACGCTCGCCCTTTGGCTGGGCGCGCCGGCTCGGCTGGCTGCCGCAGGCGGTGGCGGCGCATCACCGGGTGCGCAACCGCATCAGCCGCTGGGTGGCCGCGCGCAACGGGTACACCGGTTATTTTCAACTCTACAGCGTGCCCTTTTCGCAGTTGCCCTGGTTCGACTACACGGAGAAGCGCGATATTTACGAGCCCGGCGGCATCAATGGGGGGCAGCGCGCAATATTCGAGGATTGGAAGGCCTGCGGCATGCCCTGGAGCCGCTCCGACTGGAGCGCGGGGGATACCGCGAATATCGCGCGGCTGCGGGGGGAAATCGACCGTGGCGAGGTGCGGCTTGCCTATCTCTTCACCGCCGGGCTGGACGCAACCATGCACGCGCATACGACCAATTCGCCGGAAACGGATGCGGCGTTTGCGAAATTCGAGCGTTCATTGCGCGAACTGCACGCGCTGGCTGTCACCCGCTATCGCGAGGTGCGCATCCACTTGTTCAGCGATCATGGGATGACCGATACCGTGGCTGTCAGCCGCATGATGGTGGAATTCGAGCAGGCCGGGTATCACTTTCCGCGCGATTACGCGGCCGTCTGGGATTCCACGATGGCGCGCTTCTGGTTTCCCGGCGGCGACTCCGCACGCGAGGAGATTCACGACTGGCTCCGGGCGCGAAAGGAAGGACGCATTCTTACCCGGGAGGAGCTGGAATCCTGGGGCTGCTGGTTCCCGGACCATCGCTATGGGGAACTCTTCTTCCTGTTGAATAACGGCGCCATCTTCGCTCCCTCATTCATGAATCGCGGACGGGTTCCCGGCATGCACGGGTTCGACCCGCGCGAGCCCGACAGCCGCGCCTGCTGGCTGACCACGCATGAGCTGGATTTCAACCCCCGCCGAATTAACGAGATTTACCACGTCATGCGCGCCGCGGCGGGCAGGCCCGCGATTTCTCAAATCCAATAACGGATGTACTAATTCTGATCGCTCAGCGGCAGGCTGATGCGGACGACGCCGGAGCCCTTGACGGATGGCTCGGCGATTTCCACGCATCCGCGGTGATCCTCGATGATCTTCCGCGTGACGGTGAGGCCGAGGCCGAGACCGACGTTGCGCGTGGAGAAAAACGGCTCCGGACCGCGCTTGGCCGCCTCCGCGGTGAAACCGGTGCCGCCGTCCCGAATCTCCACGTTGACGCCGCGTTTCCCGTTGGCGCCGGTGGAACTGATGCTCACCGCGATTTTCTTGTTCTCGCCGGGCGTCGCTTGCAGGGCGTTCAATAGCACCTCGCTGAACGCATGGCGCAGCGCCTTGTGATCGCCGGCGATGGTCAGCTTTTCCGACCCTTCCGCGATATCGAAATCCGGCGCTTTGCCGTTGTGATAGACATAAGCCTCGCGGAAGGCCTCGTCGATCAGCTCATTGACGCGGATCTGGTCGCCGAAATCGGTCTTGCCGCGGGCGAGGAACATCATCTGATTGGCAAGGCGCGTGATGCGCTTGACGCCGGCGCCGAGCGCTTGCGAGAGCGAGGTGCGGAACTCCTCGTCTTCCATCCCGCTATCGAGCAATTGCTGATGGGTCGAGAGCGGCACCACGGAGTTGCCGATCTCGTGCGCGAGATGCTCCGCCATTGTGGTGATGAGGCGCAGGCTCGAGGTTTCCACCTCCAGGCGCTTCGCCCGCTCCAGGGTCGTGATGTTCTCGATGATCAGCAGGGCGGCGTCCGCGGTCGCGGCCTTTTGGGTCTGGAAGGGGGAAATCGCGACCAGGAAACTTTGCTCCGGCAACGTCGCGAACTGGTATTTGAAGGAGGCCACGGCGACGTTGGTCTTCATCACCGTAAAGACCTTGCTTCCCAGCTCCTGCGGCATGTCGGAGAATTCGATCACGGTCTTGTCGGGATTCTCCGCCAGCAGGATGCGGCGCGCGGAAGCGTTGGAATGCAGGACGGCGAGGCTGTTGCCGACCACGACGCACGCGGTGCCGAGATTTGCCAGGATGTCGGTGAGCATCGCGTGGCTGGTCTCGAGCTGGTCGTGCAGCCAGGAGTTGCGAATCGCGAGGCCCACCTCCTCCAGCATGTGGAAGAGCAATGAAAGCTCCTCGTTCTCGTAGGGATCGCCGGTCAGCCGCTCATCCAGCACGGCGACGCCCAGCAGAGTCTCGCGGTCCAGGATGGGGATGGCCACGCTGGCGCCTACAAGCTGGAACTCGCGGGCCATCTCGCGGTTGCCCTGCACCTCCGCGTTCGTGCTCTTGAGGATGCGGCCGTGCTTGCGCAGGAAAGCGCCCAGGCCGGTGGTCAGGTTAAGCGCAAAGTGGTCCAGGAATGATTGCTCCAGCCCGATTGCGCACGCGGAGCGCAGCCAGCGGTCCTCCTGGTCCGGCGTCGCGGTGCCGAAAAGGCTGGAGGGATTCCGCAGGAAAATGACGGCGCGGTTCACGCCGATCACCTCGCGCAGCACGAGCAGGAATTCCCGCAGCAGCGCATGCGGCTTGAGCGAGTGGGTGAGCACGCCGGAAAAATTCCGCAGCGCTTCCAGCGCGTTGAAATGCTGAACCGCGCCATGCGCGGCATGTTGTCCAAAAGCGGGAGAACCCTTCATCGTGTCCGGGAGCGGGCTGGCCGGGCCGCTTTGGAATACCCGATCCAGCAGATTGTTCAAGAGTTTGCCACGGATCGGTTTCGCGATCACGTGTGCGACGCCCAGCAGGTAGGCATCTTCCTCCCACTCCCAATGCTTGTCCGCGCTTACCACCAGGAGCGGCGCCTCCGGCGCGGCGGCGCGCACCTGCTCGATGAGGCGGATCGCGTTTACGTCCGTCAACTCCAGGTCCAGGATCACGGCGTCCACGGCGCCGCGCGTCAGCAGGCTTTCCGCGGCGCGCAGGTCGTCCTTGAGGATGATCTGGTACTTTGAGTGATCGACCGCGGCCTCGACCGCGGCGGGGAAGGCGCGCAGCTTGCTGAGGATGAGCAATGTTCTCATGATACGGGCTCCAGCGGTGCCGGCGACGGACTTCGCATTTGATGGTCCGGCAGATCAATCAAAACCGTGGTTCCCTTTTTAGGCTGGCTCGTGATCTTTAGCGAGCCGCCGTGAAGCTGGACGACCTTCCGGCAGATGGACAGGCCAAGGCCGAAGCCGCGCTGCTGGTCGCCGCGATTCTTGGTGGTGAAGTACGGGGTGAAAATCCTCTGCATGTTGTCCGGGTGGATGCCTTCGCCGTGGTCAACGATGCAAACGCGAAACCAGTCGCGGTCGGGCTCGGTTTTCTCGAGCGCGGAAAGCTCGATCCGGACTTCCGAGCCGGTGTTCGATGCGTCGATGGCGTTGGAAAGCACATTGGTTACCGTGCGTTTAATGAGGGATTTGTCCATTTCCACCAGCGCTTCAGCCGGCGCATCCAGGGTAATACGGA
>DATAXI010000167.1:0-13219 GCA_036266845.1 Chthoniobacteraceae bacterium | reverse complement strand
GGGCCCGGCGATTCTCGATGGCCAACTGGATGGTAAACCAGATGTGCGTCACGAAACAGGCCAGCAGGAAAGCCCGGATCACCCAGAGCAACGCTCCCAGGCTGTGGAGGAATGCGCCGTAGGCGTCGATGCGCCCTTTATTCGGCAGGAATATCTGAAGATTTCCGGCCAAGTGTCCCAAAACATAGGCCACCAGGACGATTCCCGTGAGGGCGACGATCCATTTTTTGCCGATGGAAGAGATGTGGCAGCAACGCCCGGAACAACTCATCGCAAAAGAATGGTGCGCTGGGGGAGCGAGGATTGCGCGTTTTCGGGTACCATGATGTCAAAAAAGAAAGGGCCTGCAACCTCCGGTGTCAAACTCCAAGATGTTGAGCAGACAGGAGTAGTAAATCTAATGAAAGAACGCTGCCCTATAAGTTAAGGAGGCATAGGGCCGGCTGCGCCGCCGGCGGACGATAACCATTCTGTCGCCGGCCCTTTGCTTTCTTTGCGCTCCTCTGTTTAATTTGTTCGACGGCAATTGGCGTTGATTCATCCTTCGAGCGCCGCTAGCCTCCCCCGTTTTGGCAGGGATACCCAGACACATAACCCATGATGAGAATCACTTCCGTATTGCCGTGGCTTGCGGCGTTCGCCCTCGGCGCCTCCGCCGCGATGGCCCAGGCCCAGATCAAGGTGGGGGAATTCGCCTCCATGTCCGGCGGCAGCGCCAGCTTTGGCCAATCCTCGCACAACGGCACCGCGCTCGCGATTGACGAGATCAACGCCGCCGGGGGATTGCTCGGGAAGAAGGTCGATCTCATTACGGAAGACGACCGCTCGATGGCCGGCGAGCCCTCGACCATCGTCCACAAGCTGATCTCCGAGGATGGCGTGGTGGCGGTGCTGGGGGAGGTTGCGTCCTCGAAATCGCTCGAGGCCGCGCCCATCTGCCAGGAGAACCACATCCCGATGATCTCGCCGGCCTCGACCAACGCGAAGGTGACGGAGGTGGGCAATTACATTTTCCGGGTCTGTTTCATCGATCCCTTCCAGGGCAAGGTGATGGCGAAGTTCGCCCTCTCGCGGGGATGGAAGAACGTCGCGATCCTCAAGGACGTGAAGCAGGATTACAGCATGGGCCTGGCCGATGCCTTCGAGAAAGCGATCACCGCCAATGGCGGCTCCATCGTGAAGGAGCAGGAGTACAGCACCGGCGACAAGGATTTCCGCGCCCAGCTTACCTCGATCAAGGCGTCCCATCCGGACGCCATTTTTGTGCCGGGCTATTATGCGGAGGTGGCGCTCATTGCGCGGCAGGCGCGGCAGTTCGGGATCAAGGTGCCGCTGCTGGGCGGCGACGGGTGGGTGGGGGAATCGCTGCTGAAGGTGGCGGGCCACGCGCTGGATGGCTGCTATTTCTCGAACCATTACTCGCAGGACGATCCCTCGCCGGTCATCCAGGACTTCGTGAAAAAGTACCAGGCAAAATACGGCGAGAAGCCGGACGCCATGGCGGCGCTGGGATATGATTCCGCCAAGATCCTCGCGGACGCCATCACCCGCGCCGGCACCACCGCCGAGCCGCAGCTTCGCAATGCCATCGCGGCCACCAAAGATTTCAAGGGCGTCACTGGCGATATCACGCTGGACGCGGACCGCAACGCCACCAAGGCGGCGGTCATCCTGACCATCGCCAATGGCGGCTTCAAGTTTGTCCAGCGCGTTGCGCCATAGCCGCCCGGGCCTGAAGGAATGATCGAGTTCCTCCAGCAGCTCATTAATGGCCTCTCGCTGGGGGCCATTTATGCGCTCATCGCCCTTGGGTACACCATGGTCTATGGGGTGCTGCGCTTCATCAACTTTGCGCACGGCGATGTGTACATGCTGGGTGCGTTTGCCGGCCTTTATATCTCGCCGTTCGTCGCAAAATTCCTCGGGACCGTTGCCGATTGGGCAAAGGCGCACTCCCATTTGCCCGGGGCCACGCTGCTGCTGGGAGCGGTGGGCGGGGATACGCCGTGGACGGGGGCATTGCTCGTACTTCTCTTTGCCATGGTGGCATGCGCGATCGCCGGCATCGTGATCGAGAAGCTGGCTTATCGTCCGCTGCGAAATAGCCCGCGGCTCACGGTGCTCATCACGGCGATTGGCGTCTCGCTGTTTCTGGAGAACTTTGGGCAGTACGCCTTTGGCGTCGATCCGCAATCATTTCCCGATCTGATCGGCGATCACGCGATCACGCTGCCGGCATGGTTTGGCCCGCTGACCAATCTGACCGTCATGGTGAGCCAGGTGCTCGTCTTTGCGGCCACCATCCTCCTGCTGATCGCGCTCTGGTACATCGTGACCAAGACCAAGCTCGGCACCGCCATGCGGGCGCTCTCGGTCAATCCGACCGCGACCTCGCTCATGGGGGTGAATAATGACGTCGTCATCTCCTTCACCTTTGGGCTCGGCTCCGCGCTGGCGGGCGCGGCGGGCATCCTTATTTCCATTCAGCAGCCGAGTATCGATCCGCTCATGGGCCTCCAGCCGGGCATCAACGCCTTTGTCGCCGCGGTGCTCGGCGGCATTGGGAACATCCCGGGCGCGGCGTTTGGCGGCATCTTGATTGGTGTGATCCAGACTTTGGTCGTCGGTTACAGCGATACCCTTCACATCCCGTCCGGGTATCGCGACGCCGTCGCGTTTTTCCTGCTGATCCTCATCCTGCTGTTCAAGCCGACCGGCCTCTTTGGCCGCGTGGAACGGGAGAAAGTCTGATGATCGAGCGCCACAAGGTCACGCTGCTCGTCACGCTTGCCGCCATCTTTGCGGTTTCGCGTTTTGCCTCCCACATCGGTCCGTATTATTACCAGATCATCCTCTTTGCCGGGATTAACGTCATCCTCGCGACCAGCCTCAATCTGGTCAATGGATACACGGGTCAATTCTCGCTGGGGCACGCCGGGTTCATGTCCGTGGGCGCTTACGCCGCGGCCATGTTCACCAATAACGAAAGCGTGGGCGTTCTCTCGGCGCTGAAGCCGCTGGGAACTTTCGCGTCGATCAGTATCCTGTTCGGCGTGGCGTTATTGCTGGGAGGATTGGCGGCCGCCGTCACCGGGCTGCTCGTGGGCATTCCGTCGCTGCGATTGAAGGGGGATTACCTTGCGATCGTGACGCTCGGCTTTGGCGAGATCATCAAGGTGGTCATCGAGAACGTCGATGCGCTGGGCGGCGCGCGCGGCCTTTCCGTCTCCGCCGGCTACACGAATCTCTTTTGGGTCTTCGCCACGGCGGCCATCACCATCTACGTGGTGCTGAACCTGGTGAATTCCACCTACGGGCGCGGCTTTCTTACCGTGCGCGATGACGAAATCGCCGCCGAGGCGATGGGCATCAACACCACCAAGTACAAGGTCCTGGCTTTCACGCTTGCCGCGTTTTTTGCCGGCATCGCCGGCGGTCTTTACGCGCATCTCACGCAATTCATCAATCCCGAGGGCTTCAATTTCCTGAAGTCGGTCGATATCGTCACCATGGTCATCCTGGGGGGAATGGGCAGCACCGGCGGCGTGGTGTTTGCCGCCATCGTGCTCACCATTTTGCCGGAATGGCTCCGGTGGCTTTCCGAGCGGCCCTATCTGCCGCACTGGCTCGGCGGCCTGCTGGAGAACCGGATGATCCCTTACTCCCTGCTGCTCATCCTGCTGATGCTGTTGCGCCCGCAGGGGATCTTTGGCGGGCTTCACATGAACCGGAAACGCGCATGAGCGAGGAACCGGAGCCGCTTCTGGACCTGCGCGGCGTCACGGTCCGCTTTGGTGGATTGAAGGCCGTCTCCGATTTCAACTTCCGCATCCGGCATCATGAGCTGGCCGGCCTCATCGGCCCCAATGGCGCGGGCAAGACCACGATCTTCAACCTCATCACCGGCGTCTATCGCCCCACCAGCGGAGAGATCCTCTTCGAGGGCAGGCAAGTGGGCGGGAAGAAGCCTTACCTCATCACCAAGCGCGGCATTGCCCGCACGTTCCAGAACATCCGCCTCTTCGCCAGCATGTCGGTTTTCGATAACGTGCGTGCGGCGTTCAATATGCAGTTGCGCCACGGCATCCACCACGCGCTGTGGCGCGGGCGTGGCCTTGCGGCGGAGGAAGCGCGCATCCATCACGAGGCGCACGAGCTTCTGAAAATCTTCCACCTGGATAAATTCGGCGCGGAGAGTTGCACCAGCCTTTCCTACGGCGATCAGCGGCGGCTGGAGATCGTCCGGGCGCTCGCGACAAAGCCAAAGCTCATCCTGCTGGACGAGCCCGCCGCCGGGATGAATCCCACGGAGAAAACGGAATTGATGGAGCTGATCCGTTTTGTGCAGGAGAAATTCGACATCGCCGTGCTTCTCGTCGAACACGACATGCGGGTGGTCATGGGCATTTGCCAGCGCATTGCCGTCGTCGATTACGGCGTCAAGATCGCCGAAGGCACGCCGAATGAAATCCAGTGCGACCCCGCCGTCATTCGCGCATACCTTGGCGTTGCGGAAGCCTGATCAGATTCCAATGCTCGAAACGAAGAATCTCAAAGTCTGCTACGGGTCGATTGTCGGGGTGCGCAATCTCAGCATCAGCGTGCCGTCCAAGGGCATCGTGACATTGATCGGCGCGAACGGCGCGGGAAAATCCACCACCCTGCGGGCCATCTCCGGCATCCGCCGCGCGGCGTCCGGCTCGGTGCTTTTCGAGGGTGAGGACATCACGCATCTCCCGCCGCACAAGATCGTCGAACGCGGCCTTTCCCACGTGCCGGAAGGACGGATGATTTTTCCGAATCTCACCGTCCGCGAGAACCTGGATATGGGCGCATACCGGCGGAAGGACCGCAAGTCCTTCGGCAAGGATTTCGACTACATCTACACCATGTTTCCGCGGCTCAAGGAGCGTGAGCGGCAGGTGGCGGGGACGCTTTCCGGCGGAGAGCAGCAGATGCTCGCCATTGGCCGCGCGCTCATGAGCAAGCCGAAATGCCTGATGCTGGACGAGCCCTCGCTTGGCATCGCGCCCATCCTCGTGCGGACCATCTTCGAGAAGATTACCGAGATCAACCGCGAGCTTGGCGTGACCATTCTGCTGGTGGAACAGAATGCCAATCTGGCGCTCGAGGTTTCCCACCGCGGCTATGTTTTGGAAACGGGCAGCGTGATCCTCGAGGATACCTCGGAGGCGCTCCGTTCGAACTCAAAGGTGCGCGAGAGTTACCTCGGGGGCTGTTGAGCCATCCTCATCCGGAAGCGATGCCGCCAGTTGCCGCACGGTCGCGCGCAGCTCGTTGACATCCACCGGCTTTACCAGGTGCGCGGTGAATCCCGCCTCGCGGCTCCGGCGCAAATCCTCCTCCATGCCATATCCGCTGAGGGCGATGCCGTGCAGCCCGTAGCGCTGGTGGAGTTCCTTCATCAATTCCATTCCCGTGCCGTCGGGCAATCCGAGATCGGAGATCACCGCATCGAAGTGATTCGCCGCGGCGGCGGCGCGCGCATCCGCCAGGCTCGCGGCGCTGATCACGGAATGCCCGTCGCGGATCAGCAGATTCCCCAGCACCTGCGAAGTGGGCGCGTGATCTTCCACCACCAGCAGCCGCATCTTCCGGTCGGAACATCCCTTGCGGCCTTTCAGCCCAAAATGCGCGCCGTCCGTCCCGAAAGCCGCGCCCTCCGGAACCGCGGCGCATGGAAGCTCCACGGTGAAGGTCGCCCCTTTGCCGGGTCCCGGGCTTTCCGCACGGATCGAGCCGCAGTGCATCTCCACCAGGGCGTGGGCGATTGCGAGGCCCAATCCCAGGCCGCCACGGTGGGTGATCCGCGGGTCCGCTCCCTGCTCGAACGGCTCGAAAATGCGCGCAGCCAATTCCGCATCGAAACCGATTCCGTCATCGCGGATGGCGACGCACATTCGATTTTCGGGACGGTCTTTTGTTTCGATTCGGATATGCCCGCTCTTGGGCGCAAATTTCACCGCATTGCGCAAAAGGTTCCAAAAGACCTGCTGCAAACGGGCGGGATCGCCCGAGAGAAAATGATTTTTGGCCGCAAGGTCCAGCGTGATGACGATGGCCTTCTCACGCACTTCCTCCTGCACGATTTCGACCACCAGGCCGAGGATCGAGTGGGCGTCGCACGTCTCCGAGCGCACCGCCAGCTTGCCGTGGGTGATTCGCGTCAGGTCCAGCAGATCGTCAATCAAGCGCGCCTCGAGCAGGACGTTGCGCTCCATCATGGAAAGCTGGGTCTTCACATCGTCCGGCAGCCGCTCATCCTCCCGCAGCGCGGCGGTGGTAATGAGCACCGGGGTGAGGGGAGTGCGCAATTCATGGGAAAGCGCGGCGAGAAAGCTATCCTTGGCCCGCGACGCGGCTTCCGCGGCCTCCTTTGCCAGCCGCAGATTTTCCTCAGCCAGCCTTCGCTCGGTAATGTCGCGCGCGATCTTCGATGCGCCCAGGAGGCGTCCGCTGCCGTCGCGCATGGGCGAGACTGTCAGAGAGACGGGGACTCGCGTTCCGTCCTTCCTTACGCGGATCGTTTCGTAGTGATCGATTCGCTGGCCGTTCTTCAGCCTGGAGAGGATGCGGTCTTCCTCGTCGCTGAACTCTTTCGGGATCAGTTTTAGAATCGATTGGCCCACCATTTCCTCCGCCGTATAACCGAAGATGCGCTCCGCTCCGCAATTCCATGAGGTCACGATGCCTTGAAGCGTCTTGCTAATGATCGCGTCGTCCGAGGAGGTAACGATCGCCGCAAGGTGCGCCTGCGCCTCCAGCAGTTGCCTTAGCTGGTACTGACGCCGGCGGAAATTGAGCGCCACCTGCGCGGAGCGCAGCAGGGTCGCCTTGCCGACCGGGCGCTCCAGCAGTGTGGTGCTGCGGGCGGCGGTGGCCGCGAGGTCCAGCAGGGAGCCCAGCCGCGACTCGCCCCCGCTGGTAAAGATGGTTACCGGCAATTCCGACCACGGCGGCTGGTTCTTGAGCGCGTCCAGCATGCAGGAGGCGTTTGGCAATTCCAGCGCCTCTTCGGTCATGATCAAAGCTCCCACTGTCTCCTGCACGCAGGCGGCGCAGTCGGTGGGATTCGCGCAAATCCGGGTTTCGTGCCCTGCCTCGTCGAGCACCGATGCGATAGCCGCGGCATCCCGGCCGACCGGCGCCAGGACCAGCACCCGTTCGCTCACGGATTTTCTCGCCGCGTCGCCCTCGTAATTCATGACGATTTCATGATTTGCTCCCGTGCGCCGTGGAAAACGGGGGTGCCGGACAGGACGCCGCTGAATTCGCTAAGAGGTTCCCCGATCTGGACGCCTTTGCCTCCCTGCAGTTTGAATTCCCGAATGGTTTTCTCATGATAGCCGCTTCGTTTCTTGATGACCGCCACCGACTGGCGGACGTGGCCTTGTGCCTCAAAGAAGCGCAGGTTTACCACGGTGTCGCAAAGATAACTCAAATCCACCGGCCCCTCCAGCGCATTAACCAAGCCGTGCTGCGCGAGCACCAGGATCGTAATGACCCCTTGCTGGTTGAGGTAGGCGGAGAGCTCGTGAAGCTGATTGAAGAGATATTTCTCTCCCGGCATCGCGTTCAGGTAGCCGTTGAGACTGTCGATCACCACGATCTTTGCCCCGTCGTCCACCCCCTTTTGCACCCGCACGGCAAATTCCCCCGGCGACAGCTCCGCCGGGTCCACCTGGCGGGCTATGACTGTGCCATTGGCAATATACTCGCAAAGCGGCATGCCCAATGCCTCCACCCGGTGGCACATGAGGCCCACGGTCTCATCAAAGGCGAATACCATGCCTTTCTTGCCCTCGCTCGCCAGTTTTGAGACGTACTGGAGCGCCAGCGACGACTTTCCGCAGCCGGCCGGACCCAGGATGAGCGTCGTGGTCCCGCGGTCCAGCCCGCCTCCGAACAGGGAATCCAGCTCCGGTATCCCGCTGGAGACCGGCTCGCGCTTGAAATCCGCGTAGTGCTCCGAGGCGATCAGGCGCGGGAATATTTTCAGGCCACCCTTCTCGATCACGTAATCGTGGTAGCCCTCGCGGTAGCTAAGGCCGCGCATCTTCGATATCCGCAGCCGGCGCCGGGCGGTGCCGTAATCGGGCGTGTATTGCTCCATCTCAATCACCCCATGAGTCAGGCTGAGGACGTTGGGATGGAGCGTGGAGCCCCGGGTATCCGCCTTGTCGTCCAGCAGCAGCACCGTGCTCTCGTATCTTTCGAGCTCTCTCTTGAGGCCCAGCAGCATGCGGCGGAAGCGCAGAGGAGATTCCGACATCAACCGGTACTCGGAGAGCGAATCGAACACGACCCGTGCGGGCCTGATAGCGGCCACTTCTTCCAGGAGCCTGCCGGTGACCTTGTTGAGCACCATCTCTCCGGAGTGGAAGACCGTGAGCTGCATCTCCGGCTGGAGCAGGTCCTCAAAGTAGGAGAGTTCCACCATGGGAATCGCAGCCAGATTCCAGTCATGGGATTGCGCCACCCTCTCCAGCTCCCGCCGCGTCTCCGAGAGGGTGATGTAGAACACCTTTTCCCCCTTGCGGACGCCCTCCAGGAGAAATTGGAGCGCGAGGGTTGTTTTTCCCGAACCGGGATCGCCGTGGATGAGGTGAAAACAACCGCTGGGGAAACCGCCATTGAGAATGTTATCGAGGCCTTCGATTCCGCTGGTGCAAGGGGCAATAAAGGCTGGGCTTGGGTTGTCGCGATTCATCCGGGTAAAGAGGTAAAGGGCGAATTAAGAAGACATGCTGTCTTTCGAAGAAAATCCAAGCTCCGGATGCCCCTGGGAGCGAATTGGGAGGCCGCTGGCGCAGAACTACATCTTGTCCCGGGCGCGGGCCGCGTTACATTGGACAATCATGGAGTTGATCAAGAAGCAATTCACCCTCGATTACTGGCCGGAGAGCGGCTGGTTTGAAGGCAGGTTGCGGGAGATACCGGAAGTGCTCAGCCAGGGCCAAACCCGCGACGAGCTGGAGGAGCACGTCCGTGAGGATTGCGCGGAACTGCTGCTGGATGAGGAATATGCGCGCGCCCATGGGTATGGGCACCTGGACCCCGCGGATATCCGCAATGCGGACCTGATATTCGTGGAACTGGACCGCTATCAGGCCGCCTGCGCCCAGCTTCAGGCGCTCTCCCCGGATCGTGCGGAGAAGGTATACGCATATATCGAGGATCTCGTGGACTTGGAGGCGCTCGAGCGCCGCGCCGATGCCGACGATGCCGCCCGCCGCAACGAGGAGTGGGGCACCAGCGAGGAAGAGTGGTGAGCCCCCGGCAATGGGCGCCCGCGGCGCCGTCCCCTGGGACATCGCCGGGAACGGTCCATCGCCGCCACCCATTCCGCCCTTGAATCGCCCATGAGCCGCCAATACACGCTCAACCGGCCCAACGCCCCGGCGTTCAGCATCGATTACGCGGCGCAGCTCAACGCGCAGCAGCACGAGGCCGTGACCGCCGCGCCCGGGCCCGCGCTGGTCATCGCCGGCGCCGGCAGCGGCAAGACGCGCACGCTCACCTATCGCGTAGCCTACCTGGTGGAGAACGGCGTCAGCCCGTCCAATATCCTCCTGCTCACCTTTACCAACAAGGCCGCCCGCGAAATGGTCGAGCGCGTGACCGCCCTGGTGCCGCACGATCTGACCGGTCTCTGGAGCGGCACGTTCCACTCAGTGGGCAATCGCATCCTGCGCGCCAATACCGAGGCCGCGGGGTTCCGGGCCGGATTCTCCATCATGGACCGCGAGGATCAGCAGGATATGATCGATTCCGTTCTCGCCGGCGCCGGCATCGACACCCGGGACAAGCGGTTTCCAAAAGGTGAAGTGCTCGCCGATGTCTTCTCCTACGCCATCAATACCGGCCATCCCATTGGCGAGGTGCTGGCCGAGAAATACCCCTACTTCATCCCCATCGAGGAGGAGATCGCGAAACTCGAGAAAAAATACGAGGAGCGGAAACGGAGCGCCAATTCGCTCGATTTCGACGATCTGCTGGTCAAGCCGTTGCGGATGCTGGAGCAGAAGCCGGGCGTCGCGCAGCATTACCAGGGCAAGTTCCAGTTCATCCTGGTGGACGAGTATCAGGATACCAACCACATCCAGGCGGAGTTCATCGATATCCTTGCCGCGCACCACAAGAACGTCATGGTCGTGGGGGACGACGCCCAGGCCATCTACTCCTGGCGCGGCGCGAATTTTCAAAACATCCTCGATTTTCCCAAGCGTTACCCGGGGGCGAAGATTTACAAGATCGAAACCAATTACCGCAGCGTGCCGGAGGTGCTGCAAGTTGCCAACGCGGCGATTGCCGCGAATGTCCGCCAGTTCCACAAGGAGTTGCATGCCGCGCGGGAAGGCGGCCGGTCCCGGCCTGCGCTGGTGCCGCTGGCCGATCCCAACCAGCAAGCCCAGTTTGTCGCACAACGCATTCTCGAGCTGCGCGACGAGGGGATGGACCTCAACGAGATGGCGGTGCTCTACCGCGCGCATTATCACTCGATGGAATTGCAGATGGAACTCACCCGGCATGGCATCCCGTTCGCCATCACCAGCGGACTCCGGTTCTTTGAGCAGGCGCACGTCAAGGATGTCGCGGCGTTTTTGAAATTTGCGGTCAATCCGCGGGACGAAGTCGCATTCAAGCGAATGGCGCGGCTCCTGCCGGGCATTGGCGCCCGCAGCGCGGAGGACCTGTGGGCCGCGGTTTACCCCAGGCTGGGCGATACCGATCCCGCCGGGGGCGAGCCGCCGGCATTCGAGACTTTCCACAAGCTTCTCTTTGGCCTGAAGGTCCCGTCCAAGAGCCGCAAATCGTGGGAGCAACTGACCTACACGCTTGATGAGATCGCACCGCACGCCCAGCCGCATCCGCCGGCGGAGATGATCCACGCCGTCATCGAGGCGGTGTATGACGATTATCTCAAATCGAAATTCCCAAATTACGAGCAGCGCCGCGAGGATCTGCAAGTGCTGGAGAACTACGCGAAACAGTATCAGAAATCCGCCGATTTTCTCGACCAGCTCGCGCTCGTCACCTCCCTGGAAACCGAGGGCGAGCTTGGCAGCCGCGACGACGATGACGAGATGGTGAATCTCTCCAGCGTCCACCAGGCGAAAGGCCTTGAGTGGCGCGTCGTCTTCGTCATCTGGATGGCCGACGGCATGTTCCCCAGCTCCCGCTCCCTGGAATCGAACGACGCCATCGAGGAAGAACGGCGTCTCTTCTACGTTGCCGTCACTCGCGCCCGGGATGAGCTTTACCTTTCCTACCCCTTGATTCGCCTGAATGCCGGCTATGGCGAAATGTTCCAGCGGCCCTCCCGCTTCCTGGGTGAGGTGCCCGGCGGCCTGCTGGAGGAGTGGAGCGTCAGCTAGATTTTCCTTTTAATCATCCCGCCCACACAGTACCGAACCCCAATGCTCACGCGACTGCTGTTGTGCATCCTCCTCGCAGGCTCCCTGGCCTCCTGCGCCACTCATAAAAAGAAGAAGGATGCGGACAAGGACAAACCGCCGGAGCCGCCGACCATGGCGGATATGTCTGAGGACACCACCTTCCAGGCCTTCCTGGGCCGTCTGCGCAGGGCGGTGGCGACCCACGATCTGCAAACGCTGGCCCCGATGATGACCACCAATTTCGGCTATCGTCTCAACCCGCTGGGGGAGGGGGATGGAGTGTTCCAGTATTGGGATGACGAAATCCTCTGGCCGCAGGTGCAATCGGTGCTCAACCAGAACTTCGTGCCGAAAGGGAATTTCATGGTCGCTCCGCCGGAGTTTGCCAATGACCCGAATTTCCACGGTTACCGGGCCGGGCTGACATCCGTGGATGGGACGTGGAAGTTTGCCTACTTCGTCACGGATTAAGCGGCATGGAGCCGCGCAGCCCCCAGGAGTGCGGACTGCCGCATCGCGAGCCATTTGTTTTCATCGATGCTGTGGTTGCCATCGAGCCGGGACAATCCGCCACCTGTAGAAAATTCTTCGCCGCCTCGGAGCCTTTTTTCCGCGGCCATTTCCCGGGCAATCCCCTGGTGCCCGGTGTAATCCTCGCGGAGGCGGCCGCGCAGACCGCGGGCATCGCCGCGGGAGAGCCGGGGCGCATCTACCATCTTTCGGCGATCCGGCAGATGAAGTTCATCAAGCCGGTCGGACCGGACAGCCTCGTGGAGTTTACCGCAACGAAAACGGGCGGGATGGGCGGCCTGCTGCAATTTCAGGTGACGGCGGCGGTGAACGGAGCGGTTTCGGCGGAGGGGATCATCATCCTGGCAGCGGCAAGCGGATGACGGTTTGCCGGTAAAAAGCGGTAATCAGGGAATTGCGCGGAGGTCAGCCGGCAAGGGCGGCGATGGCGCGTTCAATATCCGCCATGGTCACATCCTTCGAGACAATGGCCTCGCCAAGACTCCGGCAGAGGACAAAACGGATCGCCCCTTCCTCAAACTTTTTGTCCTTCTTCAGCGCCGAGAGAATTGCGGCGGCTGAAATGCTCGCCGGCAGCCGGACGGGCAGGTGAAACTGCTCCAGCAACGCGGTGGCACGGGCTGCCTCCCCGGCGGATAACCCGGCTTTTTCAACCGAGAGCCGGCATGCCGCCACCAGGCCCAGGCTGATGGCCTCGCCGTGGAGCAGGGAGCCGTAGCCGGCTGCGGCCTCGATGCCATGGCCGATGGTGTGGCCGAAATTCAGCAACGCGCGTTCGCCGGTCGTCTCATGCTCGTCGGCGGAGACAATCGCGGCTTTGATTTCCACGTTGCGGCGAATGATGGGAGCCAGATTTTTCCGGTCGAGATGGGCCACCGCGTCCAGCAGGGAGCGGTCGCGGATTGCGCCGTGTTTGATGACCTCGGCAAAGCCCTCGTTGAATTCCCGCTCCGGCAGGGTGGCAAGCGTATCGACATCGGCAAGCACGAGCCGGGGCTGATGGAATACGCCGATCAGGTTCTTTCCGTTGCCGGCATTGACGCCGGTCTTCCCGCCGACCGCGCTATCGACCTGCGCCACAATGGTTGTCGGCGCCTGGATATAGGGGATGCCACGGTAATAAATCGCCGCCACGAAACCGCCCAGGTCGCCAATCACACCGCCGCCGAGCGCCACGACCCATGCCTTCCGGTCCAGTCCGGCGGCGATCATTCGTTCGCAGGCTCGCTCCGCCTGGGCCATTGATTTCGATGGCTCGCCCGCCGGCA
>DATAXI010000145.1:0-19710 GCA_036266845.1 Chthoniobacteraceae bacterium | reverse complement strand
GAACGTCACCGGCCACGTGAAGATCGTGGTCGATAACCTCTCCGCAGGCACCAATGCGGTCGTCAGCGGCCTCTTCTTTGCCCCGGCTCAAACCGCCCCCGGCACGAGCAGCTCCGCGGCTTTCGTGAAAACGGATACCGCCGTCGGGGGCAACTGGCAGGGAGTCTATGGCTCCGATGGTTACAATATCATTGGCGGCACGGTCAGTTATCCCGGGTACGCGACGGTTCTGCCGGAGGGAAATCTGAACTGTGTCTGGGCGCAGCCGACCTCCGACCCGAGCGCATTGCAGGTAAGCGGATCATCCACCAGTCGCATCGCGGCGTGCTGGTACTCATCGGGTTCCGCGGCCGGAAACAGTTTCCTGATCGATGTGAATCTGACCGATCAACAGTCACATTCCGTCGCGCTTTATATGCTGGATTGGGATGGACTTGGGCCGCGGGCCCAGCAGGTGCAAGTGCTCGACGCCGCCACCGGCGCAGTCCTGGACAGCCGCTCAATCCCGGGGTTCGAGGAGGGAGAATATCTGGTCTGGACGCTCACCGGCCATGTCATCATCCAGGTGACGAATCAGGTCAATGGGTCCAACGCGGTGATCAGCGGCCTCTTCTTTGGCCAATGAGAATCCGGAAGCCGTAGGACAAACGACCACAAGCCTCCATGGCCTAATCCGATGGAACTATCGGAAACCGGCCAATAGCCAATTTTTCAGCCGGCGGCTATAGATATTGCCCAAGTTGGCCGGCAATAGCACAGGATCGCTATTTAATTTTAAGGGTTTTGCCAAAGAGAGGGCAAATGACCACGTGCGGCAGCTTGGCCCGATTTTCCGGCCCCCATTTTTTTGAGCATCCGCTTCATTTTTTCGTGAAACAACTGACGGCATTGACCCTTTTAGGAAATCGGTAATGAACATCCCCGCTCCCGAGATGGAGCAGCAGCGGCCCTCCGCCATCTGCCCAGAACTTAGCCGCTTCGAGGTCAGCACCATCGATCTCTTCGTGAGAACCGCGCGCCTCTTCGGCGTGTCCAAGTCCATCGGCGAGATTTATGGACTGCTGTTTATTTCCGTATCCCCGCTGCCGCTGGATATCATCCGCAGCCGCCTCAAGATGAGCAGCGGCTCCGCCAGCCAGGGATTGCGCCTGCTGCGCACCGTCGGCGCGGTGCGGACCGCCTATGTGCCCGGCGACCGGCGCGACCATTTCCTGGTGGAAACGAATCTCCGCAAGATCACGACCGGCCTGCTCCGCGAGAAGGTGGAGCCGAACCTCATCAGCCACGAGGAACGGCTCCAGCAGATCGCCGCCCTGCTCCAGGAGCTGCCCAGCGACAGCCGGCCCGAGATCGAGTCGCGCCTGCAAATTCTCGAAAACTGGAGAAAACGCGCCCGGGCGCTGCTGCCCCTCATGATGAAGGGGCTCGAGATGGAGGTAAAAATATGAAGCAGACATTCGACAAGGAAGCCTGGTACTGCATCCGCACCCAGCCGAAATCCGAGCACATCGCGGCGGGCTGCGTGGGAGTCATCGAGGGAGTGGAGGTCTATTGCCCGCGTCTCCGCTTTCGCAAGATGACCCGCCGGGGACCGGTCTGGTTTGCCGAGGCGCTTTTTCCCGGATACCTGTTTGCCAGATTCGTCCCGATGGAATCGCAAAAGGAAGTGACCTATGCCCGCGGGGTCAGCGGCATCGTCCATTTTGGGGATCAGCTCGCTTCCATCCCGGATGCGACGATCTCCGAGTTGCGCGCCCAGATGGGCAATGAGAATTGCAAAACATTCGACCCGGAAATTCGCGAAGGGGATAACGTCATGATCACCCGGGGGGCATTCCAGGGTCTCACGACGGTCGTCACGCAATTGATGTCCGCCAAGGAGCGCGTGCGCGTTCTCATCGAGTTCCTGGGCCAGGTCCGCGAAGTCGAGGTGGAAAAGGATCACGTTCTGCCCGAGCGGCAGCATTTTCTGGCTGCGTAAGCCGCCGCCATCGTCATAGACCATGGAAACAACCCAAGCTGACACCCTCCCGCTCGACACCCTGTCGGCCGAGCCCGAGGTGAAACGCCGGCCCTATCTTACCATCCGTCCCAGCCGGGGATGGATCGGGCTCGATTTGCGCGAGATTTGGCAATTCCGCGACTTGCTGGAATCGCTGGCGCTGCGCGATCTGAAGCTGCGCTACAAGCAAACCATCCTCGGCGTCCTCTGGGTGGTGCTCGTGCCGCTCATGGCCGCCGGGGTCTTCTCGTTCGTCTTCGGCACTGTGGCAAAACTTCCCAGCGGGAAAGTGCCTTACCTGGTCTTTTCTTTCGCCGGGTTGCTGGGCTGGAGTTACTTTGCGGGTGTCCTTACGAAGATCAGCGGGTGCCTTCTGGGTAACTCGAACCTGATCTCCAAGGTCTTCTTCCCGCGCCTGATTCTTCCGCTGGCGACCATTGGATCCAATCTCGTGGATTTCCTCGTATCCGCGGTGGTGATGACCGTGCTGCTGGTGATTTATCACGTAGTCCCCTCGCCCGCCGTTCTCCTCCTGCCGGTATGGATGGCCATTCTGACCGCCATCGCCCTGGGGCTTGGCCTGAGCACCGCGGCGCTGGCGGTTTCTTACCGGGATATCCCGTACATTATTCCCGTCTTCACGCAAATCCTGCTGTACGCCAGCCCGGTAGCCTATTCCGTAAGCGCGGTTCCGGAACGGCTCCGCTGGGTGTACTCACTCAATCCGCTGACACCGCCGCTGGAGGCGATGCGCGCCAGTCTGCTGGGCACCGCGCTGCCGGCCACGCAATCGCTGCTTCTCTCCGCCGGGCTGGCCCTTTGCATCCTGCTCACGGGCCTTTTCTCCTTCAAGCGGATGGAGAGCAAGTTCGCCGACGTTATTTAAGCCATGGGCGCAAACGATATTGCCATCTCGATCCGCGGCCTCTCGAAGGCCTACGTCATCACGCATCAGCAGGAGAAGCACTCCACGCTGGCGGAGACGCTGCTCCACAAGCTCAAGAATCCGGCGGCCACGTTCGGCGGATCGAAGGAGACCTTCTGGGCGCTCAAGGATATCTCCTTTGACGTCAACAGGGGCGATGTCGTCGGCGTGGTCGGCCGCAATGGCGCCGGCAAGAGCACCCTGCTCAAAATCCTCAGCCGTATCACGGAGCCGACCCTTGGCGAGATTGACCTTTACGGCCGCGTCGGAAGTCTGCTGGAAGTCGGCACCGGCTTTCATCCGGAGCTGACGGGACGCGAAAATATCTACCTGAATGGCGCGATCCTCGGCATGTCGAAACGGGAGATCGCCCGGCAGTTCGACGGGATCGTGGACTTTGCGGGCGTCGAGAAATTCCTCGATACGCCGGTGAAGCGCTACTCGAGCGGAATGTACGTGCGGCTGGCGTTCGCGGTGGCGGCGCACCTGAATCCGGAAATCCTGATCGTGGACGAGGTGCTGGCCGTGGGCGACGCGGAGTTCCAGAAGAAATGCCTTGGCAAGATGAAGGACGTGGCCAAAGGGGGGCGCACGGTGCTCTTCGTCAGCCATAACATGGCGGCCGTCCAGAATCTCTGCACTCGGGGCATTATGCTGCGCAGCGGACAAATCCTCGTATCCGGCGATGTGGATGAAGTGGTTTCCGCGTATCTCTCGGAGGGGATCTCCTCCATGGATGGGCGGGTGGATCTCAGCGATCACCCCGCGCGGGCCGGGCGCAGCGCGCCATGGCTCAAGAGCATGACATTCATCGGGGATGGGGGCCGTCCTTCCTCGCGGTTCGCATCATCGAGGCCCATCTCGGTTGTTGTCGAGGTGGCGCCGCCGCGTCCCATCGCGAATCCGCGCGTGGCAATCGCAATCGAGGATCATCTCGGGCGCCGCATCGGCACCGCCGCCAGCTATTTTAATATCGGGAACAGCGGACGCTATGCCGAGCCGTTCACGGCAATGATGACGCTGGACAAGGTCAACCTTGGCCCGGGCCGTTACCTCATGAGCGTGAGCATCGCGGAGCCGGGCGGCGGCCTTCTCGATTCTCTCGATAGCGCGGCTTTTTTCGATGTCGAGTGGGACAGCCTCTACAAGACCGGCGAACGCCACGATCCCGCGTATGGCCCCGTGGTCATCCACGCGGATTGGGAAGTTGTGCCTGGTGTCACTTCAACCGCGCTCGCTTGATATGAATACCGAGCTGGAATTTACAGGGGAACGGATGGTGCCTGCCGCGGCGATACCCGAGCCAGGCTCCATGAATATGTTTTGGGAGCACGTGGAGCGTTACCGCTTTGCCTGCGCCCGCGCGGCGGGGAAGCGGGTGCTGGATATCGCCTGCGGCGAGGGCTACGGCAGCGCGGCGCTTTCCCGGGCCGGGGCGCGATCCCTGGTGGGCGTGGATATTGCCGCCCAGGCCGTGGAGCATGCGCGGCAGCGGTACGGCATCGATGCGCGCATCGGGGATGCCGAATCGATTCCCGTCGCGGACAAATCCATCGACCTGCTGGTTTCCTTTGAAACCATCGAGCATGTTCCAAATCCCGCCGCTTTTCTGGATGAAGCGCTGCGCGTGCTTGATGAAAACGGGATGCTGGTAATCTCCACGCCCAACCTGAACGTGTACCGTCACGGCCTTGATCACAATCCGTTCCATTGCTCTGAGATGCCGGTGGAGGAATTTGAGAAGCTCCTCCGGGAGCGCTTTGGCCATGTGGAGCTTTATGGGCAAAGCCTGCCGGTCCCGCGCTGGATGGAAGTGCGCGGCCTCCGCCGCTTCTGCCGCATCGCGGGCAACTTTTTCAATCCCGAACGCACCTTTGCCGCCGCCGAGCGGTACGGCAGCGGCGTCGTGGAGCTTTGCCTCACGCGCACCTCGCGCCTCGGCAGCTTCTTCGTGCTCAACACCGTGCGCCGCATGCCTCCCGCGCAATTGAAAAAATGCTGCTACGTCGTCGCCGTGGCCTCGCAGCCGCGCCGCGCCTGATCACCCATGCCCGCTGTCAGCGTCATCATCCCGACTTACAATCATCGCGCCTTTGTTCTGGAGACGCTGGACTCCGTCTTCGCCCAGACTTTCACGGATTATGAGATCGTCGTCATTAATGATTCCTCGCCCGATGACACGGCGGCGCTGCTGCGCCCACTGGCGGAAGCAGGCCGCATCCGGTACTTCGAGCAGCCGAACCAGGGGCAGGCATCCGCGCGCAATCGCGGGCTCGCGGAAGCCCGGGGCGAGTTCATCGCCTTTCTCGACGATGACGACCTGTGGCCCGCGGAAAAGCTGCGCTGGCAGGTGGAGGTGATGCGGGAATCCGACGGCATCGGCGTCGTTTACGGCCAAAAGGGAGACATTGGCGATCCGATGCTTTCGCCCGTCGCGGCGCCCTCCGGACAGGTGTTCGAAGATTTTGTGCGCACCAGTTGGATTCAATCGCCGGGCCAGGCGCTGATTCGCGCGAGGGATATCCGGGCAATCGGCGGATTCGATGCGTCCATCTGGGGCACGGACGATTGGGACCTGTGGCTGCGGCTCGCCCACGTTACGCAATTCGCATTCCGCCCGCTGCCGGCATTGTCCTACCGGCGCCACGGCTCGAACGCCTCCCGCGATTTTTTGAGAATGCATTCCAACGCCCGGCGCGTTTTGAAAAAGCACCTGGGCAACGCCCTGAAATCACGTCCGCTCTTCCGCCAGGCACGCGGTTTCGTCAATGGCTTCACGGCCGCCGACGGGATGCGCGAGGTGGGCAATCACATCGCCGCGGGGCGTCCGGTGCCTGCGCTGACGGCGCTGGCCGGTGTCGCGCGCATCCGGCCCCGCCTGGTGCTGACCCGCGATTACCTGAGCGCCGCGCTGCGCGCCGTGGGGTTGCTACCCCGATCCGCGCGCGCGCATGCGCGCATTTGACCTGACACTTTTCCGCAGCACCCCGCGTGAAAACTCATCCCCATATTTCCGTCATCATCCCGACCTACCGGCATGCCGCGTATGTGCTGCAAACGCTCGAGTCGGTGTTCGCGCAGACGTTCCAGGATTTCGAGGTGATCGTGGTCAATGACGGCTCTCCGGACGATACGGCGGAAGTGTTGCGGCCCCTCGCTGCCACAGGGCGGATCCGCTACTTTGAGCAGGAAAACGCCGGGCAGGCCTCGGCGCGCAATCGCGGGATCAATGAAGCGCGCGGCGAGTACATCGCGCTGGTGGACGATGACGACCTCTGGCCTCCCGACAAGCTGGAATGGCAGATGAGCGCATTCCAAAACAACCCCGGCGCGGTGCTGGTTTACGGATACGCGGCGCGGGTGGGCGGGTCCGCCATGCATTCGCCGCCGATCCACCTGGCGCCCTCCGGGAATGTGCTCGATCACTTTGTCGGAGGCACCTGGATATCCTCGCCGGGCCAGACGCTCATCCACGCGGGAACGCTCAAGAAAATCGGCGGGTTCGATCCGCGGGTGTGGGGCGCGGATGACTGGGATCTTTACATCCGGCTGGCGCAGGCCGGGAAGTTCCAGTTTATCAACCGGTGCGCGCTGAAGTACCGCGTGCATGCGGGCAACGCCTCGCGGAATTGGTGGCGGATGTATCGCAACTCGCGCAAGGTGGTGCTCAAGAACTTTCGGTTCAGCCTCAAGCCGGTTCCCTTCCGCCGCTGGCGCGCATCGCGCAAATGCATGGCGAAACTGACATCGGCGAGCCTGGTCCGCGGCATTCATGGGATGAATCGCGACAGCCTCTGGAGCGCGCTGGGGCTCTGCGCGGCCACATTTTATGTTCATCCCGGCGGGCTCTTGCGCCGCTCTCATTGGCAGGCGCTGGCCGAGGCGCTGCGCGTCGCGGCATCGCGCCCGCAGAAAAAAGCGGGCGGCGTCCAGCTACCGGCCTGCACTCATTGAATGAAGCTTAACGCCTATATCCTGGCCGCCGATCCCGCGTGGATCGAGGCAAGCGTTCTCTCATATTACGATCACGTCGGCCGGATCATCGTCTCCTACGATGCGAGCGGCCGCGGATGGACCGGCGCGCCAATCGACATCGTGCAATGCCTGCGCCGGCTCCGCGCGATCGATCGTGACGGGAAGATGCTCTTTCGCCCGGGGCACTATGCCCGGATCAATCACGACCCGATGGAGAACGACACCTATCAACGCCAGGAGGCGCTGAACGAAGCCTCCGCCGGAGCGGATTGGGTTCTCCAACTCGATACGGACGAGGTGGTCGCGGATTTTCCAATATTCAAGGATTGCCTGGAGCGGGCGGAACGCGCCGGGCGCGAGGCGCTGAACTTCCCCGCGATCTGGCTCTATAACCACCTCTCCGGCCGCCGATACCTGGAAGGCTGTGCGCGCGGGTGGAAGCGGGCCGCGGGCTACCCCGGACCGCTCGCCGTCCGGGCCGGGAGCAAACTGGTCCACGCCCGGCGGGTGGAAACGGGCCATTACCATGTGGACCTGGGTTCGAAATGCAGTCCGGTCGCGGTGCCCAATCACATCCAGGTGGACCGTGTGATCGCCGCGCGCCATGCGGTGTACCACTTTTCCTTTGTCCGTTCGGAAGCATGGCTCCGGAGCAAGTTCGCCTCCTGGGGACATGCGCGCCATCGCGATTGGCAGGCGGAGGTGGAGAAATGGCTTCAGGCAAAGCAAAGGCCCTTGCGAGCCGTGCTGATGAGCCAGATCGAGCGCGGCCCGCACCGGCGTGCGCTGAAGTTTACGAAAATTCCGGCAGCCGTTGAGGAATTGATTGCCCTGAGCCGCCCGGATCAACCGGAGAGGCGAGCCGCTGTTGCCGCGCCGGATCGCGAATCGATTCCCGAAGTGATTCTCGCGAATCCCACGGAGAGCATTGGCTAAGAGCCCGAAAGCATGAATCTGGTTATATTAGGCAGACGCTGGGAGCACCATACCCCTGCCGGGGGCTATGACAGGCTGGCGCAATATCTCGATGGCGATCTGGTTTCGCCGCGGCCGATCCGCGGAGCGATTCCCGGTGTGGCGCGCTCGCTGTTCCGGCGGTTCAATCGCGTGGACAAATACCTGGTCGATTACCGGCTGGAGGATCTGGTGGCCGAGTTGCGGATCGCCCGCATGGCGATGCGGGGCGGCGCGGATCTGGTCCACTGCCTTTATGGCGATGAACAACTCGACCTGCTGCTGCGGTGGCGCCGTCGCCTGCGATGCCCTTTGATGGCCAGCTTCCACCTGCCTCCTTCGCGCATTCGCGACCGGTTTGAAGTCTTTCACAAGCGCCACCTGCGCGGGCTGGATGCCGCGGCGGTCGTTTCCCGTTCGCAGATCGAGAATTTCCAGGAGTGGTTTGGCGAGCGGGTCTTTTACATCCCGCATGGGATCAACACCGGCGCGTTCACTCCTGCGGAGCATCGCGAGCCGGGCAATGGAACGCTCAAGCTGCTGACCGTCGGCGAATGCATGCGCGACTGGGAGGTGCTGCATCGCGTGATCGACGCCTGTGCGGACAGGAGCCTGGAGGTGGAATTTGACGTGGTGCTGCCCGAGTGGCGCCGGAGCCATCTCACGGGGTGCCGCAATACTCGATTGCACACGGGCATCAGCGAGGAGGCGCTGCTGGGCCTTTACCGCGGCGCGGACGCGCTGCTGCTCCCGGTCGTGGAGGCAACGGCAAACAATGCCGTTCTCGAGTCCCTGGCATGCGGCACGCCGGTGATTTCCACGCACGTGGGCGGAATTCCCGATTATGTGGATGAATCCTGCGGCTGGATGCTGCCGCCGGGGGATTCCGATGCGATGGCCGATCTTATCTCACACCTTTGCGAAAACCATCACCTGGCGGCGGAAAAACGCGAGGCGGCGCGCGCGCGCTCGCTGGATTTTTCCTGGCCGGTGATCGCCGAGGCTTTCCACAGGCTCTACTCCTCGCTCCTGGCCGGGAAGCGGCCTGAACGGGCAGTTTACAATCCGGGCGGCCGCTTTCAAACCTTTGCACTGCCGGTCCGCGAGTAACCACGCATCTCCTCCCCGGAGCCGTCCCACCATGCGAGTATCTGTCATCGTCATCACGCTCAACAGGCCCGACTACGTCAGCCGCTGCATCCGCTGTCTTCTTGCGCAGACGAAGCTCCCGCATCAGATCATCGTGGTCGATGCCTCGGTCGATGACGCCACGGCAAAACTGGTGGCCGCCGATTTTCCCGGCGTCACCTACCTGCGGAACGATCGCGGGCGCGGCAGAATGACCACCTCGCGAAACCTGGGCCTCAAACACGCGGCCGGCGAGGTCATCGCGTTTCTTGACGACGATTCGTTTGCCGAGCCGCAATGGCTGGAGAATCTGGCGGCGACCTACGCCGGCGACGAGATCGGCGCGGCTGGCGGCCGGGCGCTCAATGGCCAGCCGGATGAGGCCACGCGGGGCGTGGATGAGATCGGCCAGATTCGCGCCAACGGCCTGATCACCCAAAACTTCGCCGCGGACCCCGGGAGAATCGTGGACGTCGATATCATCATTGGTTGCAATATGTCTTTCCGGCGCGACGTGCTCGCGGCTCTGGGCGGATTTCGCGAGCATTACACGGGCTACTCCGGCTCATGCGAGGATACGGACATCTGCCTCCGGGTGAAGAAGCTGGGCTATAAAATCCGTTTCAACCCGGCGGCATGCGTCGAGCACAAGGGCGCGCCGCAATTCAAGGGACGCCGGTTCGATTTGCGATACGAGCTTTTCGGTTACCGGAATTACCTGATGCTGCTCATCGTCAATTACGGATTTTTCAGCCGCTTCTTCTGGGGCGCGGTCGCCTGGCTGGTGCTGAGCGCCATCCAGGATTTTATCCGGCGCGTGGGCGGCGGCTTCCTGCTGGCCTTTTCGCGAATCGCCGGCGGCGTCGCCGGCTGCTGTCTCGGCTGCCTGCTGCGGCTGAGCCTGGGCGCGGACCCGCGGCGGCATGACCGCGAGGGCGAGGAAATCCGGCAGAGTCTGGAAGGCGGCTCCGTTCCTTCGGAACCGCCCATCGCCACCGTCGGCTCCGCGGCTCCGCTCTCCTGATTTCTCCGCCCATGCACGTTTGCCTGCTCAACATGCAGATCGAGTATTACTCGCCGGTTTCCGGCGGGGCGATTGCCGCGGTCACCATGGAGTACGCCCGCAACCTGGAGGCAATGGGCCACCGCGTGACCGTGCTCACGGCGCTCAATGGGGACGAGCCCTATCGCGAGGGCGAGGTGGTCCCACTCGCTGTCCGCACGCGGGACAGCCTTAGCTTTATCGAGCGCCGCATCTCGGATTTGCGGCGAAAGATGAATAGCTGGGACTACCCTTACTACGAGTACTACATGCGCTCCTTCAAAGGCGCGCTGGCGCGGCTCTCTCCCGCGCCGGACGTGGTGCTCCTTCATAACGATCTCGTGAGCGCCCGCTACATCAAGCAGGCGCTGCCGCGGACCAAAGTGGCGCTGATGCTTCACAATGAGACGCGCACCGTTCAGCGCGACAAGAAGAAGGCGCTCGCCGCCGTGGACGCCTTTCTCCCGCTGGGGGATTACATTCGCAACTGGACCGCGAGCGCGCATCCCGTCCCCACGGCAAAGCTGGCGCCCATCCGCAACGGCGTGGATATCGACACCTTCAAACCGCGCGCCGCCTACCTTGATGCGGCCAGCCCGGTCCGCGTGCTGTTCGTGGGCCGGATTGATCCAAACAAGGGTCCCGATATTGCCGCGGATGCGGTGGCGCAGCTTAGGAAGGAAGGCCTCCCGGTCACGCTCACGGTCGCGGGCGGCCTTTGGTTTTACGGGCATGGCAGGGAAATGGAGGACCCGTACTTTCGCCTTTTGAAGATCAAGATGGATGTGGCCGGCGCGGATTACCGCGGCCATGTCAACCGGAACAGGATTCCCGAGCTGATGCGCGGCCACGATATTGTTTGCATCCTGTCGCGCTCCCAGGAGCCATACGCGCTGGTCACCCTGGAGGCGATGGCCTCCGGCTGCGCGGTGATCGCCTCGAAACGCGGCGGGCTGCCCGAGGCAAGCGGGGGCGCGGCCATACTGGTGGAGCCCGAGGATTTCGAATCCGTCGCGGCAGCCTTGCGGTCGCTGGTGTCCGATCCCGAATTGCTGCGTGCGCAAAAGCTGAAATCCATCCGTCGCGCCGCAACGCAAACCTGGAAGGCCAAGACGGAAATCCTTGAAGGGATATTCCGGCAGCTTTGCGGCGCGGGATCTGAATCCGCCCCCGGCCAGCGCCGGGTGGAAGAGCCCGAGGAGGCGTTCCATTGAAAATCGCGATCACCTCGCTTTATCTGCCCAGCGGAAGCAAAATCGGCGTCGGTTACCAGGTCCATTACCTGGCCAATGAGCTGACCCGGCGCGGCCACGAGGTGACTGTCTTCAGCCAGACAGGCCCGTCCGGGGATTCGGAGTACGAAGTGGTGATCGTGCCTCCGGGCAAGCGGCTGCGGACCTTCAGTTTTGCCTGGGACCTGCGCCGATACGACTTTTCCGGCTTCGACGTGCTCAACGCGCACGGGGACGACTGGTTCCTCTGGGGTCGCAAGCGGCCCCGCCACATCCACACCTTTCACGGCTCCTGTTTTGCGGAAATGCTGCACGCCCGCGGAGCATCCGCACGTCTGCGGATGGCGATGCTGGCCGCGTGCGAGTACAATGCATGCTTTCTGCCGGACGAGCTGGTCGCCGTCTCGGAAAACACGCGGCGCTACATCCCGTTCGTGAAACGAGTGATCCCAAACGGCGTCGATCTCGCCGCCTTCTCCCCCGGAGGCGAGAAGAGTTCCGCGCCGTCGCTTCTCTTTGTAGGCACCATGACCAATCGCAAGCGCGGCGCAATGCTGCTCGATATTTTCAACCGCGAAATCCGGCCCCGGGTGCCGGGAGCGGAATTCTGGGCTGTCTGCGAGGAACCGGTTTCCGGCGACGGAGTCCGGTGGTTTGGGCGCGTCTCCTTCGAGACCCTGACGGATCTTTACCGGCGCGCCTGGGTCTTCTGCCTGCCGAGCAC
This sequence comes from Chthoniobacteraceae bacterium, assembly GCA_036266845.1. Taxonomy (GTDB): domain Bacteria; phylum Verrucomicrobiota; class Verrucomicrobiia; order Chthoniobacterales; family Chthoniobacteraceae; genus DATAXI01. Next base: position 7,728 of record DATAXI010000145.1, on the reverse strand, counting down.
CTACGAGGGATTTGGCGTCCCGTACATCGAGGCGATGGCCTCCGGCACGCCCGTGGTGGCAACACCGAACATCGGCGCGCGCGAGGTGCTGCAGGAAGGCAGGGCCGGCGTGCTGGCCGCCGATGCGCATCTGGGGGAGAAACTCGTCCGGCTGCTCACTTCCGATTCGCTCCGTGCCGGTTACCGGGCCGCCGGGCTGGAGCGCGCCAGGGATTTTGCGTGGCATCGCGTCTGCTCTCTCTATGAGGCACTCTATGCTTCGCCTGCCTCGTCCGTGGACCTGCCTTGTACCGCCGTATGAGCCATTCTATGAGTGTCGAATTGATGCATGAATCCGTCATAGCTCCGGCCGCCGGCAGCTCCGGCGATGTATGTCCCATCTGCGGCAGCGCTGAATTTGAGCCGCTGTTTCAGGTGCCGTTCCCGAAGCATTCCGGCTTCAAGGGCAACGGGTTTCCGCTCGATTTCAACCTGGATGTGCCCGCGTGGCGCATCTGCCGCTGTCTCGGTTGCAGCGTCCAATATCCCAACCCCTGCCCGTCCAAGGAATCGATTTTCCGTTACTACGCGGATCAAGAGGAGCCGAGCGACTGGGAGATGATTCACTACGTCGAGATTCCGGAAAAAGGACGCCAGGCCTGGGCGCGCTTTGCCCGCAACCTGACATTGCTCAATGGCAAGCCGGGCTCGATGCTGGAGATCGGCTGCGCCGCCGGCTGGGTGCTGCATGCGGCGCGGGAAATGGGCTGGGATGCGCACGGCATCGAGGCTTCTCCGAAATTCCAGAAATACGCCGCATCCACGCTGAAACTGCCCGTGCAGCTCGGCACGATCGAGAAAGCGGACTTCGGCGACAAGAAGTTCGATGTGATTATCAATACGGATGTCATCGAGCATCTTTACGATCCCGTGGGCGATCTGCGCCGGCTGCGCGGCCTGATGAAACCAGGCGGCTACCTCGTGATGGCCACGTGCGATATCGGCAGCACCTGCGCCTCCTTCTGGGGTCTCAGTTGGCGCCAGCTCGTGATCAGCCACACGTTCTACTGGACCAAGAAGTCGATGAGAATCGCCCTCGAGCAGGCCGGCTTTCGGCTGGAACGCTTCTCGGAGCCGCGCTACTGGCACCCCGTCTGGTATCGCGAATGGATCCAGCGCGCGCGGGAGATCGTGAAGCTCTTCGCGCGATTCATCCTGATGAAGACCTACGTCCCGCTTGGCAATCGCTTCGCATGGGTCCGCGCTCTCATCAAGACGCTCTCCGCGGGCAGGCTCGATCACGAGGGGATGCTCTACCGCATTGGCGATCAACCGGTGCTGGGCGACGTGATGCTCGTCGTGGCCCGTCCGGCATAGGCGCCGGTTTCCATTAATCCAGGCTCATCCAGGTTATGAACGTCGCGATTTTCGCCAGCGCATATTACCCGCATGTCGGCGGTGTGGAGGAAGCCGTGCGCCAGCTTGCGGCGGAATATCGGGCAAGGGGAATCAAGCCCATCATCCTGACCAACCGCTGGCCGCGCTCCCTGCCGCCGGAACAACTCTATGAGAAGACGCCCGTCTATCGACTGGCCATGCGAACGCCGGAGGGAGGCCTCAAGGGCCGCATCAATTACCGGCTCACGCACCGGGCCATTTGCCAGGAGATGATCGAGATCCTCCAGAAACACCGCATCGATTTGCTGCACGTCCAGTGCGTCAGTTCCAACGGCCTTTACGCGCACATCGCCGCACGGGAACTGCGGCTGCCGCTCATCGTCACCACGCAGGGAGAGCGGACGATGGACGCCGGGCAGCTTTACCAGCGCTCCCCATTCATGAACGGCGTCCTGCGCGATCTGCTGGCGAAGGCGGATCACATCACCGCATGCTCGCGCCATACGCTGGATGACATGGAGCGCTACTGGGGCACGCCTTTTGGCGCGCGGGCCGGCGTGGTTTACAACGGGATCGATCTCTCGAACTTCGAGGGCGCCGCGCCCCACACGGAGGATGCGCCGTACATCCTCGGCATCGGCCGTCTGGTGCCGCAAAAGGGCTTCGATATCCTGCTGCGGGCCTTCGCGCAGGCGGATATCTCCGGATGGAAGCTGCTCATCGCGGGGGAAGGTCCGGAACGCGAGCCTCTGGAGAAGCTCGCATCCAAACTCGGCCTGGGGGAGCGCGCGCAATTGATTGGCCGCGCGGACCGCACGAAGGCTGCCGCGCTCTTTCGCGGATGCGAGTGCTTCGTCCTCCCCTCGCGCATGGAGCCGCTGGGCATTGTGAATCTGGAGGCGATGGCCGCGGGAAAAATGGTGATCGCATCCCGCACCGGCGGCGTGCCCGAGATTGTCGCGGAGGGTGAGACCGGCCTGCTTTTTCCGCCGGAAGACGAGGCGGCACTCGCCTCGGCGCTCACAAAAGCCGCCGGCGACCCCTCCTTGCGCGAGCGATATGGCGCAGCCGGCCGCCAGGCGGTGGAAGCTTTTACCTGGCCGGTGATTGCCGACCAATACAACCGCATTTACCGGGATGCGCTTGCCAGACGGAACCCGGCGCTGGCTGCCGCGTAATCGCTGCGCGTCAAAAAAAATCAGCCCCCCTGTCGAAACGGAGAAAACCTATGCTAACATTGGTCAAACAGGAATTGCGGAAGGTGCCGGGAGTGACCCGGCTCGTGCACGATGTCAAACGCATCATGCGCGGCGAGCCGCCGCTGACGCGCGGCTCCATTTACGACGAAGGCGTCCTTACGGGATTGCTCGGCACGGAAGCCCCGGTGATCCTCGATATCGGGTGCAACGACGGCGCCGATACGCTCCATCTGCTGAGCCTCTTCAAGGCGGGTCACGTTTACAGTTTCGAGCCGGACCCGCGCGCCCGCGCCCGGTACATGGAGAAGATCACTGATCCGCGGGCAAAGCTCTTCGACGTGGCGATTTCCAACATCGACGGCGTTGCGGAATTCCATGCGAGCAATGGCGTGAATCCGACTCCGGACTCCGGCGGCTATTGCTCGGAGGGATGGGACCTTTCCGGATCGCTCCGGAAGCCGAAGAAGCACATCGACGAGCATCCCTGGTGCACATTCGACAAGACCGTGGCGGTGAAAACGAAGAAGCTCGATACCTGGACCATGGAAAACGGGGTTGATCACATCGACCTCATCTGGGCCGATGTGCAGGGCGCCGAGGCGGACCTGATCGCCGGCGGAACGGAGGCGCTGAAGAAGACGCGCTACATTTATACCGAGTACAACAACTCCGAATTGTACGAAGGCCAGGCCGATCTCAAGGGCCTGCTGAAATTGCTCTCGAATTTTTCCGTAGTCCACAACTACGGCAACGACATCCTTCTGAAAAATCGCTTTTACGCCTGACCTGGCCTCGCGAGGCCCCGGATTCAATCCATCATGATCGACTTTCTGCTCGTCGTTCCCGCGTTCGAAGAAAGCCGGAGGCTCCCCGTTTTCCTGGAGGCGCTGGCGCGCGAACTGGAGGCGGAAACCTTCCTGGCGCGCATTCTGGTGGTGGATGATGGATCGCGAAAATCCGAGTGCGAGCAGGTGGCGGGGGCCGTGGAGACGCTGGCGAAAGCGCATCCGGTAATCCTGCCGCCGCTCCTGCTGCCGGTAAACCAGGGGAAAGGCGGCGCGATCATGGCCGGCTGGGCCTCGGAGACGCCCGCGCGGTGGCTTTGCTTTGCGGATGCGGATGGGGCGACGCCGGCACGCGAAATCGCCCGCGTGCTCCGCTCCGTGGCGGAAGATTCGCGGGAGCGCGATTGCTTTTTCGCGTCGCGCATCAAATTGCTTGGCCGCGCCGTCCAGAGGAAAATGTCGCGCCACCTGCTGGGCCGCGTTTACGCGACGCTGGTGGGCACGCTGATTCATTCCGGCGTTTACGATTCGCAATGCGGTTTCAAGATCGTCTCCGCCGAGGCCTACCGCGCGGTGCGCGGGGTGATCACCGAAAAGCGGTTCGCCTTCGACGTGGAACTTCTGGCAGCGCTGGTGGATGCGGAAATGTCGATCGAAGAGGTGCCAATCGACTGGAAGGACATCCCGGGCAGCAAGGTTTCATTCCTCGGCGATACCGTCCGGATGTTCGTTTCCCTGCTGCGCATCCGTGCCAAGCGCAGGCATTGGCAAGCCTCCGAAGGGCCTCTTGAAAGATTGTCGCTGAACGTCCGGAAGGGACGACACAGCCTCGCGGAAACCTGATGGAAAACCATACTGATATCGCCGTGGAAGAAACCGCCCCCCGGCACCGCTCGCGGCGGGCGGGATGGCAGAACATCCTCCTGCTGACGCTCGTGCTCTGGCTCCTGCTGCCACAGGCTTACAAGGGTGCGCTGAATTCCGGCTCGCCCATTACCGGATGGGATTTCCGCGTCCTTTACAACGCCGCCGAGCGGCTCAACAAGGGCGAGGAACTTTACACGATCACCGGCTCCGGAGAAGGGAAGACGCCGTACATTTACACGCCGCTGGTTGCCGAGGTGCTGCGACCCGTCGCCCGCCTTCCCTTCAATGATGCGCTCAAGGTCTGCTTCGCCGCCAGCGCCGCCTGCCTGCTATTGGCCATTCTCTTTTACGCCGGGGCTGTGCCGCTGAAACCGGACGAGGTAGCGCCGGCATGCATCATGGTCCTCGTCAGCTTTCATTTTTGGCCCATGGTCTTCAACTTTGGCCTCGGCCAGATCAACAATGCGCTGCTTATGCTGGCCTGCGGAATGTTCTGGGCGGAACGGCGCGAGCGCAGCGGGCTCGCCGGTGTCCTGATCGCCCTCGCCGCACTGGTGAAAGTCTGGATGTTCGGCATCCTGATCTATCCGCTGATGCGCCGGGATTGGAAGGCGGCGGGGTGGGCTTTCGGCGCTTACGCGATTGGACTGCTCGCCCTCTTCGCGCCTCGCGGCCTGGGGGAATGGTCCCGCTTTGTCCATGCCACGGCCTCGAATGCGGAGCAGCGTTTCCTCGTGTCGCAATCGATCACCGGTTTTGCGCGGCTGCATTTTCAGGCGAATCCACACGTCCACGCATGGAGCACAAGCCCTGTGCTTTATTATGGCTTCATCGGGCTCGGCTACGCGGTGGTGGGCGCGATGTTCGTGTATCTGTGGAGCCGGCGCGATCCCCTCACCGATTACGAGGCGCGCCTCTGGTTTGGCATGGCGCTGCTTTCCGTGCCGCTGGTTTCGCCGCTTTGCCATGATGAGTATTACATCCTCGCCCTGCCGCTCCTCTGGACGCTGCTCACGCTGCCCAAGGCAGACACCGCCGGATGGCGCACGCGCATTTCCATTGCGGGCGTGGTGCTTTACGCGCTCTTCACCCGTCCGTGGCCAACTTCCGGCGACGGCCTATTGCAACATCAGGACGGTCTTGGCTCGCTCCTCGTCTCGGGTTATTTCCTGATCGGAGTCGCGCTGTGGATCGTGGCGGTGTGCTCGATCTTCCAGACCCGGATGCGCTCCATCCACAAGGCCGCTTCCGCGCCGGAGCCGGCAGCCGCCCTTCTCTCCGGCGATCTGCTAAATACCGCGTCGCCCTGAATTATGGTCATCGTTCGATTGTGGGGAGGCCTGGGCAACCAGCTTTTCCAATACGCGGCCGGGTTTGCTGCCGCGAACAAGTTAAAAAGCCCGCTGTTGCTCGATCCGCTGCGCTGCGACCTCGATGTCAATCGTCCTTACGAGCTGCATCATTTCAGGATTACCGGCCGGCCCTGGACTAACCGGGAGAAGCGCTGGGGCGAGCGTCTTATCCGGATCATCCGGCCCATCGATGCGCAGACCGGCGCCGCGGCCAGGAGTTTCAAGACGGTGTTCAGCCCGATCGTCAGCCGCTGGTTCAAATATGTGGAAGATCAATACAGGGGCTATCAGCCGGGCATCTTCAATGAAATCGGCCACATCTATCTCGCCGGCACCTGGGCTTCGGCAAAATATTTCGAAGATGTCGCTTCCTCGATCCGCAGCCAGTTCACCTTTCTCGCGCCTCCCGCCGATCAAAACCAGCGGATGCTGGAAAAAATCGAAGCGTGCGATGCGATTTGCGTCCACGTGCGCCGCGGGGATTACGTTTCCGTGCTGGAAACCAATGAGCGCCACGGCGTTTGCAGTCTCGATTATTACAAAGCGGCGTTCGATTACATCGCCGCCCGCGTCGCGAACCCCAAGGTCTTCGTCTTCTCCGACGATCCCGGCTGGGTTCAGGAATGCCTGAAGTTTCCCGCGCCCACGCACTACGTGACGCACAACGTGGGAAGGCAAAATTACGAAGACCTGCGCCTGATGCGCGCCTGCCGCCACTTCATTATCGCCAACAGCACTTTTAGCTGGTGGGGCGCGTGGCTGGCCGGCGGCGCGGAGAAGATCGTCGTCGCGCCGAAACGATGGGGCAACAAGCTGGATGAAATGGATGACCCCGTCCCGGACGACTGGGTGCGCCTGTAAAAAAATCACGAACGATTGCGCCGCAATGAAGGTATTTCTCACCAGCGCGTTTCCGGAGCGGGAGGCGACTTACATTCCCCACCTGGAGCATTTGGCCTCAAAGGATCGGTTCCGGATCCACACGCTCACCGATGACCCGGAGACCGCGGATCTCATCCTCTTTCTCGATGCCAACATGCACCCCGGCGATATTGGCCTCAACGCGATCCGCCGCCACCCGGTCGCGATGCGCCACCGCGACAAGACCTATCTTTACAACGAGCAGGACCAACCGTGGTGCGCGATGCCCGGCCTCTATGTGAGCATGCCGCGCAAGGCCTTCAATGCCACGCGGCAACGATCCTGCGCTTACGTGAGCCTGCCAAATCCGCAGGTGCTCGAGGTTTGGCGCGAGACGGTTGCGCCGGATTTGCTCTTCTCCTTTCTCGGCCGGCGCGGACCGGCTCTGCGCCAGGCGATCCTCGCGCTTTCCCATCCGCGCGCATTGGTCGAGGACACCAGCGGCGTGAATTTCTTTTATTTCCCAAACGAGGAAACCGAACGCCGGAAACAACGTTACGCCGAAGTGGCCGCACGGTCGAAATTCGTCCTCTGTCCGCGCGGCGATGGGGTCAGCTCTTTCCGCCTGTTCGAGACCATGGCCGCGGCGCGCGTCCCGGTGATCATCAGCGACCAATGGGTCCCACCCGCCGGTCCGGACTGGAATCGATGCTCCATTACCATCGGCGAGCGCGATGTAACGCGCATCCCCGCGATTCTCGAAGAACGCGAACCGGAATTTGAAACGATGGCTGCCGCGGCGCGGCGCGAATGGCTGGAATGGTTCGCGCCGGAAGTGCTGTTTCACCGGATGACGGAGCAATGCCTGGATATCCACCGGAGCCGTCTGGGACGCCCGGGATGGAATATGCTGGATGGCCGCTACCTCTGGCTGCGCGCACGCGAAGCCAAATGGCAGGCGAAGCGATGGATCGCCCGCGCGGTCCGGCGCGTTGCGATGGCGGATGGAAAAGCCGTGGCCGCATGAAATGACAGGCGGCGCACCAACCCAGGAGACGGCGCGGGTTTCGCCGCATCCCATCGAAGGCGTGAAAATCCACTATCCGGAGACGCACGCGGATGAGCGCGGAGAGTTGTCCGAAGCATGGCGCACCTCCTGGGGCCTGCATCCGGACCCGGTTGCAATGGTGGTGTTTGCAACCATCCGCGCCGGCCAGAGCCGCGGCTGGGTGGCCCATCGCCGGCAGGATGATCGCACGTTCATCGGTTCTGGTTCCGCAAAAATCG
>DATAXI010000126.1:0-18003 GCA_036266845.1 Chthoniobacteraceae bacterium | reverse complement strand
GCCATCCACGGCATCGATCATCCACGCGGCGGCGATCTCTTCCTCATCGCGCAATCCGGCCAATGGTTTGCCTATCCCTGGTGGACCCAGCGGAAGCAGGCGCCGGACTTTGCCACGCACGTCGATATCCACAACAAACCCGGCTACGATCCCTGCGAGCTTTTCTTTGGCTGGCCGCCGCCCAGCGTGAGCATGGATACCACCCGCATCCGCGGCTCGCACGGACGCCCCGGCGACCGGGTGGCGTGGAACACCTCGCTCGATTTCGCCGCGGAGCCCGCATCGATGCTCGACGTCGCCCGCTTTACCAAGGCGTGGCTCGATTCCCACGCATGAGCGCCCGCGTCGATCAACGCATCGTGGTCCCGTTCGACTTTCCGGTCATCTTTACCGAGCGGATTTTCTCGCCGGATAACGCCGCGCTCCACAGCGCACTCCTGCGGCTGGGAGATTCGCAGCCGCCCCGCGCGATGATTTGCATCGATTCCGGCGCGGAAGCCGCGACGCCCGGCCTTGCCGCCAGCGCCGCCGCCTGGTGCCGCAACTGGAATATCACGCTCGCAGCGCCGCCGCGCATCATCGACGGCGGCGAGCGTGCAAAGAACGATTGGCCCGGCACGCAGGCCCTCATCGGGGAGATGCTGCGGCTGCGCCTTGACCGGCACGCCTTTGTCCTCATCGCCGGCGGCGGCGCGGTGCTTGATGCCGCCGGTTTTGCCGCGTCTCTGGTGCATCGCGGCCTGCGCGTGGTCCGCATCCCCACCACCGCCCTCGCGCAATGCGACGGCGGCGTGGGCGTAAAAACCGCCGTCAATTTCGCGGGCGGCAAGAATGCCATCGGCACCTTCGCGCCGCCCTTCGCCGTGCTGAACGATTTCCATTTCCTCACCACGCTCGCGGATCGGGAGTGGCGCGGCGGTGTCGCCGAGGCGTTCAAGGTGGCGATCATCCGCGAGCGCCCGTTCCTGGATTTCCTTTGCGAAAACGCCGCCGCTTTCCGCGAGCGCAAGCACGGCCCCATGCGCCACCTGATCCAGCGCTGCGCGGAGCTGCACCTGGAACACATCCGCGCCGGAGGCGACCCGTTCGAGATGGGCCGCGCGCGTCCGCTCGATTTCGGCCACTGGTCCGCGCACAAGCTGGAGTTGCTCTCCGAATTTCGCATCAGCCACGGGGACGCCGTCGCCACCGGCATCGCGCTCGATTCCGCCTACGCCGCCGCGCAAGGCTGGATTCGCGACGACGATTTCCTCCGCATCCACCGCGCGCTGGCGCAATGCGGCTTCCCGCTCTGGCACGAGGAATTATCCGACCCCGCGCTCTTCGACGGCCTGCGCGAATTTCAGGAGCACCTGGGGGGCGAGCTGTGCCTCACCTTCCCCCACGGCCTCGGCGCCCGCCGCGAGGAGAGCCAGGTGGATACGAACCTCATCCAGTCATCCCTCCGGCGCCTGCGCTCGCTGGCTCCCAGGCCATAACGCTTTGCTTACTTATTGCCTCAATATCCACCGTGGCGAAACGTGGGCGGAGAATTTTGCCACGCTGCGCACCACGGTGCTCGCGGTGCGCGATCTGGTTTCTCCCGGCGAGCCTTTCGGCCTCGGGATGCGGCTCGGCGCCGCCGCGGCGGAAGCATTAAACATCGCGGAACTGCGCGCGTTCCTCGAATCGGAAAACCTGTTCGCTTTCACCATCAACGGCTTCCCGTATGGCCGCTTCCACGGCGGCGCGGTGAAGGAAAATGTGTACGCGCCGGATTGGCGCTCGCCGCTGCGGCGCGATTACACGAACCGCCTTGCCGATATTTTGACCGCGCTCACGCCGGATACCGGCACGATCTCCACCGTCCCTTGCTCCTGGAAGGCGTGGCGCCCCGAAATCCCCCCGATGCTCGACCATCTCACCGATTGCGTCGCGCACTTGGCCACCGCGGCGAAAAATATTCTCCTCACCCTCGAGCCCGAGCCAGGGTGCCTCCTGGAAACCACCGGGGAAACCATCGAATTCTTCACCCATCACCTCTTCCGGCAAGGCGCCGCGATGCTTGCCGGAAAACTTGGCGTTGCAGAATCCGAAGCGCGTGAACTGATCCGCCATCACCTGGGCGTCTGTCTGGATACCTGCCACGCCGCGCTCCAGTTCGAGGATCCGCTGGAATGCCTCCACCGGTACGAGGCCGCCGGGATTCGCGTCCCGAAAATCCAAATCTCCTCCGCGCTCCGCACCGATATATCCACCATCGACGCGCTGCGTCCTTTCGTGGAGCCGGTCTATCTCCACCAGGTCAAGGCTAGGACCGGGACGGGCGAAATCCTGGGCTGGACCGATCTCCCGCAGGCGCTCGATGCGCTGCCCGCGAGTGGCGCGAGGGAGGTGCGCGTGCACTTCCACGTCCCGCTTCACTATCCCGGCGATGGCCCGTTGCAATCCACCGGCACACTGCTGACGCCGGAATTTCTGCGCCACATCTGCCGCGATCCGGCGAACCACCTGGAAATCGAAACCTACACCTGGGATGTCCTGCCGCCGGCGCTCCGCTCCACCTCCATCGAGGAGAGCATCGCCGCGGAGTTTCGCTGGGTCAGATCGACGGCATCGTAACTTCGTCCCCCTTGAGGCGGGGAAGCAGCACCTCCAGAATGGTCGCCACGCTCTCCTCGAGCGTGTGATCCGCCGTGTGCGTCACGATTTCCGGATCCTCCGGCGCCTCATAAGGCGCGTCGATGCCGGTGAAATCCTTGATCTGCCCGGCACGCGCCTTCTTGTAGAGCTGTTTCGGATCGCGCTGCTCGCATACCGCCAGCGGCGCATCGACGAAGACCTCCACGAAATCATTGCCGCCTTCCAGCGCGATCTCCCGCGCGCGGCGCCGGTCCGAGCGGTAGGGCGATATGAACGCCGTCACCACCACGAGGCCGCTGTCGGCCATCAGGTTGGAGACTTCCGCCACGCGGCGGATGTTCTCCACGCGATCCTCCGGCGAGAATCCGAGGTTCGAGTTGAGCCCGTGCCGCACGTTATCGCCGTCCAGCACGTACACGTGGAGGTTGCGGTTGAAGAGTTCCCGCTCCAGCGCCTGCGCGATGGTCGATTTACCCGCGCCGCTCAAGCCCGTGAGCCAGACCACCGAGCCGCGATGCCCGTTGCGCAGGAAGCGGTGCTCCTTGGTGACCACGCCTTCCGTCCAGAAAATGTTGGAGCTCTTGATGCGTCCCCGATCCGTATAAGCGCCGCCGAAGATAATGCCGCCGCCGGAGACATGCCGCTCATCGACAATCACGAACCGCCCGAGGATCGGGTTCTCGTCATGATTATCCATCACCAGCGCGCCGCGCGTCTGGATGACCACTTCTGCGACGTCGTTGCGCGCGATGTGGCTGCGGTCCGCCGTGATCGTCTCGAGCGTGGAGGCGTCGATGATGCGGTCGATGCCGACGATCTCCGCATCCAGCTCCTGCGTCGCCAGCTTCAGCTTGAAGCGCTGGCCAAAGCTCAGATTCCGCCGGCCCATCCAGAAGATGCGCGCGCGGAACCGGTTTGACTCGATGGGGGCGTGCGCCGCATGCGAGGCCACGTGGCCGCGCTCCACGAAGATCTGCTCCGTGAGCGTGATGCCCACGGACTCGCCCGCGTGCGCCTCTTCGCGCACCGGAGCGCTCCAGCGCTCGATGCTCGCCACGACGCTTGTCTTGTTATTCGGCGAGAAAACAATCTGGTCGCCCACCTTCAACGTGCCCGACTCCACGCGCCCCGCGATGATGCGGCGATTGTCGAACCGGTAGATATCCTGCACGGGAAATCGCAGCGGCAGCTCCGCCAGCCCTTTCGGCGGCTCAAACTGGTCCAGCATCTCCGTAATGCTCGGGCCGTCATACCACGGCATCACCTCGGGAGAGCGCGCGGCCACATTGTGACCCGCGCGCGCGGAAATGGGCACAAAGGTGCGCGCCTCCAGCCCGATCTGCGCGAGGAACGCCTTGTACTCCGCCACCACCTCATGGAACGTCTCCTCGCGGTAATCAACCAGGTCCATCTTGTTCACCGCCACCACCACCTGCCGGATTCCCAGCAGGCTCAGCAGGTAACCGTGCCGCCGGCTCTGCTCCCGCACCCCTTCATTCGCCGCGATGAGCAGCACCGCCGCGTCCGCGCTGGCCGCGCCGGTGATCATGTTCTTGAGGAACTCCTTGTGCCCCGGCGCATCGATGATGACGTAAGGCCGCTTCTCCGTCTTGAACTGGATTTGCGTCGTATCGATGGTGATGTTCTGCTCCTGCTCCTCCAGCAGCGCATCCAGCAGGAAGGCGTACTCGAATTCCATCCCCTCCTCGCGGCATGCCTTGCGGATTTGCTCCACCTTCCCGTCCGGCAGCGAGTGGGTATCGTGAAAAATGCGCCCGATGAGCGTGGACTTGCCGTGATCGACATGGCCGACAAAGACCACCTTCAGGCGGTCGGCGGCGGCTGGCGCATGGCTGGCCCGGTGCTGCGGGGATGCAGCGGCGGCCTCGGTAATGGCGGGGGGTTCCGTCAAGGTAGTGGTCATGAAAGCGTAAGATGAAAGGGTGCGGTTTTACCAGCCGGCAGCATGAATCGCCAGCCGGTTACATGAATCCTTTGGCGCGCAGTTTTTGCATGGCATTGCGCTCGTGGTGATCCTGGGCGCGGCCGGCGCGCTCGCTGGTGCGGGTGGTGGCCAGTTCGTCGATGATCGCGTCGATGGTGTCCGCCGGGCTCTCCACCGGCTTGGTGATGGGCCAGCAGCCGAGCGAACGGAACCGGTACTTCTTCCCGTCGCCGCCATCCCGCGCAAAGTACATTTTGGGGATCGGGATCCCTTCCCGCTGGATGTACATCCAGATATCGCGCTCACTCCAGTCCAGCAGGGCCTGCACGCGCACGTGCTCGCCCGGCGCGCAACTGGTCGTGAATTGATTCCAGAATTCCGGCGGCTGATCCTTGTAATCCCACTCGAAATCCTTCGTGCGCGGGCTGAAGTAGCGCTCCTTCGCGCGCGTCGGATCCTCGTCGCGGCGGATGCCGGTGATCAAGGCGTCCCACTGGTGCTCCGCCATCACCTGCTGCAGCGCCACGGTCTTCAGTTCGTGCGTTACGGTGACGGGGTCGGAAGTATCGTAGCCGATCGACCCGCGCTCTCCATAAGCGCCACGGCCGGCGCGCGCATCCTCGTTGATTTTGACGATCAGGTTCAGCCCGTGATGCTTTACCGCCCAATCGCGGTAATCCAGCATCTCGGGAAATTCATAGGTCGTGTCGATGTGCAGCAGCGGGTACGGGATGTGCCCGCAGAACGCTTTCTTTGAAAGCCAGATGAGTACATTGGAATCCTTCCCCATGCTCCACGGCATGCAGATGTTCTTGAAATAGTGAAATGCCTCGCGGATGAGGAACACGCTCTGCGACTCCAGCGCGTCGAGGTGGGCGTTATCCGCCCGCGAAATCTTCTCCGGGAAGAAGGCGGGGGTTTCAGGGGTGGCCGGCGCGGGGTAAAGCCCGCCGTAGGCGGGATGGTCTGCATGTTTCATCCGTCGGGAAAAAAGGGTTGGTATTTATATGTTGTCGCCGAGAAAAGTGTGAATGCCGCATTCACTTTTGTCGAATCCCGTCCAGCGGCCCGCGCGCTCGCCGTCGCCCTGGCCGATCGCCCGCGTGCACGGCCAGCAGCCGATGCTGCGGTAGCCCCTCTCGTGCAATGGGTTGTACGGGATCTTGTGCGCGCCGATGTACTCCCATATGGCCTCGCGCGTCCAGTTTACCATCGGGTTGAGTTTCAGGATGTAATGGTCCCGCAGCACGTCAAAGTGATAAAGCTCCAGCGCCTGCGTCTTCTGCCGCGTGTCGGATTGCTGCCGGCGCAATCCCGTGGCCCATACCGACAGCGTCTCGAGCTTCCTTTGCAGCGGCAGGACCTTGCGCATGGTGCAGCACAGGTCCGGCGAGCGGTTCCAGAGTTCCGGCCCGTATTCTTTCTCCTGCTGCTCAGGAGTCTGCTCCGGCAGAACCGACTCGATCTGAATCTCAAAGAATCCCTCCAGCCGCCGCTTCAATTCCATCGTCTCCGGGAAAAGCAGTTGCGTATCCAGCGTGAATACCGGCAGCGGCAGGCCCGCCTGCACCGCCTTGTGGATCATCACCAGCCCCGCTCCCTGGAAGCTGGTCCCAATCGCCGCCCGGCTCCCGTAGCGCTCCCACGCCCAGCCCAGCATATCTTCCACCTCCGCCGTCTCAAAGCGGGCGGCAAGGTCGTGGACCTCGTCGGAGGAGATTTTATCGGCTTGGAGCGTCATTGATCCTAATTCTCTATATGGTTTGTCGAGAATCTGGATTTTCGCATCCTTTCAGCCCTTTTCAAGTCCCAATTTTAGGGCGGCGACGGCCAAGTTTCGCAAAGTTCCGGGATTGCCGGATACCCAGGGCAGGGGCGCGCGAGATATTGGGCTGTGGCGGCCACATAAACCGCCAAGCCCTTCACGGGGATTTGTCTCAGAGCGCGGGCGTCACGAAGCCATCGCCGGTTCCGGCAGGCTCTCGGCAGCCTTGATGACGGAATCCGCGGTAATGCCGAGCGTCTCCATGACGATATTGCCCGGAGCGCTGAGGCCGAAGCGGTCGATCCCGATCACCTTGCCATCCAGGCCCACGTATTTGTACCAAAGCGCGGTTACGCCGGCCTCAATCGCGACCCGGCGCCGGCAACTGCCCGGCAGCACCTCCTCGCGGTACGACTCCGGCTGATGATCGAACCGGAAGAAGGAGGGCACCGACACGACGCGCGTGGCCGGCCCGAGCTTTTTGGCCGCGGCAATGGCGTGCTGCAATTCGCTGCCCGTGGCCATGATGATCAAATCGAGCGGCGCCGTCTCCGCCACTGCGATGTACGCTCCCTTCGCCACGCCTTCGCGGCGGGTTTTTACGGGAATGTCATTGAGGATCGGGAGATTCTGCCGGGTCAGCGCCAGGAGTGTCGGCCCGTCGGTCCGCTGCATCGCGGCGACAAATGCCCCGGCGGTTTCCTCCGGGTCAGCCGGGCGGATCACATCCAGGTTCGGGATGACACGCAGGCCGCTCACCGTCTCGACCGGCTGGTGCGTGGGGCCATCCTCGCCCACGCCCACGGAGTCATGCGTGAAGATGTAAAGGACCGGCAGGGACGCGAGCGACGCGAGGCGAATGGAGGGGCGCGCGTAATCGGCAAAGACGAGGAACGTCGCGCCGCTGGGGCGGAAGATGCCATCGTACGCGAAGCCGTTGAGCATGCCGCACATGGCGTGCTCGCGGATGCCGAAACGGATATTGCGGCCGCCATAGTTCTGCGAGTTGAAATCCTTGTCCGAGTTGATGTAATTGAGCGTCGAGCCGTGCAAATCCGCGGAGCCGCTGATGAGCAGCGGCATGGCCTCCGCGATCGGCTGGAGCACCTCGCTGCCCGCCTTGCGCGTCGCGATCTTCGCATCCTTGGGAAACTCCGGGATGCGCGAGAGCAGGTCGGCGGGCACCTCTTTCTTCTGGCTGCCTTCGAGCAGCTTCGCCAGCTCCGGGTTGGCCTTGCTCCAGGCCTGGTAGGTTTCGTTCCACTTGGCCACGCGCTCCAGTTCCTCCTTCTTGTGCGCCGCAAAAAACTCGCGCACCTCCTTGGAAACATAAAAATGCTCCTCCGGCAGGCCCAGCACCTTGATGCGATCCTGATCCACGAACTTTGCCCCCGCCTCTCCATGCGCCTTCTGCGTGCCGGCCACTTCCGGGATGCCCTTGCCGATGAGGGTATGGGCGATAATGAAGTGCGGCTTCCCCTTGGTTGCTTTCGCCTTCTCGAATGCGGCGCGAAACGCCTCCATGTCATTGCCGTCCTCCAATTCCTGGACGTGCCAGCCGTAGCCGTCGAACCGCTCGCCCGTGTTTTCGCTCTGGGTCAGGTTCGCCATCGCGTCCAGCGTGACGAAATTGGAATCGTAAATAAGGATCAGGTTATCCAGCTTCTGATGACCGGCGAATTCCGCCGCCTCGTGCGAGATGCCCTCCTGCAGGCAGCCGTCGCCCGCCAGGCACACCACAAAATTGTCGAATATCGTATGCTCGGGCGTATTGAACCGGGCTGCGGCCATCTTCTGAGAGACGGCGTAGCCGACGGCGTTCGCCACGCCTTGTCCCAGCGGGCCGGTAGTCGCTTCCACGCCCGGCGTTTCGAACGATTCCGGGTGCCCCGGCGTCCCGCTGTGGAGCTGGCGGAACCGCTTGATCTGATCCAGCGTGATATTGAAACCCGCCAGGTGCAGCCAGGAGTAAAGGAACATGCTGCCGTGTCCCGCCGAAAGGATGAAACGGTCGCGATTCATCCACCGGGGATCGTCCGGGTTGAGATGCAGCGCGTGACCGAAGAGCACCGCCCCGATTTCCGCACACCCGAGGGGCAGCCCGAGATGGCCGGAAGCGCAGGCGTGGACTGCATCCATGGCAAGGCCGCGGGCCTCCGTGGCCGCGCGAGAGAGAATTTCAGTATTGAGACTCATATTTCTTGTTTTTCGCTATATATCGGGCGTCAGGCTAAGAAGGGCGGGGGTGAAGTCAAGCCAACGGGGAACGCACGCACCGATCTCCTCCGCCGGAAAATCCGCCGGGGGGCCCGCCTACGGCTTCGTCGCGATTTGAGTGAGATAATCGCCTGGAGTCATCGCCTCGACCGGAGACGTTAATGTCTACCGTGACCGTCACTGATATTTCTTCTCAATGTATTCGCGATAGGCTTTCTCGTCCGAATCGGCCGAAATGATTCCAATCGCCGCGGCGACATCCGGATGAAGCGGCTTCTGGAATTGCTCGCGCAAGTTACGCGTCTGGAGCGCCAGGAATTCCTCCGGAGAAATCCCCCGCTTTTGCGCCAGCGCGCGGAGAAATGCGAGGTCCTCGTCCGGCAATGGCACCGTAATCGTGGACATGGGAGCAGTTTACTCATCCCCACGCTTGAACGCAACGGCGTTCCCATAACCGCCGCCGCAGGGGATTCACCGCATAACCGCGTTCCCGGGTTGCAAAGCGGGGTGGGTTTACGCACCTTGATGATCCCGATGGGCAAGACATTCTACATCACCACCGCCATTGATTACACCAATGCCGCGCCGCACATCGGGCATGCCTACGAGAAGATTCTCGCGGATGTCCTGGCGCGTTATCACCGGCTGAAGGGGGAACGCGTTTTCTTCCTCACCGGCGTGGATCAGCATGGGCAGAAGGTCCAGCAGGCGGCGCAAAAGGCGGGCATCGAGCCGGCGCAGTACGCGCGGGAGGTGACAGAGAGATTCCTCGCGCTCTGGGAGCGGCTGGGAGTCGGCTACGATGGCTGGGCGGCCACCACCGATCCCCGCCACCAGCGCTGCGTGCAAGCCATCCTCCAGCGGTTGCGCGACGAGGGGCAGCTCTACAAGGCGAGCTACGGCGGCTTTTACTCCGTGCGCCAGGAGCAGTTTCTTACCGACAAGGAGCGCGGCCCGGACGGAAACTTCGGCCCGGAGTGGGGCGAGGTTGTCCATCTCGAGGAGGAAAACTGGTACTTCAGGCTCGCGCCGCATCGCGACTGGCTCATCGCGTTCGTCGAGGCGCATCCGGAGTTCGTCGTTCCCGGCTTCCGCCATACGGAATTGCTCAACGCCGTGCGCAAGCTGGCGGGCGATCTCTCCATCTCCCGGCCCAAGGAACGCCTCGCATGGGGCATCGATCTGCCGTTCGATTCCGGCTACGTGACCTACGTCTGGTTTGACGCCCTCATCAATTACATCTCATTTGCCGGCTACCTCTCAGGCGGCGATCCGAGCCTGCCGGATTTTGACAACCTCTGGCCCGCCGACGCCCACGTGATCGGCAAGGACATCCTGGTCCCCGCGCACGGCATTTACTGGCCCATCATGCTGCACGCGCTCGGTTTCCCGGATGAAAAAATCGCGCGGCTGCTGGTGCACGGCTACATCAACAATGCCGGCGAGAAGATGAGCAAGACGCTCGGAAACATCATCGATCCCGACGCGCTCGCGACCAAGTACAGCCCGGAGGCGCTCCGCTTTTACCTGATGCGCGATTGCACGATGGGGCAGGACATGGAATTTGCCGAGGGCCGTCTCGTAACCCGTTTCAACACCGATCTCGCGAACGGCCTGGGCAACCTGCTCAACCGCACGTTGAACATGTCCACCCGCTACCGCGCCGGCCTGCTGACGCGTGCGCCGCACGAGGATGCCGGCGTGGCGGAAATCGAAGCCGCGGCAGCCGCGGTTGTGGAAACCTGCGCCGCGCGCATGGATGATTTTCAGATCCATGCCGCGCTGGAGGCCGCGTGGGGTTTTGTCACCAAGTGCAACCAGTTCATCGATACGACGGCTCCCTTTAAGCTGGCGAAAGATCCCGCCCAGGCCCAGCGCCTGGACGCGATTCTCTACACGCTCGCCGAATCGCTGCGCATCCTGGCGATCCTCACCGCGCCGGTCCTCCCGCGCGCCAGCGCCGCCATCCGCGCGCAGCTCAACGTTCCCGGCGAGCCGCTGCTGGCGGATGCGAAATGGGGCGGCCTCGCGGACCAGCATCAACTCGGCAAGCCCGAGCCCGTCTTCCCTCGCATCGAAGCAGAGAAACCGGTGTAAAACCGGGCTTGCACCAGATATCCGGCCGGGTTCCCCCGGCAAGACTCGAAGCTGCTCAATCCCCCGCTTGGACCCGCGCAGGGAAATGCTCCTCCAGCGTGACCTTGAGCGAGGATACCGCATTCAGCAGCGCGGCCGTCACATCCCCTGCTTTCAGGTCACGTCCCAGCGCTTCCGCAAGCCGCTCCCAGAGGATATCCCCGCAGCGCTCGTGAATCCGCGCATCGCCGAGAATCGCGAATTTTTGAGTCCGCGGCACAAGATAAATAAGCACGGCGGGCGGCTGATGATGGTCGGGATGAATGCGGGCAAAACGCTTCCGCGCCGCCTCCATGACCTCCTCAACCGCGCGATGTGAGACGTACACGAATGCCTTGCACCGGGTGTGACGCTCGAAATCCGCCAGGGCCGCGACGAGGCGCTCCTGATCGATCCGATTGTGAAATTCGTTGGGATGCATGGTCACCAGCCTCCGCTTGCGCCTCCCCCGCCGCTCGATCCCCCGCCTCCGGAGAATCCTCCACCCCCGCCAAATCCGCCGCCGCCCCCGCCGCTCCATCCTCCCCCGCCTCCGCCGAGGTACCACCCGCTATACCATCCCCGCCCGGAGGAACCGTAAACCACCCCGCTTTTTCTGCGCAGGTTCATGAGAAGGAAGAACGCGATAAAAATGGCCCAAAACCCCGCCTGAGCCGCGGTTGCGACGTGCTGATTATGCACATCCCGCACAGTTCGGCCCGTGCCCTTGTACTCGCCTTTGGTGGCCTGGATCATCGCATTGATGCCCGCCTGCAATCCCGCCGTATAATTCCCCTGCTTGAAGTACGGCGCCATCCGGTCGTGCATGATGCTTTCGCACGTGATGTCCGGCAGCGCCCCCTCCAGCCCGTAGCCGGTCTGGATGCGCATTTTGTGATCCTGGACGAAAACAAAGAGCACCGCGCCGTTGTTCAGCTTTTTCTGCCCCACGCCCCATGCCTGGAAGATGCGGTAGCAATAATCGTCCAGCGAATCGTCCGTATTAAGCTTCGGATAGACTGCGACGACGATCTGATTGGAGGTCTGGCGCTCGAAATCCGCGAGCTGCTGGTTCATCCGCGCCGCCGCGCCCCCATCCACCACGTGCGCGTAATCGTTAAAATACTGCGCCGGCCTGGGCGGCACATCATCCGCCCGCAATGCCGCCGGCGTGAGCAGGCAGAGCGCAAGGAACGCGAGGCAATACCGCATGCTTACTGCGCGGGCGAAGGAGTCGCCCCGCCGAAGTTGAAATGAACCGACGGCGCTTTCTCGGCGCCGTTGGTGGACTCGAAATACGGTTTCGGGCTGAAGCCCATGGCGCCCGCGTAAAGAACGGCCGGGAAGGAGCGGATGGCGGTATCGTACGCCTGCGTCGAGTGGTTGAAATTCATCCGCGCCACGGCAATCCGGTTTTCGGTTCCCTCCAGCTCCGCCTGAAGTCCCAGGAAATTCCCGCTCGATTTGAGGTTTGGATAATTCTCCGCCACCACCAGCAGGCGGGAGAGCGCGCCGCCCAGTTGCGCCTGCGCCTGCTCATAAGCGGCCAGCTTCTGGGGATCGTCCGGCGCCTTGTTGGGATCGATCCGGACCTGGCCGACCGATGCCCGGGCATTCGTCACCGCGATGAGCGTGCTTTTCTCGAAATTTGCGGCGCCGGAGACGGTATTGACCAGGTTGGGGATCAGGTCCATGCGGCGCTGGTAATCCGCCTGCACATCGGCCCATTTGCTATCGACATCCTGAGAGAGGCGCACCAGTCCGTTGTAGCTGCTGCATCCGCCGATCAGCAACACGACGACGCATAAAACAATGATGCCGAAGCATCCAAGGGCATACTTGGCCATGTCCGCTATCTATTCGACCCGCTCCCCCGATACAAAGTAAAATTTCACCCCATTTTTATAGCCGCCCCCATCGAAAAATTCCTGTAAATCCCTCAAATCCTGTCAAAAATAGCCACTCCCTCACAACCGGGCATCCGCCCGGCCCGCGAAAAGGGATAAGGGTGTGACGGAAAATCCATGAATCCCGAATTGCGCAACAACGCCTCCCGGCCAGGGAGCGGCGAAGGAGCAACCCCGCACGGGGCTGTGACCGGCAGCGCGCACCCTGCCATCCCCCCGCCGCGCTCCCGCCCGCGCGGGGATCGGGCATTTTCATCACCCCTTAACGCATGAGAAAACTCCAGGACGACCCCCTTTGGTACAAGGACGCCATCATCTACCAGCTCCACGTCAAGGCGTTCTACGATTCCAACGGCGACGGCGTCGGCGATTTCCACGGGCTGATGGAGAAGCTCGATTACCTTGAGGAGCTTGGCGTTTCCGCCATCTGGCTGCTCCCCTTCTACCCCTCCCCGCTCCGCGATGACGGGTACGACATCGCCGATTATTTCTCCGTCCACCCGAATTACGGCACGCTGGAGGACTTCCAGCAATTCCTCGACGAGGCCCACCGCCGCGGCCTGCGCGTGATCACGGAACTGGTGATCAACCATACCTCCGACCAAAACCCGTGGTTCCAGCGTGCCCGCAAAGCGCCGGCGGGCTCGCCGGAGCGGGATTACTACGTGTGGAGCGATGCGCCGGACCGCTACAACGAGGCGCGCATCATCTTCAAGGACTTCGAGCACTCGAACTGGACCTACGACCCCATTGCGAAGCAATACTTCTGGCATCGCTTCTACTCCCACCAGCCGGACCTGAACTTTGACAATCCCGCCGTACATGAGGCGGTGCTGCGCGTTCTCGACTTCTGGCTGGATATGGGCGTGGACGGCCTGCGGCTGGATGCCGTGCCCTATCTCTACGAGCGGGACGGCACCAACTGCGAGAACCTGCCGGAAACCCACGTTTACCTCCGGAGCCTGCGGGAGCATATCGACAGCCGCTATCGCAACCGGATGCTGCTGGCCGAGGCCAACCAATGGCCGGAGGACGCCGCCGCCTACTTCGGCAATGGCGACGAGTGCCACATGAACTTCCACTTCCCACTCATGCCGCGCCTCTTCATGAGCGTGCAGATGGAGGATCGCTTCCCGATTATCGACATTCTCGACCAGACGCCGGTGATCCCGGAAAACTGCCAGTGGGCCACGTTCCTGCGCAATCACGATGAGCTGACTCTGGAGATGGTGACCGACGAGGAGCGCGACTACATGTATCGCATGTACGCGTCCGATCCCCGGGCGCGCATCAACCTCGGCATCCGCCGCCGCCTGTCCCCGCTGATGGCCGGCTCCCGCCGAAAAATGGAGCTGCTCTCCATGCTCCTCTTCTCCCTGCCGGGGACGCCGGTCATGTATTACGGCGATGAAATCGGCATGGGGGACAATTTCTTCCTGGGCGACCGCAACGGCGTCCGGACGCCGATGCAATGGAGCCCGGACCGCAACGCCGGCTTCTCCCGCGCAAACCCGCAGGAGGTCTATCTGCCCGTGGTGATCGATCCCGAATACCACTACGAGTCCGTGAACGTGGAGAACCAGGAGCGCAACCTCTCCTCGCTCCTCTGGTGGGCGCGCCGCGTCATCTCCATGCGCAAGCGCTTCCGTGCCTTCGGGCGCGGCACCACGCAATTTCTGCCGGTGGAAAACGGCAAGGTGATCGCCTACATCCGCCAATACGAGGACGAGACGGTGCTGGTGGTGGCGAATCTGTCGCGCTTCGCGCAAGTGGCGGAGCTGGACCTCTCGGCATTCGCGGGCCAGACGCTGGTGGAGGTGTTCAGCCGCAACGATTTTCCCGCCATCAAGCCGCAAACGCCCTACGTCTTCACGCTCGGCTCCTACGATACCTATTGGCTTGCGCTCCAGCCCGAGCTGGCCAAGGCGGACGTGAGCGCCGGTTACTCCGCCCCTACCTTCAGCGCGACGCCGGGCCTGGACATCCTGCTGGACGGCGCCCTTACCGACAGCTTCGAGTCGCGCGTCCTGCCGGAATATCTCCAGGCCTGCCGCTGGTTTGGCGGCAAAACGCGCGGCATCCGCACGCTGCGCGTGGGAGAGCGCATCCCGGTGGGCGTGGAAAAGGCGGAGATCATCCTGATTGATCTCACCTACTTCGACGGCGGGATGGAAACTTACCTGCTGCCGCTCCAGATCGCCTCGGGCGCCGCCGCCGCCGCGGTGGAAATCGACGCGCCGCAAGCGATCATCGCCCGCTTTGCCGGCGATGAGCCGGTGGTGCTCTTCGACGCCGTGCATGACGAAAAATTCCGGGCCGCAATCTATGAGCTGATGGCGCAGCAGACCCGCCAGCGCGCGGTGCGCGGCGTCGTGGCCGGCTTCCCCGGCGCGGCGCTGGCGGAGGGAGGCGCCGCGGAGCCGCCCGCCTCGCGCGTGCTGAAGGTGGAGCAGAGCAACAGTTCCATCATCTATCAGGACCGCTGGTTCCTGAAGCTCTACCGCCGCATCGAGGAAGGGGTGAATCCTGACGCGGAGATCCTCCGCTTCCTCAGCGAGCGCCGCCATTTCGAGTACGTGCCGCCGTTCGGCGGCTCGATCGAGTACAAGCGCCCCCGCAGCGAGACGCGCGTGCTGGGCCTGCTGCTGGGCATGGTGCCCAATGAGGGCGACGCATGGGCCACTACGCTCGATTCCCTCAGCCGGTTCTATGAGCGCGTCCTCGAGTCGCGTCCCGATGCGGGCGGCATCCCGGCGCTCTCCCTCTTTACGCCCAATGAAAGCGCCAGCGCGGTGCTCACCAACCTGATCGGCGGCATTTACCCGGAGCGCGCCCGGCAACTGGGCGTGCGCACCGCGCAAATGCACTTTGCCCTGGCCGGCGAGGATACGGACGCCAGCTTCGCGCCGGAGCCCTTCACGACGCTCTACCAGCGTTCCATTTATCAATCGATGCGCGGCTCCCTGCGCCGCACCATGGGCGTCCTCCAGCGCCGCCTGCCGCATCTGGATGGCAAATACCGCAAGCTGGTCCTTGAGATCGTCGCGGATGAACCCGCGATCCTCGCCCGCATGGCCAGCATCCTGCGGCGGAAGATCCATTGCGCGAAGATTCGCACCCATGGCGATTACCACCTGGGCCAGGTGCTCAATACCGGCAAGGATTTCGTCATTATCGACTTCGAGGGCGAGCCCTCCCGCTCACTCAGCGAGCGCAAACTGAAACGCAGCGCGCTGCGCGACGTGGCCGGCATGCTGCGCTCCTTCCATTATGCCGCGCACACCGCCCTCTCCCTGCATCAGCACACCGTGCGCCCGGAGGATATCCCGCTGCTGGAGCCGTGGGCGGAGCATTGGGCCAACTGGATCGGGAGCGCGTACCTCCAGAGCTACCTGCAAACCGCCGACGCCGCCCCATTCATCCCGGACACCCGCGAGGATACCGAGACGCTCCTTGACGCCTACCTGCTGGAGAAAGCCGTTTACGAGGTCGGTTACGAACTGAACAACCGCCCCAACTGGATCAGCATCCCCCTGCGCGGCATCCAGCAAATCCTCGGCGACCGCGCCGTCTGAGCGCCGCGCATTTCATTTGCGCCCGGCGGCAACCAAACCTACGGTGCGCCCATGAAGTTGCGGTTGTTCCCCCTCCTTGCCGGTTGTGTCTTTCTTGCGATCATCTCCATACCCGCGCAGGACAGCCCAAGCCCGGCCCCAGCGGCGCCGGCGGCCGTGGACCTCTCGCAATACAAGACGGCTGGCGCTCTCTGGGATCACCTCCAGAGCCTCAAGGAATCCGGCAGCGATATCTCGGACGCCGCGGGCGCGGAAAAGCTGTTTAACCAGATTCTCGCCGTCGCCCAGGAATTCAGGAACCGCTACAAAAAAGATCCGCGCCGCTGGGATGCCGCGTTGATCGGCGCATCGGCGCAGGCCGGCCTTGCCTCCGTAAAGGGAGGGGATGCGGACGAGGCCATGCTCGAGAAGACCTACAAGGAAGTGGCCAATGCGCCGGACGCATCAAAGGACGCGAGGATGGATGCGCGGCTTAACCTAATCGGCTCCGAAATGCAGAAAGCCACCGCCAGCAGCGACAATGGCGGCAACGTGAAACTGACCCCGGCACTGGACCGGATGATGACCTCCTTCATCCACGATTTTCCGGATAGCCCGGACGATGCCGATTTGCAGCGCGCCCGCCTTAAATCCCTGGAGGCGGCATCGCCTGCCAAGGCGGACAAATTTCTTGCCACGCTCCTGAACGACCCCAACCCGGCGGTCGCGAAGATGGCGGAATCCGCGATCCGCAGCCGCGACCTGCAAAAGAAGCCGTTTGAACTGAAATTTACCGCTGCGGACGGCTCTCCGGTGGACGTCTCGAAACTGCGCGGCAAGGTGGTGTTGATCGATTACTGGGCCACATGGTGCGGGCCCTGCATGGAAAAGGTCCCGGAGCTGGTGGCCGCGTACAAGCAATACCATGACAAGGGCCTGGAGATCGTCGGCGTCTCGCTGGATCAGGACCAGAACCGGATGTTGAGCGTGACCAGGGAGCAGGGCATGACGTGGCCGCAATATTTCGACGGCAAAGGCTGGGACAACGAAATCAGCTCCAGCTACGGCATTGATTCCATCCCGCGCATGTGGCTGGTAAACCGCAAAGGCATGGTGGTGGATACCGACGCCGAGGAAGGCGTGAAGGACAAGATCGGCAAACTGATTGCCGAATAGCGCCCGGCAAGCCCGGTTGGGTTCGCGTCTCGAGCGCCCGGTCCTGTGTTCCGCTTGCGCATCGCCGCGATGCCCTTGATCCGCGGCGGCGGATAAGGAATTTCTTCGGCATGTACCGCGTTCGCGAATCGGTTCCCACGCGCATCACGCCGCCGGCGGGGCCGCATTGCCAACATCCCGGGTTGCAACATGAGCCGCCCGCATTTAATCAGTGGTTCCCTTTCACCTGTGAGTTCCTGAAATCCACGCCATGTCCAACGGCTTCCTAGCGCTGGTGCTCCACGCACATCTCCCCTTTGTGCGGCACCCGGAGTATGATGAATTCCTGGAGGAGGATTGGCTCTTCGAGGCGATCACGGAGACGTATCTGCCGCTGCTCCAGACTCTCTGGCGCATGGCGGACGAGGGAGTGCCGTTTCACATTACCAGCTCCCTCACGCCGACGCTCTGCTCGATGCTTCGCGATCCGCTGCTCCAGGATCGCTACGTGCGCTACATCGAGCGCGCCATCGACCTGGCCCACCATGAGCTGGAGCGGACCCGCCATGACAACCGGTACCATGAGCTGGCGCGGATGTACCTGGAGCGCTTCATCACCTGCCGCAATCTCTTCGTGGATGGCTGGCGGCGCGACATCGTAACGCCATTTGCCCAGCTCCAGGACCATGGGTCGCTGGAAATCATCACCTGTGCCGCAACGCA
>DATAXI010000120.1:0-6079 GCA_036266845.1 Chthoniobacteraceae bacterium | reverse complement strand
AGGCCCACATGTTCCGCGACCGCGACTCGGGCTACCGGCTTGCCTGGCAGGGGAAGACCGCCGTGGTGCGCGTGGTGGCGCCGGAGAAAATTTGCTTTGAGGTGCGCGCCAGCATCGGCCAGGACGGCGTGCTGCATGAGGCGGTGACCAAGGCGCCGGCGTCCGCGGAGGATATGGCGCTTCTTCCCCCCGCCAGGGGCAATCCCACCCACTGCGATCACTTCGCCATTTTTACCGATGCCGCTCCTGTGCACCTGGCCAGTATCGTTTTGCAGGCCGACCGGTACGAGGAGCAGTGCGCCACCGAGCTGCCCTGGGCTCCGCGCGCCCATCCCTCCCGGCTCGTGATGTATTACTACGGCGATGCGTGGAAGAGCGGCCTCTTTTACCGAAACTTCTACGTGCCTGATACGGGCGTAACATTCGTGGCCCCGGTGGGCGATGACACGATGCGCCACGAAATCACGCACCAGATCGTCGATTTCAGCATCAAGGGCGAGTTCCCGCTCTGGTTTAACGAAGGCATCGCGGAATATTACGGCCACCATACCCAATACGCCGGCGATGGCTTCATCCCGTATCGCGATCCGGATGAGATCAAAAGCATCCAGCATTTCCTCCAGGGAAAATGGCCCGGCCAGTGGGGGAAGGTTACGATTCCCGGCCTCATTCACATGAATTACGGACGGTGGGTAAGCCTCAAGCATGGACCCTATCCGCTAGCCTGGTCGCTGGTTTACTTTCTGGAACACGGCGATAAGGATGCGCACCGGCACCTCGTGGAAGATTACATGAAAACCGTCGCAGCCGGCCAGCAGGGAGCCCAGGCTCGCGATGAAAAATTCGAAGCCGCCGTGCTCGCATTGGAGCCCGCCTGGCGAAAGTACTGGACGGCGATGCCCGCGGACCCGGACGCAATTGTCGCGATACAGGCGCGCGCCCGCCTCCTGGTGCTGCTGACCCGGCAGGCGGAGGCGCAGAAGCTGCCGGTGGCCAATGCCGGGAGCATCGTCACCATGTTGCAAAAAAACCAGATCGAGGAGCCGGCCGACCGCGCGGAGTGGGTAACTCCCTATGAAATGGCGGCCATCGCGCACTGGTACACCTGGTGGGCGGACAAATGGAAATTGACCGATGGCGCGCAGGGGCCGGCCTGGGCCTGCACCCTCCAGGGCGGCACAGTGGTCAAGGCCTGGTTTGAGCCGCGGGACGGCGTGGCCCACACGGCATCGAGTGTCACCCTGCCGGGCGGCACGCTGCTCGCCAGCTCCGATGCCGTCAGCGCTGCGGGCGAGGCGGCTGGCCCTATCGCCGGGGGCCTCAATCCACCTTCCCCGCCCTCGCCGGCGGCCGGTAGCCGAAGCTATCCGCCGATGCCGAGCATCCACGATGGCAACCATCCCCCGATGAAACCAATGCCGCCGGTCCCGAGCGTTCACGATGGCAACCACCCGCCGATGCCGGCAATGCCGGCCGTCAGCCCTGGCGCCACGCCTCCGGGAGACAATAACCTGTAAAGGCCCGGCTCAGTGGCCCGGCGTCCGCACGGAGAGCCCTTCGTCCACGTACTGCTCCTTGCCGCCCTGGTGCAGGCAATGCACCGCAATGAGGTTGGTCCCGTCCGGAATTATTGCCTTCCCAGATTCCGGCCCGATCGCCCGGTAGCGATAATCGGGCGTCGCATGCGCGTGAGAATAGATGGGCAAGCCGTTGAGGTAGGCCTGGACATTGCCCGCCTGGAAATCGCTCAGCACAAGGTGGGCTATCTGCTGGGGGGTTAGCGGGCCGGCCTTGAATTGCCGGCGCAGCCATATCTCCTTGGTCTGCCATGGGGTGCGGCTGTGGACATTGCCGAAGGGGGCCTGCCCGCTGGACCAAGCAGAATCATCGTACTGAGGAGTGTTCCAGTTACCAGCGGGAGGTGTCGTGGTGTATTTCCAGGATTGGGGAGCAGACTCGGATGAGGGCAGGATGGTTTCGTAAGTTGGCGGCGGAATTTCGAAATGGGTTGCGCGGGCGATTTGCGCCGGGTCAACCTTTGGGATGCGGTCGTAAGTCATCAGGCCGTTGATTTCCTTCTCCACGTCCGTGAGCTGGGTGTAAACGGCGCCGCAGAGACCTTTCGTATCGGCTAGAGTTTTTACCTGGTCGGCATAGTCGGCATAGAGATCCAGCAGTTGTTCCGGGCTATTGACCGTAATGTAACCGTGCCCCTTATCCGACCATGTGTGGCCGTTCACGAAGTAGCTGATCCCTCCAAACTCGCCGCAAACCTGCACCTCGCCGGAAACCGGCTCCCGCACGTCCGGCTCGGGATAACTGTGGAAGTCGTTGATATCCCCGGCATCGAAGTACCTTCCTCCGCTGGCCTGGTTCACCAGGCGGGTGGGATCCAGCTTCTTCACCATGTCCACCAGTTGCGGCGTATCGAATTGGCCCTGTCCTTCATTGAATACCGTCCAGAGGACGATGGAAGGTACATTCCAATGCGTCTGCACCATCCGGCGCAGTTCGCCCTCGAACTCCGGCTGGTCCACCGGCGGCGCAGCCTGTTTCATCGGTCCAAGGTATGAATTGGCCGAGGGCATATCCTGCCAGACCATGAGGCCGAGCCGGTCTGTCCAGTAATACCAGCGCGCCGGTTCCACCTTGATGTGCTTGCGCACCATGTTGAAGCCGAACGCCTTCATTTGCTGGATGTCGTACTTCAGCGCCTCCTCGCAGGGCGCGGTGTAAATACCGTCCGGCCAGAAGCCCTGGTCCAGCGGTCCAAACGCCAGCACCGGCTTGTGATTCAACAGAATCCGTTCCACGCCCCCGATCTCAGCTTTCTCGATCTTCCGCATGCCGAAGTAACTGCTGACACGGTCGGTCACGATGCCATTTTTCTCCAGCGCGATATTCAGTCCGTAGAGGAAAGGGCTTTCCGGAGACCAAAGCCTGGCATTCGCCACCGGGATGCTGATCTCGGTGTTCGCATTGCCCGCGGCGGCTTGTACCGCAGTGCCGGAGTCGATAACCTGCACGTTGACCTTTGCCAGCGGGTCAGTGGCATTCACCGTTAGCAGCAGGCGCCCGGAATCTATATCCGGCACGATCTTCAAATCGCGGATCGAGACCGGCTCCACCGGCTCCAGCCACACGGTCTGCCAGATGCCCGTGGAAGGCGTGTACATAATGCCATGCGGCGTCGTGGTCTGCTTTCCGCGCGGCTGGCCGCCCTGCTGGACCGGGTTGAACACGCGCACGATGATCTCTTGCGGTCCGCTGCCAGTCAGGAAAGAGGTGATGTCGTACTGAAAGGGATCGTAGCCGCCACGGTGCGCGCCGGCGCTTTTGCCATTGATGAAAACCTCCGACTCGTAGTCCACGGCGCCAAAGTTCAGCAGGACCCGGCGTCCCTTCCACGCGGTGGGTACGTTGAAGGTGCGCCGATACCAGATGCGGTCGAAATGCTGCATCACGCCGGAAAGCGCCGATTCCACAGGGAAGGGAACCAATATGTCCCCGGAGAGCGCGCGGCCTGTGGGCAAGGCATCGCCTTCCGCGCCACTCTGGAACTGCCAGACGCCGTTCAGGTTTAACCAGTCGGTACGGACCATCTGGGGGCGCGGATACTCCGGCAGCGGGGCATGAGGGTTCACGGTCGCGGCCCAACGGGTAAGGAGCGGGGCTTGCTTCAGGGACCATGCATGACAGGGCGCGGACATCACGAGAGAGACTGTGCAGACATACAGGCAGCGGGTGAAACGGGGGAGGTCGATTGGCATGCGATCATCCCGTCCTTCCGGGGTTCCAGCGTCAATTCAGAATCGTTCTTCTTCGGTTTTTTATAGTCAAAATGACAAATTATATAGCGGCGGATTTCACTTAAAATACTAACTTGGTACTAACCCTGCCGGCTTTCTCACCCTGCAGGCATTTCATTAAGTCGGCTTCCCCTCAAGCAACCGCTTCATATTTTATATCCAGGATGGATCACATCACGTTCTATAAGCGGCCAACCTCACCAGTCCGGCCGGCTTATACTTACAAAAAGTCATCCACAAGTTATCCACGCCGAAATGCCGCAAAGCCCTGTAACCTTCCGATCCACAACCGACTCATTTAGACATGACCAACCGATTTTGTACGCTGGCTTTCTCTCTGCTCGCGCTTTCCTCGATAGCCTGCGGCAATGGCGTGACTGCCCTGTCCACGCACGGACGGAATATCTACCGGCTGGCATTGGCCCATCTGAGGCCGGACGCCGGCGCCGTCCAGATCGTTGGGACAACTTATGAGGGACGGCTCTGCGCCTTCCAGTTGCAGGATGGCAGGCTGCGATCCCTCTGGGATGCGCCGCTGGATAGCTTCGCATTCGCCGTGACCGCCTTCAATCCCGGTGGAGGAGCGCCTGAAGACGATGTGGCAGTTGGGACGTCTGGGGGCAAAGTGATGGCATTCGACGCGGCGGGCAGGGCGCTGTGGAGTTTCGATTTCGTCACGCCCGTATATTCCGTGGCGGCAGTCCGGGAGCCCGATGGGGTGTTTGTCGCCGCCGGGACAGTGGACGGGCGCCTGGTGCTGCTGGGCTCTGACGGAAAGGTGCGAAAAGAAATCAATTTTGACGGGGCGATTCGCTGCCTGCTGGCGGGCAGGTTTGAGGGAGACGGAAGGCAGGAACTATTTGTGACGGATTGGCCCCGGGATAGTACGATGTATGCCCAGGTGCTTGACGTGCCGGACTTAACCCCGGCCTCGCCTATGTGGGAAAAGCCGTTGCTCATGCAAAGCACGTCCATGGCGGACCACGGAATCAATGCGGTCGTTGGCGATCCCTGGCGCCGCGGACGCGACGCGGTGATCTCGCAACGCTACGTGTGGCTGCCGGATGTCAGCACAGCGCCGGTGCTGAAGTTTGGCGAGTTGGGGCCCAAGCTTTATTACGCCGGCGATTACCGGATGAGCAGCCCCGCGCTCGGGCGTTTCAAAAGCGGCGGCGGCGTGGACCAGATCGCGATGGTGCGCGGCGAGGAACTCGGATTATTCCACCTCCCGGCCCGGCCACCCCCGGCGCCGGCCATGCGGCAGCCGGCGCAGGACCAGCAAACGGGCAAGATCAAAAAACATAAAGATGGGAAAGCGGAGGCCGCTGAAGGCAATGACGGGGAGGAGGGAGCGGATGTCCTCCATGCTGGCGCGCAGGCGGAATCAAACCACAGTTTTACGGACATCCTGACAATCCCCGGCGCGGGCACGGACCAACTGCTGCTCGGGAGCGCCCCAAATGGGGATGATAATCTCTATCTCGTGACACCCGATGGCGCGGACTCCTGGAAAGCTGCGATTCCCCGGATGCCGTGGCAAGGTTGCATCGCACGGGTTAATGCCAATATCGAGCAGCTCGGGCGGGAACTCAATACCTGGCATGGCGCGCCGGCGGGGGGGCAGCCAGGCCCGTATGTCGTCGTACCGGAGTTTCGGCCGAAATTCGGCCACAGCATGCCGGAAGGGGAAGGGCTGGCGCGGATGATTGAAACAAACCGTTACTATTGCCAGCGTTTTCCTTATCCGGAGCGGATTCGATTTACACAGGAGTTCGAAGTTTCGGAGCCGGCAATGGCGGATTCCGAAGGCATGCCTGCCGCACAGATCATCGATCTCGTGAAGCGGCTCGAAGCGGCGGGCGTGCCATGGATCGCGAGGATTGGCCATGGAGGAGCGATGTTCGTCTCGCCACGGACAGCGGACGCGATGTTGGCCGCGGCGCCGAAAACGGCGGTCGGTTTTTCAATCGCCGAACAGAGCGGCGGGGGAAAACAAACGGTGCCATTCTTCGCGGGAAAAGTGATGCCGCTGGTGGCGGTGGCCCACGCGCATCATGTTAATTTTTACCTGAATGAAAAAGGCTCGTTTTGGGCTTCGGCCGGGGCCGATCCGGATTTTCAAAAAGTGCTTTTCGATCCAAAGTATTACGGCACCGTGGTGCCGGGCGACGAGGACAGCAACTCGCGCAGTCCCGATCTGAACATGCTGGCCAGGGCCGGGCTTTGGCTCTCCGGGCGCACGGAGAGTTGGGCGTGCCGGTTGATCGCCG
>DATAXI010000114.1:0-32258 GCA_036266845.1 Chthoniobacteraceae bacterium | reverse complement strand
CCGCACTTCCTCCACGTCCTTCATCGGCAGGTGAATAACAATCGCGGTCCCTTTACCGAAGACACTCTCCGCGCGCACCTCGCCGCCGTGCAGGCCCACGATGTGTTTGACGATCGATAACCCCAGGCCCGTCCCGCCAGCCTCCCGGCTCCGCGCTTTTTCCACCCGGTAAAACCGCTCGAACACATGCGGCAGATCATTCGGCGGAATACCCACGCCCGTGTCCTCGATCCGCAATTCCACCCGGTCGCCCGAGGGCACGGCGCGGATATCGATCCGGGAGCCGGGCGCGGAATATTTGATCGCGTTTTCCAGCAGATTCCCGATCACCTGCTCCAGCCGGAACGGGTCCGCCGGAATCGTCTCCACCGCCGGGTCCACGGAGAGCGATACCTTTTTCTCCTGCAACCGCGGCCCCCATTCCTCGATGATTTTTTGCAGGAACAAACGCAGCGAAAGCGGCTGGATATCCAGCGGATCGGTCCGCGCCTCCAGCCGCGCCAGGATCAGCAGATCGTCCAGCAGCAATTGCAGGCGCCGCGAGTGCTTGCTCATGATGCGCAGATACCCGGCCGTCTCCTCCTCCGTCAGGTCCTTCGTCTCCTGCAACGTCTCCAGGTAGCCGTGAAAAATCGAAAGCGGCGTCCGCAGCTCGTGCGAGACATTGGCGACGAATTGCCGCCGCACCTCCTCCAGTTGCTTCACCCGGGAGACATCGTGCAGCACCGCCACCACGCCCGTCGCCGCCCCATCCTCGTCCCGCATCGGCATCGCGTTCACGCTCAGGAAGCGCTCCGCCACCGGCTCGCCCGGGTGCGCCACCGCGATCTCCTGCACCTGCACGGTTTGGCCCTTGGCCGCCGCGCGGATCAGCTCGCTCAGTTCCGCCTGGCGCGTGGCCCGCACCACGGTCTGCCCGATCGGCTCGGTATCCAGCGAGAACATTTTGCGAAAGGAATCGTTCATCGAGCGGATCACCTGGTTCCCATCCACCACCACCACCCCCTCCACCATCGATGCCAGGATCGCGTGCAGGTTGAAACGCGCCTCCTGGATATCGCTCTTGAGCGATTGCTGCAGCCGCCAGATCCGCTCCAGCTCATGCGCGAGCTGGCTGAAATCCGTCAGCTCCAGGCCCGCGTCCAGCCGTGGCGGCAGCCCGTTCACCACCGTCCGCGCAATCGCCTCCGTGCGATGCAGCCCTTTGAGAAAATTGCGGCGCTGGATGATCAGTGTCGCAAAGGCCGCCAGGACCGCACCCAGCAAAAATGTCAGCAGCAACTCCGCCACGCTTTACCTTTCAGCTCCGCTCACGCTTCCGCCACGCGGTACCCGAACCCCCGGATCGTTTCGATGCAATCGGCCTCCGGCCCCAGCTTTTCCCGCAGCCGCCGCACATGGGTATCCACCGTGCGCGTATCGATCACACTCTCGTATCCCCACACCTCATTCAGCAGGCCATCCCGGCTCTGCACCCGCCCGCGCCGCTCCACCAGCAGGCTCAGCAGCTTGAATTCCGTCGCCGTCAGCTCCACCAGTTTCCCCCGCACCCGCACCATGTGGCGGTCGCGGTCGATCTCCACCAGCCCCGTCTTCAAGTGCGCCGTCTCCAGCGCCTCCGGGGTCGAGCGCCGCAGCACATTCTTGATCCGCAATACCAGCTCGCGCGGGCTGAACGGTTTCGTCATGTAATCGTCCGCGCCCAGCTCCAGGCCCACGATTCGGTCCGGCTCCTCCGCCTTTGCCGTGAGCATGATCACCGGGATGCGGGTGGTCACCATATCCGCCTTCAGCAGCCTGCACACCTCCAGCCCATTCATCCCCGCCAGCATGATGTCCAGCACGATCAGGCTCGGGCTCTCCTCGCGGGCGCGCCGGATCGCCTCCGGTCCGTTCTCCGCGTTTACCGGCACAAACCCGGCATTCCGCAGGTGGAGACTCACCAGCTCCTGCACATCCGCTTCATCCTCGGCGATCAGAATTTTTTCGCCGTGGTTCATTTCACGGTCCCTTACCCTACCCGGTCGCTTTTGGCAAGTTGCCGCTTTTCCATTCCCCGGGCGGATTTTCATTTCCCCTCGCCACGGTTTCGCGCAAGTTTTCCGGCTCCCATGAAACCGACTCCCGATTCCACCCCGACGACCGAGCTGTTCGGCAGCTATGTCGTGCCAAACTACGGCCGCTTCCCGATGGCCCTGGCGCGAGGGCAGGGCGCGTGGGTGTGGGATGAGGAAGGGCGGAAGTACCTCGACTTCGGCGCGGGCATCGCGGTCTGCTCCATCGGGCATTGCCATCCGCGCGTGGTGGAGGTCATGTCCCGCCAGGCGGGCGAACTCGTCCACACCTCGAATCTTTACTACACCCGCCCCCAGGGCCTGCTCGCGCGGAAGCTGGTGGAGCTGGTCGGCATCCCGGGAAAGATTTTCTTTTGCAACAGCGGCGCCGAAGCCAACGAAGCGCTCTACAAGATCGCTCGCAAGTTTGGCAACGAGACCCGGCCCCCGGCCCCCGAGCACGTCGCGGGAGAGGTGGTCGAGCAGCCCCGCCACCGTCACAAGATCATCACCTTTACCGGCTCCTTCCACGGGCGCACGCTCGCGGGCATTTCCGCCACCGGCCAGGAGAAGGTGAAAAAAGGCTTCGAGCCCATGGTCGAGGGCTTCGTCCACGTGCCGTTCAATGACGCCC
Organism: Chthoniobacteraceae bacterium; assembly: GCA_036266845.1. Taxonomy (GTDB): domain Bacteria; phylum Verrucomicrobiota; class Verrucomicrobiia; order Chthoniobacterales; family Chthoniobacteraceae; genus DATAXI01. The sequence goes on along the minus strand of DATAXI010000114.1, from coordinate 29,570 downwards.
CGGCGCTGCTGTCAGAGATGGATGGCGATATCGCCGCCGTGCTGCTCGAGCCGGTGCAGGGGGAGAGCGGCATCTACCCGGCCACCGCCCATTTCCTGCGCACCGCGCGCAGCATTTGCGATGACTTTGGAGCCCTCCTCATGTTTGACGAGGTGCAATGCGGCCTCGGCAGGACCGGCGAGTGGGGCGGCTGGCGCAGCATCGCGCCGGACGTGACGCCGGACGCCATCAGTTGGGCCAAGGGCATCGCCGGCGGCTTTCCGCTCGGCGCCGTCTGGGTGCGCGACCGGGAATTGACGCTGAACGGCGAGGGCACCGTCTCCCTTGCCAATCTGCTGGGCCCCGGCAGCCACGGCACCACCTTTGGCGGCACCCCCCTGGTCTGCGCCGGCGCTCTCGAGGTGCTGAGCGTCATCGAGGAGGAAGGGCTGCTGCAAAACGCCGTTACCCTCGGCGCATTCGCAAAGTCCGCCATCGAGGCCATCGGCTCGCCCCTCATCGCGGAGGTCCGCGGCCTCGGCCTCATGCTCGGCATTCAATTGGCCGCCGATTTTGCGCAGCGCGCCGGCTGCGGCGATACTGCCCCTAGCCTCTGGCTCGTCAGCCGGCTCCACGATGCCGGCATGCTCACGATTCCCGCCGGCGCCAGCGCCATCCGCTGGCTGCCGCCGCTCAATGTCACCCGCCAGGAAGTCGCGCAGGCAGTTGACATTTTGGCCCGCGTTCTGGAAAAGGCCGTTCTATGAAACATCTGCTCTCGATTGAGTCCCTCACCGGGGATGAGATTGCCGGCATCATCGATCTCGGCATCCGGATGAAAGCGGACCGCCACCGGCAGGCGGATCGCCCCCTCGCGGGCCAATGCTGGGCGCTCATGTTCTCAAAAGCCTCCACACGCACCCGCGTCAGTTTCGAGGTCGGCATCCGCGAGCTCGGCGGCGAGGTGATGTTTCTCTCCTCGAACGATATCCAGCTAGGCCGCGGCGAGCCGATCCAGGATACCGCCCGCGTCATGGGGCGCATGCTTGGCGGCGCCGTCATCCGCACCTTCGCGCAGAGTGACGTCGAGACATTTGCCGAGTACTCCGGCATTCCCACCATCAACGCCCTCACCGACGACGAGCATCCCTGCCAGATCCTCGCGGACCTGCAAACGATCAAGGAAAAGCTCGGCGGCTATGCCGGGCGCAAGATCTGTTTCATCGGCGATGGCGCGTGCAATGTCGCCCGCTCGTGGATTTGGGCCGCGGCCCGCTGCGGGTTCGAGCTGAACATCGCCGCGCCGCGGAACTACCAGCCCGATGCCGCGCTGCTCCAGGCCGTTCACAGCCCCCACGTGAAGGTCATGGAGGACATGCACGCCGCCGCCCGCGGCGCGGATGTCCTCTACACCGATGTCTGGGTCAGCATGGGCAAGGAAGAGGAAGCCGAGTTCCGCATCGCGCAACTTGCCAAATACCAGATCAATCCCGAACTCGTCGCCGCCGCCGCGCCCGGAGCACTGGTCATGCACTGCCTCCCCGCATATCGCGGCAAGGAGATCACCGCCGGGGTCTTCGAGCAGCACGCCCGCACCATTTTCGACGAAGCCGAGAACCGCCTCCACGCGCAAAAAGCCGTCTTGCGCCTCCTGCAAGAGGGCAGGGGAGCGTAGGGGAAACCTCAGGTCGCCGGACGCAGCAGCATCTGGTTGCCGCCCATATCCCGCTTCTTCTGGCGGGCGCGCGCCTGTTCGCCCAGGGAGAGTTCCTGCTGCTCCTCCTTTTGCTGCCCGATGATCAGATCGCCATGGAAAATGCCGCCGCGCTCGATCTTGATCGACTTTGCCGTCACCGCTCCCTCGAGCGCCCCGTTTTTGTTGATCGTGACGGAATCCGCAAAGATACGGGCCGAGATCTTCCCGTTGATCTCCACGGTCCCCACGTGCAGCGGCCGCACAAATTCCACATCCGCCTTTTTCTCGATGATCAACTGCCGGGCCGTTATGGAGCCGACGATGCGCCCCCGTGTGGTGAGGTGGGCCGTGGTCGAGCAGACCAGGTTCCCATTCACCTTGCCGGCCACGATGGCCGCCGCGCACGAGAGCTTCGGGCTGGTCAGTTCCCCGCTCTTGGTGATGGTGATGATCCCGTGCGTTTCAATGCTTTTGCTGAAGTTCGAGTCGATCTTGATGTCTCGGAAATCAAGATAATGCCCGCACTGGACGCAACTGCCGGACTTGGCCAGGGAGCTGACGGTCTGCGGCGCGTTGCAGTGCAGGCAATTGATCTGCCGCACCTTCTCCCGCTGGAAGAGGCGCGTGAACCGGTCCATCAGGCCCGGCTCTTCGGGTTCCGCAGGCTGCGTGGGCCCAGGCGCCGGGGCATGGCTGTGCGGCTCGGAGCGTTTCCCGCCCAGCTCGATATGCCGTCCGCACTTCCGGCAGAAGGTGCTCCTGGCGTGCTCGGATTCCTGCTGCGTCCCTCCGCAATACGGACAGGCGACCGTGATTTTGGCCAGACCCTTCGCCATCGGACGCTGCGGCGGTTAGCTTAGCGCGCCGCCGCTACCGCCTTTTGCTGTTCGGGTTGGCGGACCACTTCCGGCTTCATCTGGGTGACCTTGTTCGGGGTAACCTCGGACTTGCCGACAAAGGTCGCGCCTTCCTCAATGACGAGCCGGGCCGCCTTCAGGTCCCCGTGAAGCTGCGCGTTCGCCTTCAGCTCGCAACGCTCATCCACGGTAATGTTTCCGTGCACACGGCCATACACTGTCACGGACTTGGTCTTGACCTCACCGCGCAACTCCGCGTTCTGGCCCACAACGAGGACGCCGTTGGCCGAGGAAATCTCTCCCTCCACCTTGCCGTCCACGCTCAAGTCCTGGGTGAACTTGATCGAGCCCTTGATTTCAACGTCGCTAGCGAGGGTGTTCCTGGTTGCGTTTACATCTGCCATAAATTGTTTTTGGGTGGCGCCGGGGGTCCCGGCTGGGTTTTCGTTAGGTTGAACCGCGGGTTGTGGCTGCGGTTGCGTCGGTCTGTTGAACACCAGCCACTATTAGACCCCCTTCCGGTCGTGTCAACAGCGCCGGTGAAGGGAATGCGCCGGACTGGCCGGATTGCCTCGTAAGGCGAGGCGAAATTCGGTTTCCGTTCCCGGTCCCGGAAGCGCCTCGACGGGCGCGGCGGTTACGCTTCCGGCATCGTCAATTCTTCCGCCGGGTACGTCCAAATCTCGCTCAGCGTGGGGTGGTAATGCGGGATGCGCAGCAGATCGTGCGCGGTGGCGCGGAAATAGATCGCGGCCGCCAGTTCGTGGATCAATTCGCCCGCCTCGGGGCCCACGGCCGCGGCGCCCAGGATTTCGCAACTCCCGGTGGCGGCGATCAATTTCACGAATCCCTCGGTCTCGCCGATCACCTCCGCCTTCCCGTGGTCGGCAAAGGCATAGCGCGCCACGGCATACGGGGCATTCGCCGTCATCAGCTCCCGCTCGGTAAAGCCGATCGCGGCCACCTGCGGCTCGGTGAAGGCGACAAACAGCTTCAGCCGGTAATCCATTTGCTCCAGCCCCTCGCCCGGCGCCTGCAACAGCCGGCGCGCGTTGTGGGCCGCCACCTCCGCCTGCTGGATGGCGATGTGCACAATCTCGTGCGGACCCGCGGAATCCCCGGCCGCGAAGATGTGCGGCACGCTGGTCTGCTGCGTCGGCATGACGGTAAGCCGGCCATGCTGGATGTGGACGCCGGCGTTCTCAACGCCCAGTTGCCCGATGTTTGGCATCCGCCCCAGCCCGTACACGATTTCCTCCGCCTCCACGGTGCGCGCCTCGCCGCAATGCTCGAAGACGATTCGCTTCCCCGTCCCGGTTTTCTCCGCGCTCTTGAGCGTCGTCCCCAGGTAGAATTTCACCCCGCGCGCCGCCAGCGCATCGCTCGCGGCCATCGCGACATCGCCATCCATCTCCCTCAGCACCTGCGCCCCGCGCTGGATCACGGTCACCTCGCTGCCCAGCGCGTTGTAGTAATGGGCAAACTCCAGCGCGATGGGCCCCGCGCCCAGCATGATCACCGATTTCGGGATGTGCGCCGTTTCCAGCACGGAGTCACTGTCCAGAAACCCGGTTTCCATCAGCCCCGGTATCTCCACGTACTTGAGCGAGGACCCGGTCGCGATGAGAAAACTCTTTGCCGTGATGCGCCGCCCATCCACCTCCAGCGTGTGGGCGTCGATGAACTTCGCCCAGCCGCGGATCAGCTCGAACGGCCCCGCATCCAGTTGCTTGCGCCGGTATTCCGCAAACTCTCCCACAAGCCGCCTTTTCCGCGCCAGGATCTCCTCGCCCCGCACCTCGATCGCTTCCGCCCGCAGCCCGAATTCCTTGGCCCGCCGCAGCGTCCGGTAGCGGTTGGCGGATTGGATGAGGGTCTTGCTCGGCATGCAACCCCGCAGGATGCAGAGGCCGCCCATCTCCCGCGCTCCCTCCACCAGGGCGGTCTTCATACCCAGCTTCGCGGCCATGCTCGCGCCGGCATAGCCCGCGCTGCCGCCGCCGATAACTACGAAATCGAAACTCTCTTCGCTCATTTATTGGTAAGTGACGGAGCCGTGGTTGACCTCGAAGACCTTGATCACGTCATTGTCAAAGATCAGGTGCAGGAACATCGGCGCGCTGTGCGGTTTTATCCAGAGAATGTCCGCCATCGTCTTCTCCTCGTCCTCCGGCAGCGGCTGGCCCAGGATGTGCGCGGACTCGATGACGATGTTCTCGGGCTCGCCCGTGACCACGGTCTCCACATAGCGGCTGTTGCAGATCTGCTTTGCCACCGCGGGATCGGTGGTCTCAAAAAAGCGGGAGGTATCCACGATTCCCGGCAGGCTCTCGTGCGAGCTGCCCGCGAGCGCCGGCTGGCCGGACCAATAGACCAGTTGCGGCGACCACCACCACGGCGCGAGAATCCCCCCCGGCGCGTGTTCCTTGATGAAGTCCGCCGCCTGCCGCAGCCGGCGCTGGTCGTTCAAATCCGCGTAGCGCAATTCCGCATAAAGCGGATCGTTGAGCATGCTGTCCCACCAACGCGCGATGGGCCAGAGACTGACGAGGAAGAGCGTCCAGACCAGCCATTTCCGTTTGAAGAGCGAGAGCTGCCACGGGATGCTCATCGCATACACCAGCGCGAAGAAATACCCCCACCGTTCCTCCTTTATCGCAAAGAAGAACGTCGCCACCATCAGCGTGAGCAGCAGCGTGGAGCGCTTGGTATCGCGCAGCCGGGCGATCAGCAGCAGCGGCGCCGCCAGCAGCCCCCAGCCCACCCATTGGTACAGATAATCGGTAAAGTAAACATGGCCTCCGTGGCCATTGAGCGATTTCATTTCCTCGATCGTCGCCAGCCAGTTGCCCAGATAAGTCTTGTACACCGGGTCATGCCCGATGAGGTAGAAGCTCCGCGCCAGATATTTCCCCTCCAGCAGCGCCGCGATTGCCAGGATGCCCAGCATGATCGCAAACCCCGGGATCCGCTCTTTCACAAACAGCTTTTTCCGGTAAAAAACCAGCTTCGTCAGAAAGACGACGATCAGCATCACCAGCGGCTCGTACAGGGAAACCCATAGCGCCAGCGACCACGCCACCCCGCTGGCGATGCCCCAGGAGACGCAGGGCGCGCGCGCCATGATCAACTCCGCGCCGATGCCCACCGCCAGCAGAAAGATTTGCAGCGAGTGATGCGACGGACGCCCCAGTTCCGTGCCATGCACCAGGATGGGGCTCAGCACCACCAGCAGCAGCATCAGACGCCGGTATTGCTGGTTCAGCTCCCGCGCCCAGAGCGCCAGAAACGCCGTGGTCATCACCCCCAGCAGCGGAGAGACAATCGCCCCCGCCATGTCCACGTAATCTTTCATGAACGGCTTGAGCAGCAGCGCAAGCCCGGCGATCAGGTAATCCATCGGCGCCGTGGTGTGGGAGTAGATGCCCACCGGGTAATTCTCCCACAGGTGGTAATGGATCACCCCCCAGCCATCCAGAACCTCCCGCACCCGCGTCATGCGCGAGTAACAATCGCCGTCCGTATAAAAAATCTGCCGTTCCCCGTGCAGGCCGGGAGCAAAGACGTAATGGTAATTCGCGCACCGCGTCACCACCGTCAGCGCCAGGAAAAAAAGCACCCAGAGGATGTTCTTGATCGTAAAGACCGGCGCTGGCGGAAGATGCTGCGTATGCGTGCGCGGGCTTGCCTCCGCCACCGCCGCAATCGGTAGGGGTTGGGCCGGTGGATCGGACGGGGTGGTGGCTTCCTCGCTCACAGGGTGCCAAACCTATGATTCCCGCTCGCGCCTTGCATAGTCGAAAAAAGCCGTTCAACAATCGGCGCCTGTGACCAACCCCCTTATCGTGGCACTCGATGTGCCGGACCAGGCCTCCGCGCTGCGGCTCGTCGAGCAGATCGGGCCCGCGGCGCCTTTTTACAAAATCGGGCTGCAACTTTTCACCCGGTGCGGCCCGCCGGTGGTCGCCGCGGTCAAAGCCACGGGCTCCAGGCTCTTCCTGGACCTGAAATTCCACGACATCCCAAACACGGTGCGCCATAGCGTGGAATCCGCATGCGCCCTCGGCGTCGATTTCCTCACGATCCACCTCTCCGGCGGAGGAAAGATGATCCAGGCCGCCGCGGAAGGGGCGCGCGCCAGCGGGGCAACGGTCCTGGGCGTGACGGTCCTGACCAGCAGCAGCCGCGATACCCTGCGCGAGACCGGCGTTGAAGCCGCCGTCGAGGATCAGGTGCTGCGGCTCGCCCGCCTCGCCGTGGAGAATGGCGTCACCGGCATCGTCGCCAGCCCGCTGGAGGTTTCCCTGCTGCGGCAGGTCTTCGGCTCCGCGCTCACCATCGTCACCCCCGGCGTGCGCCCGCAGTGGGCGGAGGCCAATGACCAGCAGCGGACCATGACGCCCAAGGCCGCCATCCAGGCCGGGGCGGATCACCTGGTGATCGGACGCCCCATCACAGGCCAGCCGGTTCCTCGCGAGGCGGCCCAACGCATCCTGGCGGAACTCGCGTGAATACCAACGCCCTTTTCTGGATCATCCTCGGAGCCAATGCCGGCATGTACCTGCTGGATACGGTGGCCAACCGGCTCAACCTCCGCGCCCTCAGGCCGGAGCTGCCGCGCGAGTTCGCCGGCATCTACGACCGCGACGAGTACCGCCGTTTCCTCGATTACACCGCCGCCACCGCCAATTTCGAGCGGGTGGAAGCCACCTGGGACCTCATCATCCTCCTCGGCTTCTGGCTCATGGGCGGCTACAATTGGCTCGATCTCGCCGTTCAGGGCCTGACCCACATTTTCATCATAAAGGGCCTCCTCTACTTTGCCGCGTTATACCTGGGCAAATGGCTCCTCGGCCTGCCGCTCGAGATTTACGAGACCTTTCGCATCGAGGAACGCTTCGGCTTCAACAAAACCACCCCCGCCACCTTTGTGGGCGATCAGGTCAAATCCCTCCTGCTCACCGCCATTCTTGGCGGCGGCGTGCTCGCCCTGGTGCTCTGGATTCTGCGCCACGCCGCCGCCGCCGCCTGGCTCTATGCGTGGGCGGCGGCTTCCCTCCTGCTCATCGCAATGGTCTTTCTCGCGCCGGCATTCATCCTGCCGCTCTTCAATAAGCTGACCCCCCTGGAGGATGGCGAACTGCGCCGCGCAATCATGGCCTGCGCGGATCGGCTTCACTTCCCCTTGGCGGAAATCTTCGTGATGGATAGCTCGAAGCGCTCCACCAAGGCCAATGCCTTCTTTACCGGCATCGGCCGCACCAAGCGCGTGGTCCTTTACGATACCCTCATCACCAACCACACCACCGATGAACTGGTCGCCGTCCTCGCGCATGAGATCGGCCACTTCAAGCTGCGCCACATCGTCCAGCACATTGGCGTCGCGATTTTGAATATCGGCGTCTTCCTCTTCCTTGCCCAATGGCTCATCCGCTGGCCCGAGTCCGGCCTCTACGCCGCCTTTGGCGTCGCCCAGCCTTCCATTTACGTGGGCCTCGCGCTATTCTTGGTCCTTTACGGTCCGCTCAGCCGCATCCTCGGCATCGCCAGGTCCGCCCAAAGCCGCCGGCATGAGTTTGACGCCGACCGTTTTGCCGCGGTCAATACCGGCCTGCCCCACGCCCTGGCCGAAGCCCTCAAGAAGCTCTCCCGCGCCAATCTTGGCAACCTCTCGCCTCATCCCCTCCACGTCATCCTTTACCACTCGCACCCGCCGGTCCTTGAGCGTGTGCGCGCTCTGGAAGCGGTAAAATAAAAAGAGCGCCGGGGTTGGCCGGCGCTCTTCTCTTGGGAATCTGGTATTGAAGCGGGCTTACACCGCCGCCGCGAGCGACTCGCGGACCGCGGCCAATTGCCCGGCGGAGCCGAGCTTCTCATTCCGGCCCGCGATGAAGTTCGCGTACTCCTTCATGAATATCTTGCCCGGCGGGCGGAAGTCGAACTGCTCCGGATGATCGCGGAAAAACTCGCGGTGAACGCGGGTCCAGACGAGCCGGCCATCGGTGTCGATGTTGATCTTCGTCACGCCCAGCTTCGCAGCCGGCAGATATTCGTCGATGTTCACCCCGCAGGCGCTCGGGTCCAGCTTTCCGCCGGCGGCGTTGATGCGCGCCACCTCGTCCTTGGGCACGCTGGAGGAGCCGTGCATCACAATCGGGGTCGGCGGCAGCCCGGCGGCGGCCACTTTTTCGGCAATGCCCTCGATGACCTCGAAGTGCAGGCTCTGCTGTCCCTTGAACTTGTAGGCGCCATGGCTGGTGCCGATTGCGGCCGCCAGGGAGTCGCAGCCGGTCTGCTTGATGAACTCCACCGCCTCTTCCGGATCGGTCAGGCAGGCGTGGTGCTCATCCACGGCAATGTCTTCCTCGACACCGCCCAGCATGCCCAGCTCGGCCTCCACGGAGACGCCGGCGGCGTGGGCGCGCTCCACCACGCGCTTGGTGATCTCGATATTCTTCTCAAACGTCTCGTGCGAGGCGTCGATCATGACGGAGCTGTAAAATCCCGATTCGATGCAATCGTAGCATGTCGCCTCGTCGCCATGGTCCAGATGGACGGCAAAGATCGAGTCCGGCCAGATTTCCTCCGCCGCGCGGATCATCGCCTCGAGCATTTGCTTGTTGGCATAGGAGCGTGCGCCCTTGGAAAGCTGGATGATGAAAGGAGCCTGGCTCTGCTTGCAGCCTTCAAAGAGCCCGTTGATCTGCTCCAGGTTGTTGATGTTGTACGCGCCCAGGGCAAACTTCCCGTAGGCGACTTTGTAAAGTTCCGCGGTTGTGACGATCATGGCAGCGGGGAATATTGAGGCAGAATTCCCGGCGGGCAAGCAGGAAAGAGAGCACCCGGCTGGATGGCGTGGGAAGGTTCGAGCGATGGGGAAATGGAAGACGGCTCCGCCGCCTTGGCGCCGGGCGGTTCCCCCCGTTCTCGTAACTCATTCCTCCTCAACGGATAATTTTCCCTCCCGGGCATCCTCTTTTCCCTTCGCGACGATTAAGAAAAGGAATGAAAACGCCTCACAAAACCAAAAACAGCCTCTCCCCGGCCGCCCGTGCCAAGGCGGCCGCGCTCCTCAACCAGACCCTGGCCAATTGCAGCGACCTTTATTCCCAAACCAAACAGGCCCACTGGAACCTGCGCGGCCTGCATTTTTACCAATACCACCTCCTCTTTGACCGCCTGGCGGGGATGGTGGAGGAGCACCTGGACACCGTCGCCGAGCGCGTCTCCTCCCTGGGCGGGGTCGCCCGCGGCACGGTCCGCGATGCCGCGAAGAATTCGGAGCTCAAGGAGTTTCCCACCGAGCCCGCCGGCGATGTCATCTACCTCGAGGCCCTGATCGACCGCTACGCCGTCGCCGCAAATTCCACGCGCAAAGCCATCGACGAATCCGACGACGCCGGCGACGCGGATACGGCGGACCTGCTCACCGCGGTCTCCCGCGATCTGGACGAAGCCCTCTGGCTCCTGGAAGCCGGCAGGGAAAAGTAAATCCGCCATCCAACCGCGCAGCCGCAATAGCGCGTCAAATAGCGCGTCGATTTGGGAAGCGATGTTCCGGGGGAGCGCGAGCTTCCAGCTCGCACGGTCCGGCATCTTGCCGGACCGATCCCCGCCCCCCCCCGAATCACGAAGCGCGACAAAAGCCTTCAGCCCATCCGGCAATCCACCGGAACGAACGACCCGGAAGCCCGCACCCATTTTCAAAACAAAAAGTCCCCAAACCACCACCTGCCGGATTCCCCTCCGCTTTCCCTCCGGCGCCCCCCCACGTCAATACTCTGCCCAAAGCCAGGCCAGCACCAGCTTACAACGTCTTCAGAAACTGCTTCAGTTCCCCAAGACTCGGACTCTTCGCATTCCGCACGTAATACCCGGAGGTTGCCACGCCGATTTGCAAGCTCGCGGCCAGGTCCAGATCCAGCAGCCGCCCAATGCAGAAGCCCGCGTTGAAGTGATCGCCCGCCCCCGTGGTGATCTTCGGCTTGGGCGTGAACGGCCCCACCACATGCGTCGCCCCCGTGGCATCCGCCGCCGCGGCAAAACTGGTGGGATGGATAACCACGGTGTGGATGCCGAGCGCCTCGCGGATATCCGCCGCCTGTTTGGTCACTCCCTGGAAGGATTCATCCTTCAGGTTGAACCCGAGCACCCCGCCAATCTGCCGGCCCTCCTGCAAATTCAATCCCAGGATGACGTGAAAATAACTCTCGAACTTCGTCACCATCTTCAGCAGCGCGGAGATATCTTCCGCCGTCCGCTTGGCCGGGTCGGCCAGGTCAAAAAACAGCCACCGCTTTGCCCCCTTCAGCTTGGGCGCAATCCGAGTCAGCACCTTTTGCAGGATCTGACTCATGAACGGCAGCATGGTCCAGTTCACCAGCGCAACCAGCGTCGAGTCCGAGAAAATGCGGAGCAGCTTATCCTCCGGGATGTGCTTCACGAGGTTCGCCCAATTCACCTGCTTCAGGCTCTCGTGCTTGCCGCACATCAATTTGCCGTCGTCAAACTCGATGGCGTCCGTGAACCCGGGATCGGAGATCGAATAGACCTTCGCCCGTTTCGCAAAGTCGCCAAACACCGGATGCATCACCGGAGCCCCCAGCGCGCCCACGTAGGTGACCGGCGTCCCATACGTCCCCATCGCGTTCGCCATGATCGGCCCATTGCCGCCCAGCTTCACCATCTGCGTGACAAACTCAAAATTCGCGCTGAATCCCGCCGCCGCGTCGATCCGCTTCGCAAAGGTCCCCATCTTCGCCATCCGCGTGAACTTTGCCGCCGATTCCCGCTTATCGACGACATGGAGGATCGTATCGAGAAATCCGTCGAATCCGACGAGCACATTCGCCTTGGCCAGCCGCGATTGCGCCGCGGTGAGTTGTTTAAGAACCTGCGGGGGAAGCGTGGAAGGCATGGGAGATTAAATGTTGGGTATGACGAATGATGAAAATCAGAAGACCCGTCGCGGCGTCAATAACGGCGTGCGCGGCTGCCCCGTATTATTCATAATTACGGTTGCTCGACCACATTTACCGGACGGCCCGCCAGAAATTGGCGGATATTCCTCATGGTCTCCTTCGCGATCCGCTCCACCGCTTCGTGCGAGTTAAAGGCCGAGTGCGGGGTAAAAATCACATCGCCGCGCTCCAGCAGCCGGCTGTTGCGCACCAGGCCGCGCAATTCCTCCACCCGCTCCCGCATGACGATTGGCTCCGGCGCCGTGGACCGCTGGATGTGGCTGACGATATCCCCGCCGATGATCTGGGTGCTGTCGCGCTGAAGCACCCGCTCATCCTCCAGCACATCCAGGCCCGCGCCGCCCACCTGGCCGCTCTCCAGCGCATCCAGCAGCGCGTCGGTATCCACCAGCGCCCCGCGTGCCGTATTGATGAGGACCACCCCCTGTTTGCACAGCGCCAGAGTCTCGCGGTTGATCAGCCGCCGCGTCTCCGGCAGCAGCGGCACATACAGGGAGACGACATCCGACCGCCGCAGCAATTCCTCAAACGCCACGTATTCGAAATCCAGCGTCGCCGCCACCAGCGGCTGCGTTTTCACGTCATACGCCAGCACTTCCATCTGGAATCCCCGCGCGATTCGCACCGCGTGCAGCCCAATCCGCCCCGTGCCGACAATGCCGATCGTCTTCCCCATCAGGTCAAACCCCCGCAACGCCTCGTAGGAAAAGCGCCGTCCGGAATATGCCGTCAGGGACTCGCGCAGCCGCCTCGAGATCGCCAGCAGCAGCGCAAAGGAATGCTCCGCCACGGTGTTTTCCCCGTAGCTCGGCACATTGCATACCGTGATGCCCCGGGCCCGCGCCGCCTCGAGCGCGATATGGTCATACCCCGTCGACCGCGTGAGGATCAGCCGCAGCGCCGGATGCTTCGCCACAAAGTCCGCCGTCACGTCCGAGTGGATGAAAACCGAAAGCGCCTCCGCATCCGCCGGCGTCTCGTCCAGGCCGCCCAGGAAGAGCACTTCGTGTTGCGACCCCAATTCCGCGCGAAAGAATTCGTCCTCCGCACTCTCAGTTTCCACAAAGCAGATTTTCACGAGCCGGAAGGTGGCAGAAAAATCCCGGGGTATGAATAATGAATTGCGAAAGCCGGAAACGCAGGCCCCGTGTGCGCACAGTGGATCGGACCCCCTCGGAGCCGGCTGCGCCGCCGGGTTCGCACGGGATTCTCTTCCGCTAAACTCTTCTTACGGAAGCGCCAGCCAGGCCGATTCCAAGCCGCATACCAGGCAACTCTATGAAGCGGTAACTAATCCAGGCCAGCGGCACCAGCCAGATCAGGCTCCACGGCGGACAGAAGAATAGGGTTCCAAGCGTGCCGGTGGAGAATGCGCCGGCTCCGGTCAATAGCTGCTGCCAAATGTAGATACTGAACGAGATACGTCCTAAAAAAAGGAGCGGCCGGGATTCCATGAATAAGAATGGCCGCTTCGAGGCATGAATAACCGTGAGCGTCACAAGGATCGCACAAAGAAACGGTTCGGAAGTGGCAAATCCTCTTGGATGTTGATCCGCGACATAAACGAGTAAAAGCAGCAGCGGGGTGAATAACCAGCAAGGCAGCCAGGATTGAATTTGTCGCACGGAAGAGGAAGCGAGCACGGAACCGAAAACCGCGCCCCACAAGAGTGAATCTCCCCGTGATTCGAGCCGCAGCCCGTCCCAGCCAATTCCAGTTCTGGCCGAGGTGGCCCGAATCAAGATCACCAGAGAAATCCCAATGAGCGCTGCAATCGGGATGAAGCGCGGTTTGCATAGTTTCAACACCACCGCCCAGAGGAAATAGAACTGCATTTCCAACCCCAGCGTCCATAAGTGGCCGAGTAGGATTGGCACTTCTCCCCGCGTCAAAATGTAATTGATATAAAATAGGTAACTCGCCAACACGACATTACCTTTGGGAATCGGGGCGTTGTGCCATCCAAACCAGGTCAGGATTAAAAAACAGGATGTGTATAACCATGCCAAAGGCACGATTCGAAATGTCCGGCGTATCCAAAAAGCTCCGAGACGAAAGCCACTCGAAGAGTTTGCTTCGAGAATGGATAGGTAGGTGATCAGAAACCCGCTGAGCGCAAAAAAGAAATCGACTCCCAATGACCCGTTGAGGATACCGAATAGCCTTGGTTGCCACCGGATTAAGATTTTCAAAGCTCCGGTCCACGGGATGTGCCAGTTGTTGACCGACCCGATCGCATGGCAGCCAACAACGAGGAAAGCCGCTACCGCCCTCCATGCGTCCAACGTTGGCAAATAATGCCTTCTTCGTGATCCAACGGCCGTGGAAACCCCGGGTACTGCCTCAGTTTCAGTCGGATGGGGCGTTTCAGCAGGGACCAACGAATGAGGGATATCCATTTTTTTTGATTAACAGTGGTATCTGGTCAGCGCAAAGATGGTCGATACGACGCAGAAATGATACCGCGGGCGTGCCAAATTCAAATTCGCGCGGCCTGGTTCCATAATTTCGGCTCATTGGACCCAATTCCCGGGTGGATCAATTTTTTTTCAATACGCTCACCCGCCGGCTGCCACCCGCAGTACTTCTATCACGTCCCCGTCCTTTAATGCGGTAGCGCCCCATTGCTCGCGCGGCGCGGCCTCCCCGTTCCTCTCCACCATCACGGTCTGCCGCGGCAGCGCCAGTTCCTCCAGCAGCGCTCCAATCGTCGCGGCGCTCGTTTCGTGCTCCCCGCCGTTCAGCCGGATCCTCACGGGGCCGCGATTCCCTGGTCCCAATCCTTCCACACCGCCTCGTACCCCTGGCGGCGCAGCGCATGCACCATCTCCGCCGCCGGCCGCGCGTCGGATATGACGAATTGCTCCGTGGCGCCCGCCGCTTCCGTCTCCAGCGGCACCGCGCGGCCCCGCACGGTTTTGTGCAAAGCCTCGCGCCCCGCGCCGGTATAGCCGCCCGGTTCCGTGTGGCTGCCCGCGCTGATCATCGTCACCCCCAGCGGGATGATCCGGTCGCGAAACTCCGGCGCTTCCCGCGTGCTGACCACAATGCCCGATTGCGGAAAACAGATCCGCAGCGCGCAGAGCAATTGCACGAAATCGCGGTCCCCGAGCGGGTGGCGCGGCTCAAAGGCTCCGGCTGCCGGGCGCAGCCGCGGCATGGAGACGGTGATCTGCGCTTTCCAGCAGCGCTTTTGCAAATACTCCAGGTGCGCCGCCATCGCCATCGCCTCTTCGCGCCAATGCCACAGGCCAAACAGCGCGCCGATCCCGATGCGCCGGAAACCCGCGTCGTAAGCCCGCACAGGGCAGGCCAGCCGCCAGGCAAAATCCTTCTTCGGCCCAAAGGTATGCAGCTCCCCGTAGGTCTCGCGGTGATACGTCTCCTGGTACACCACCAGGCCCTCCGCTCCCGCCCGCACCAGCGGCGCATATTCCTCCGTCTCCATCGGCCCCACCTCCAGCGCTACGGTGGGAAAATCCGGCCGCAGCCGCGCCACGCATTGCTCCAGGTAGCCGTTGGAAACAAACTTCGGGTGCTCCCCCGCCACCAGCAGAATGTGCCGGAACCCCTCCAGCGCCAGATGCCGCGCTTCCCGCGCCATCTCCTCCACCTCCAGCGTCACCCGCGCAATCGGGTTCTCCCGCGCAAAGCCGCAGTATTTGCACGAGTTGATGCACTCGTTGGAAAGGTACAGCGGCGCGAACATCCGGATGGTGCGGCCAAAGTGCCGCAGCGTCAGCGCCCGCGATTCCGCCGCCATCGCCTCCAGTTCCCCCCCGCTCTTCGGCTCCAGCAGCGTTGCAAACCGCCGCTGCACCGGCGAGCCGGCCACGGTCGAGAGCGGTTCGGGTAAGTTCATCCCCCAACGATAAACGCGAAAACCACCTCGCATCAAGGGCGTCGATCATCAGCCGCCTTCGCATCCCAAAAACTTTCCGGAAGTTTTGTGAAGACTCCCGGCGGGCGTTTGTGAACGATCAGGCCGTGCTCATCCTTCACGGCCTGATCCTCGCCATCCTGCTTGCGACGTTCCTCTGCCTTGGCCTCAACCTTCTCGTATTCCGCACCTTGCGCCCGGGCCTCACCCCCGTTTCCCACGGCCCCGTTTCCATCCTCATTCCCGCGCGGGATGAGGAGCGGAATATCGGCGGCTGCTTCGGCTCCCTCATCAGACAGGATTACCCGGACTACGAGGTCCTGGTGCTGGATGACAATTCCACCGACCGCACCGCGGAGATCGTCCGCGGCCTCGGCGCCGGCAATCCTCGATACCGCCTCATCACCGGGCAACCGCTCCCCGAGGGCTGGACCGGGAAGAATTGGGCCTGCCATCAGCTCTCCCAGGCCGCCACCGGAGATTGGCTCGTCTTTACCGATGCCGATACCATTCACGCGCCCGGCGCGATCACCGCCATTGTCGCGCAGGCGGCAAACGAGCGGGCAGACCTGCTCTCCGCATGGCCGCGCCTCGTGACCGTCACTCTGGGCGAAAAACTCATCATCCCCGTTCTCCACGTCGTCGCGCTCGGCTGGTTCCCGATTGCCTTTGCCCGGCTGCTCCAGGCTTTTCCCCGCTTCGCCGCCCTCCTGCCGGAGAAAATGGTGCGCGCCTGCGGCGGCGCCAATGGCCAGTGCATCCTCTTTCGCCGCGCGGCCTACGATCGCATCGGCGGCCATGCCGCCGTGCGCGATCACATCGTGGAGGACGTGGCCCTGGGCCGCGAGGTCGCACGCCGCATCCCGGCAGGCATGTGTCTGCGCAATTGCGATGCCCACCCCATCATGGATTGCCGGATGTACCGCTCCTTTCGCGAGGTGTGCGACGGCTTCACGAAAAACGCCCATGCCTCCTTCGAGGGGAACATCTTCCTCTGGGTAATGGTCGGCGGCCTGCAATTCATCGTCTTCTTTCTCCCCTTCATCCTCCTTTTGATTCCCTCACAGTTCCATTTTGCCCTCGTCGAGGTCGCCCTGATCTATCTCTACCGCGTCATCCTTACCTTGCGGATGCGCACCACATGGACTGGCTGCATCCTTCACCCCATTGGCCACTTCCTCGCCATGGCCATCGGCATCCGCAGTTGGATCAATACCAGCGGCGCGGGCGTGCAATGGAAAGGCCGCACCTATCACCCCTCCTTTCCACAGGCCTGATCTTGCCAAAGGGTTTTCAAAAGTTGGTTAAGGTTTGAAAAATAAGAAAAAGCAGGATATCAGGGGAACTGTCATGAAGCATTTGGCCAAAGGCAGAAACGGAAGCGCCCTCGCGGGTGTGCTCGCCTCTCTGCTGCTCGTGATGGCCGTTTTCACCGCCGGCCTCCCGCCCGCTCGCGTGGCCGCATGCTGCATTCGGGGCTCCCAGGCTTCCAATACCGCCCATTCCTGTTGCGGGAGTGGGATGGCCTGTTGCAAGGTCAGGCAGCCGGCGGCTCCCGCGCCCCTCGCGCCGCTGGCCCCTTCATCGCATCCATCTCTTCTCAAGGCGATGCCCGCCCTGGTTCGCGGGCTGGTCCTCTACAGAATTTCTTTCGTTAACCATCCGGTTCGTATCTCCCGGGGCGCTTTTCCGCCCCCGCCTCTTGCGCCACTCGCGCAGGGCTGCATCCAGTTAATCTGATTCGGCGGCATCGACAGGTGAGGTGTGCCCTTTTCCCAGGGCACTTGTGTTCCATGTCCATGTCCCGATTCCATGAATTTCCATCAACTTACTCTATCTTGTTTTACCTTTGCTTACTGTGCGGCCGCAGCAGCCGCGGGTGATCCCGCCGCTCCACGCGGCCCGGCGCCGGTCACGCTCGACGGCGTCATCAGCGAGGCCATTTCCAGCAATCCCGCAATCCTCTCCGCCCGCGAAAACTGGGCTGCCGTAAAGGAGCGCGTCCCGCAGGCCCGCGCATGGGAAGACCCCAAGATCAGCTTCCAGCAGGCGGCGGATCGTTTCGTTTCCGTCCCGGCCAATGCCTTCCCGGATCAGATGCTCTCCGCGGAGCAGACGATTCCCATTTCCGGAAAAAATCTCGCGGGCGGACGGGCCGCCGAGGCCGATGCGATTGCCGCCCGCGAGCAACTGCGGCGCGCGGAACTGGATGTCAAAGCCCAGGCCATGTCCGCCTACTTTCGCCTGGCCAATGTGTACGCGCAGATCGATCTGAATCGCGAAAACCTCGTCTCCCTCAAGCAGATTGAATTAGTCAGCCGGGCTAAGTACGCCGTCGGCGGCGAGGGAGCCGTATTCGTGCTCTCCACGCAGACGGAATACAGCAAACTCCTCGAAATCGCGCGCGACCTGAACCTTCAGCTCGCCACCCAGCAATCGAAGTTGAACGTGCTGCTTGGCCGCGATGCCTTTGATCCCATGGGCCAGCCGGCCCCGGTATCGGGAATGCCGCCCGTTCCTTCCCTCGATACTCTGCGGGCAATGATGTTCCGGAGCCGGCCGGAGATATTGATCGCAGACGCAAAGGTCCGCCGGCAGCAGGCGCTCCTGCAGTTGGCCCACCGCCAGTGGATTCCAGATCCGGCCCTCGGCGTGATCGCCCAGCGGTACAACGGCGCCGCCCAGAGCGTGAGCGAGGTCGATGCGGTGATCTCATTCAATATTCCCTGGGCCAATGCCCGCAAATATTCCGCGGGCGTCGATGAGGCGCGGCATAACCTGCTCGCCGCCGAGGCGGATTTGCAGCGCGCCAGGATCGAGGCCCTCGGCGCATTGCGCGAGGCCACGGAAAACCTGGAAACCTACCATCATCACTACGAGCTATTTCGCGATAAGCTGATCCCGCAGGCGCAACAGGCCTTTGATGCCAGCGAGCTGGAATATGAGGCGGGCAAACTCGGCTTTGACGATTGGATCGCCGCCCAGCGCACGCTTCGCGATCTCCAGGCCTCGGAGCTCGAGCACCTCGCCAATTATGAATCCTCCTTCGCCGCATTGGAGGCCGTCGCAGGCCTTTCACTCCTTTCACCTTCTTCCAATCAATCGAGTCAACCATGAATCATTCACGTCGCACTGTTCTCAAGTTATTCCTTCTCTCCGGCGCTTCGCTATCGCTCGCCGGTTGCTTTCGGCGCGAGGCGGTAATCCCGGATAATGTCGATTACTATACCTGCACCATGCATCCCTCCGTTCGGTCTTATGACCCGCACGGCAAATGTCCCATCTGCGGCATGGACCTGGTCCCGGTATATAAAAAGGGCGCCATGGCGCAGGGCCCTGCGATGGGCGCGTCCATGGGAGCCGGCGTATTCACGGTGCCTGTCGAGCGCCAGCAGCAGATCGGCGTCACTTACACCACCGTCGAGCGCCGGCCCCTTCACTCCAGCATCCGCGCCGTGGGCCTTGTCGAGTACGATACCTCCCGCCATTGGACGTTTGTTGCTCGCACGGATGGTTATGTCTCACAGTTATTTGTTACTTCTCCCGGCGAGATCGTGGACAAGGGCGAGGCGCTTCTCTCCCTTTACAGCCCGGATTTGCTGACCACGGAGCGCGAGCTGGTGCTCCTCCTCCGCATGCGCGACCAGGCGAAATCGCCCGATGTTCGCGATACGCCGCTAAGTCTCATCGAGGCGGCAAAGGAGCGCTTGATCCAATGGAATGTCACGCCGGACCAGCTTGTATCGCTGGAAAAGACGCGCCAGCCGGAGGATCATCTTACCTTATACTCTCCTTATCACGGCATCGTGCAGGGCATCCCCGCGCAGCAGGGCATGAGCGTGAAGATAGGCGATCAATTACTCGATGTCGCGGACCTCTCGCAGGTCTGGGTCTGGGCGGAATTATACGAGGATGAGATGGCCGCGTTCCGTCAGGGCCAGAAGGTCGCCGTCACGGTAAACTCCTTTCCCGGACGCATCTTCGAGGGGAAGGTTTCGGTCATCAACCCGTTTGTTGATGAATCAACCCGCACCACCCGCGTTCGCATCGATATCGCAAATCCCGATTTCGCGCTGCGGCCCGGCATGTATGCCAATGTGGAATTGGGGCGCGAGATGGGCCAGGGTCTGACAATTCCCGTGGATGCGATCATGCCGACCGGCAACCGCAACATTGTGTTTGTGGATCGCGGCGAGGGGAGGTTGGCGCCGCGCGCGGTCCGTCTCGGGGGTAAGTTTGGCGATTACTATCAGGTACTCGATGGTCTCACGGAAGGGGAGCGCGTGGTCTCCAGCGCGAATTTCCTCATCGACGCCGAATCAAAAGTGCAGGGAGCCCTCAAGGATTTCGACAATAGCGACTGGAAAGGTGCCGGCAATGATTGAGAAACTGATCGAAGCCAGCGCCAGGAATAAGTTCCTCATCGCAATATTGGCGGTATTCGCCGTGGCGGCCGGTATTTATGCGATTCAGCATACGCCGCTCGATGCGATTCCCGATTTGAGCGACGTTCAGGTCATTATCTCCACGGACTGGGCGGGACGTTCGCCGGACCTGGTGGAAGACCAGATTACTTATCCCATTTCGACCCGGTTCATCGCCGCGCCAAAGGTGAAGTTTGTCCGGGGCGAATCGATGTTCGGTAAATCCTTTGTCTATGTCATCTTTCAGGACAACACGGATATCTATTGGGCCCGCTCGCGCGTCCTCGAATATTTGAACTCCGTCCGCGGCTCCCTGCCGGAAGGGGTTAACCCCGTCATCGGCCCGGATGCCACCGGCGTCGGCTGGGTCTATGAATACGCCCTGGTGGATGACACCGGGAAACATAACCTTGCGGAACTTCGCTCGTTCCAGGATTGGAATTTGCGCTACGCGCTCGAATCGGTGAAAGGCGTCGCGGAAGTGGCCTCCATCGGAGGATTCGTCAAGGACTACCAGATCGATCTCGATCCCAACGCCCTTGCGGCGTACAAGATCCCGCTGGCTGATTTGGTGGCAAAGGTCCGCGCCAGCAATGGCGATGTGGGCGGGAAAACATTCGAGGTGGGCGCCACGGAGTATTACGTCCGCGGGCGCGGCTATATCAAATCAGTGGCGGATATCGAAGACATCGTTCTGAAAGTGCGGAACGGCACACCCGTTTATGTCAAAAATGTGGGAACGGTTCACCTCGGCAGCGATTTGCGGAGAGGCGTTGCGGAGCTGAATGGCAGAGGCGAAACCGTCGGCGGAATCGTGGTAATGCGGTATAACGAGAACGCCTTGTCGGTCATCGACGGCATCAAGCGGAAGCTGGATGAGATAAAACCGTCGCTTCCCGCGGGCGTGCGGATTGTACCCACCTATGACCGGAGCGATTTAATCCTCCGCGCGATTGGCACCTTGCGCGAGAAATTGATCGAGGAGTGTATCGTCGTCGCCTGCGTCTGCCTGATTTTCCTCTGGCATGTGAGGTCCGCGCTGGTCGCCATTATTACTCTTCCTATTGCCATCCTGCTCGCATTCGTGCCGATGTTTTATATGCATCTTACAAGCAATATCATGTCGCTTGGCGGGATCGCGATTGCCATTGGCGCAATGGTTGACGCCGCGATCATCATGGTGGAGAACGCGCATAAGAGTCTCGAGCACTTTCGCGATGCGCATGGCCGCGAGCCAACAAAGAGCGAGCGGGTGGAAACCATTATCGGCGCGGCGAAGATGGTGGGGCGTCCGCTCTTCTTTTCTTTGCTTGTCATCACGGTCAGCTTTATCCCGGTTTTTTCACTTACCGCGCAGGAGGGCCGTCTTTTCCAGCCGCTCGCTTATACCAAGACGTTCTCGATGTTCTTTGCGGCGTTGCTTGGGGTAACCCTGGTGCCGGTGTTGATGGTCCTGCTCGTGGGCGGAAAGATCGCGCCGGAAAGGCGCAACCCGGTCAACAGAGTCTTGATCTGGGCTTATCAGCCGCTCGTGAATTTCGTCCTTCGCTATCGTTGGGCCACAATACTCGGAGCCATCCTCATTCTTGCGCTGACGGTGATCCCGTTCCAGCGCCTCGGGAAGGAGTTTATGCCGCCGCTCCATGAGGGTACGCTCCTTTATATGCCCACCGCCGTGCCGGGCATGTCCATCACGGAGGCAACCCGCATCCTGCAAATACAGGACCGCATGCTGAAGAAAATTCCGGAGGTGGATACGGTCTTCGGGAAAGCGGGCCAGGCCGATTCGGCAACCGATCCCGCGCCGCTTTCGATGTTCGAAACCATCGTGAACTTCAAGCCGCATGACCAGTGGCGCCCCGGAATGACGTGGGAAAAATTGATCGCCGAAATGAACGCCCGCATCAAGACCCCGGGAATGGCGAATATCTTCTGGATGCCCATCCAGACGCGCACGGAGATGCTTTCCACAGGCTTCCGCAGCGTCCTCGGGATCAAGGTTTTTGGCCCTGACCTTGGCGGCATTCAAAATGTCGGCGTCCAGATCGAGAGGGCATTAAGTGATCTTCCCGGCTCCAGAAGCGTTTTCGCGGAGCGTACCACCGGAGGATACTTTCTCGACTTTACGGTCAATCGCGAGGCCGCGGCCAGATATGGCCTCAATGTGAGCGACGTCAATGACGTCGTGGAAACCGCCATCGGCGGCAAGGCCATTACGACGACTGTCGAGGGGCGCGAGCGTTACTCCGTCAGCGCCCGCTACGCGCCGGATTTTCGCCAGGATATCGATTCGCTCCGGCGCGTGCTCGTCCCGACTCCCGGCGGCGCGCAGGTCCCCCTCGGCTTGCTGGCCAATATCCAGTACCGGACCGGCCCGCCGGATATCCGCGATGAAGATGGCCAGTTGGTCGGCTTCGTATTCATTGACTTATCCACCAGCGATATCGACGGCTACGTAAAGAATGCCGCGGAGCGCATCCGGCAGCGGGTACAGTTTCCCCCGGGCTATTACATGCAATGGGCCGGTCAGTTCCAATATCTCAAGCAGGCCGGCCAGCGGCTGAAGATCGTCGTACCCTTCACGCTCTTACTTATCTTTCTTCTTATTTATCTCAATTGCCGCTCCATCACAAAGACGTTCATCGTGCTCCTCGCCGTTCCATTTTCCCTGGTGGGCGCTTTCTGGCTCCTCTACCTGCTGGGTTACAATATGAGCGTCGCCGTATGGGTCGGCCTCATCGCGCTGGCCGGCCTGGACGCGGAAACCGGCGTAGTCATGCTTCTTTACCTCGATCAGGCATGGGAAAGATACCGCGCGGAAGGCAGGATGCGGACCATGGAAGACCTCTACGCCGCGGTCAAGGAAGGCGCGGTCGGCCGCATCCGCCCCAAGATCATGACGGTGTGCGCCATCCTCTTTGGCCTGTTGCCCATCCTCTGGTCGCCTTCCACCCAGGCCGGCGCGGATGTCATGAAGCGCATCGCCACCCCCATGGTCGGCGGCATCGTCACCAGCGCGATCCTGGAGTTGCTGATCTACCCCGTCATCTTCGTCATCTGGCGAAAGCGGAGCCTGGGCGGCTCGCAGGCGGCCGTTGCCACCGTTGCCATTGAGGATGCCCCGGAGGAGAAATTCGAACTGGAGCCCGCTCAATAAGAATCCCGGCATTGCATTCCCGCTTTTGCTTCGTAAGGTGCATTGCTTCATGCGCCGAATCGCTCTCCTTGTCCTTCCTTTCCTGGCACTCGCCACAGCCCGTGCGCAGACCGCGGCTCCGGCGGCTTCCGCCACCCCCGCCGCTGCTGCTACCCCCGCTGCCTCGCCCGCGTCGTCTCCTTCGGCGCCCTCCTATACGGCTGCGCCGCTTCCGCCCGTGGCCTCCGGCGCCGTATCCGCGGCTACCGCGGCGCGCGTCACCTTCTCCCGCTGCAATGTCGATGGCCCCTACATCGCCATGACCTTCGACGATGGCCCCAGCGGCCCAAACACCCCCCGCCTCCTGGACCTGGCCGCCAGGAAGCATATCAAGCTCACCTTCTTCCTCATCGGCCAAAACGCGCAGCGTTACCCGCAGCTCGTCCAGCGGGAATTGGCCGAGGGCCACGAGGTCGGCAACCACACCTGGACCCATCCCGTCCTCTCCAAGATGAGCGATGACGCCGTCCGCGCGGAAATTCAAAAGACCCAGGATGTCATCATCAATGCCACCGGCTACCGGCCCACGCTGATGCGCCCGCCCTACGGCGCCATGACCCCGCGCCAGCGCCTTTGGGTCTCCAGGGAGTTCGGCTTGAAGATCATCCTCTGGGATGTCGATCCTCTCGATTGGAAACGCCCCGGCCCCTCCGTCGTCGCACAGCGCATCATCGCCGGCGCCCGCCCCGGCTCCATCATCCTTTCCCACGATATCCACTCCGGCACGGTCGATGCCATGCCGGAGGTCTTCGATACCCTGCTCGCCAAGGGCTTTAAATTCGTCACCGTTTCCGAGCTCATCGCGATGGACAAAGGCCCGTTCAAAAAGAAGCCCGCCGCCGCAAAGGCTTCCCCCTCCGCCTCGGCCATTCCCGCCTCGACAGGAGCCGCCTCCGCCCGGTAGGTAGGAGCGTGCAAGCCCCACCGGAAGCCCGCGCCGCATGATCGGCGACGATTACCTCCAGACGCGCGCCCAGCTCGGCACCGCGCTCTACGCACTCGCCGCGCTGGCTCATGATCTGCACGCCTCCGCGGAAATGCTCGATACCCTCCAGGGGCTCAATGCCAGTCTCAAGGAGCCCTTCCTCTTCGTCGTCATGGGCGAGGTCAAAGCCGGGAAATCCACGGTCCTCAATGCCCTCTTCGGGCGCGAATTCTGCCGCGCGGACGTCCTCCCGGCCACGGACCGCATCTATCTTTTCAAATACGCGACGGAAGCCAGGGACGTTCCGGTCAACGAGCACCTGACCGAGTGCTACCGGCCCAACAGTTTCCTGCGCGATTTCAATATCGTCGATACCCCCGGCACCAATACCATCGTCGCCGAGCACCAGAAGATCGCCGAGGAATTCGTGCCCATGGCCGATCTGGTCCTCTTCGTCTTTTCCATTACCAATCCCTGGGGCGCTTCCGCATGGGAATTTCTCGATCTCATCCACAGGCGCTGGAAGAAAAACATCATCTTCATCCTCCAGCAATCCGACCTGCGCAACGCCGAGGAGATCAAGGCCGTCCGCGATCACCTCGAGCAGACCGCGCGCGAGAAACTCGGCTCCTGCCCGCCCATCTTTCCCGTCTCCGCAAAGACCGCCTTCCAGGCCAAAACCGGCGATCCCGCCCAACGCGCCCCGCTCATGGCGCAGAGCCATTTCGATGACTTGGAAAAACACATCGGCCAGACCATCGACACTGGCGAATCCACCGGCGGCAAGCTCCGTTCCATTTGCCAGAGCGCCCTCGTCATCGTCCGCGAGCTCGCCGAGAAAGCGAAAGGCGCCTTCGCCACCATCCAGAAGGATAATGACCGCATCCAGCAGCTCGGCGGCGTGCTCGAGGAGCGCAAGGAGCAATCGCTGCGGCAGGTCGGCGGCGTCCTCTGGTCCCTGGCCCAGAATTTCGAGCGCACCCAGCGCAAGAGCGAAGAGCTGCTCGCCGAGCGCCTCTCCTGGGGCAGCACCTTCCAGCTCATCTTTCGCAAGCAAAAGTGGCACTCGGAGTTCCAGCAGAGCATCGACCAGCAGCTTCGCGAAACCCTCAAGCGCCAGATCGCCAATTCCATCGAGCTCCTCGAGACGGACCTCAAGGCCGTCTGGAAACAGCTCCACGAGAATATCCAGAAAACCTTCGCCTCGGAGGTGCCGTCGCCGCCCGCCCCCCCGGATTTCATCAATGAGCGCGACCAGCTCCTCAAGCGCATCGAGCTCACCCTCATGGAGCGCATGTCCGGCCAGGCCATCGAGGAGCAGATGACCCGCATGTTCGACGATGCCGCCGTATGGATGCGCGTCCCCGCGGGCATCGCCGTATTGGGCGGCGCCGCCGCCGCCGTCGCCGCCTCCCTCGCTCAGGCGATGATCTTTGATATCACCGGCACCCTTGCCGCCGCCGCCGCCGTCTCCGGCCTCGCCGTCACAGTCGTCAAGCGCGCCCGCATCCTCGCGGAGTTTCGCAAGCAAATGTCCGATAAACGCGAGGAAATCCTCAGCCCCGTCGAGGATCACCTCCGCCACGCAATCGGCCTCTTTTACCAGGAGCTCGGCGCGACCTTCCAGCCCCTGCAAGCCTTCTGTGCCGCACAGCGCAAAGTGTACGACCCCATCCTCACCCGGCTGAAACAGTTGGATGAGACCTTCGGACGGCTGGCCTCACAGCTTGGGGCGTAGCAAATGGGCCACATCGCCGGTTGCTCCGGGCGATAACCCTATATCGGCTGCTATTCGGTCTGCCGGCCCGGCGCGAATGCGATGAAACCGGCTTCCCACCTCAGTGGGATTCGAGAAGTTCGGGGCGCTATGCGCTTTCCACCTGGCTCGTGCGCTTAATACGAATCTTGTTCCGGCTGCCGCTGGAATAGTGCTTCACGCCATTCCAGTAATTGCTGTCAGGCTGGTTGTGCGGAAACTCGAAGACCGCGCCATCCAGGTTGGAAGTGAAGGTCTTGCGAGCGGTATCGTTGAATATATTCGCAAGAACTTTGGAGCCGGATTTTTGCAGATCACTGCATAACGCCGCATAAACTTCTTGATTCGTTGGTATAGCCATGCCCCAACGATAGTTTAAAACCTGGCGTCTGTCCGATTTATTTCCTGTAAAAGAGAGGAAACACCCCGGATTTCCCCGGTGGAACCGGGGTCAAAGGGATTGAGTTTGCAAGAAAACGGACTACGGATGACGTAATGCAATTTAATGCACGATCCCTTGGGCTGCTTTTCTTTCCCCTCTTGCTCGCCGGCCTTCATGCCTCGCCGTTCTCTCCCCAGCCAGGTCCCAGGGCGGATTTCAACATGGACCCCGATTGGAAATTCATCGCCCAGGATGTTCCGGGAGCGGACGCGCCAGATTTTAACGACTCCACGTGGCAGTCCGTCAGCCTGCCGCATACCTGGAACGACACGAAATTCCGCGAGTGGATTTCCACCCGCCACGAGGCGAAAGGCGAGAAGCATTACTACGGTTTCGGCTGGTACCGGAAGCATTTCACGCTCGATCCCGCCTGGGCCGGGCGCCGCGTCGTCATCGAGTTCCAGGGCATCACGCTCGTCGCAAAATTCTTCGTCAACGGCCACGCCGCCGGCGCCGATGAGAACGGAGTCGCGCCCTGCGGCATCGATATCACCAGCCTCGTGAATTTTGGCGCGGATAACGTGCTCGCCGTGCAGGTGGACAATAATCCCAATGTGAAAATCGCCGGTTACCACAACGCGAAGCTCCCCTTCGGCGAGCCGTTCAACCCCAACTTCGGCGGCCTCAATCGCGACGTCATCCTCCACCTCGCCGGTCCCGTGCATCAGACGTGGCCGCTTTATCGGAATCTCGGCACCTCCGGCGCTTACATCTACCAGACGCAGATCGATACCCTCAACCGCACGGCGACGCTGCATATCGACACCGAGGTCGCCAACGACAGCCCGGCCGCGCAGAGCGTCGCCTGCAACGCCACCGTCGTCGATCGCGACGGCGCCCCCGTGCTCACTTTCGCCGTCCCGGCGCAAAGCATCGCCGCCGGCGCCAGGGCCGTGCTGAAACTCCAGGCCCCCATGGCGCGCATCCATTTCTGGAGCCCGGATTTTCCTTATCTCTACCGGGTTTACACCACGCTGGAGATGGGGGGAAAACCGGTGGATACGCTGGCCACCTCCATTGGCGTGCGCCTTTTCACCTTCAGCGTCCAGCACGGCCTGGAGGTGAACGGCCACCCCATTTATCTCAAGGGCTACGCCCCGCGCACCTCGATGGAATGGCCCTGCGTCGGCACCCCCGTTGATTGGATGAATGAGTTCGACTTCCAGCTCATCAAGGTCAGCAACGGGAACTTCGTCCGCCCCATGCACATCGCGCCAAAGCCGGTGCAGGTGGCCGCCGCCGATAAATTCGGCGTCATCATGGTGGTCCCAGCCGCCAATAACGAGGGCGACTCCCGCGAGCCCGACGTCTGGCGCGAGCGTGTCGATATCATGCGCGACGCCACCATCTACTACCGCAATAATCCCAGCGTCCTTTTCTACGAGGGCTGCAACCAGAAGCTCTCCGCCGCCCACATGCGGGATATGAAAAACGTCCGCCTCACCTGGGACCCCTGCGGCGGGCGCCTCGCAGGCCTGCGCTCGAATGATAACGATTCCACCGCCGGAATTCGCGAATACTCCTGCACCATGGATGGCGCAAGCAGCCAGCCCGCAACCCCCCTCTGGGATGCCGAGTACGGCCGCGGCGAAGCCCCCCGCCGCGTCTGGGATGCCTACACGCCCATCCTCAACCCGCGCTGGGACGGCAGAAACCCCGATCCCACCCCCGCCGATGGCCTCAACACCCTCAATACCACCAGCAAATACGTCACCGGCGGCTACTTCGCAGTCGCCTCCGATTACCACCGCCAGCTTGGCTTCAATAGCGGCCGGGGCGATTTCATCGGCGATTATATCCGCGACGGGAAACTCGATTTCGCCTACTTCCGCCTCCAGAGCTCGGAGGACATGGTCCTTGAGAATCTCGCGAAATATTTTGCCCGCTACGCGCGCAGCCCTTTCGTGCAAAACCCCGCCCTCAGCAAGGCAGAAGGCGTGATGATCGGCGGCGCAAAGATCATCTGGAGCGATTCCGTCACCGACGGACGCATGCGCGATACGGAAGTCGCCCGCGTCAGCGGCGCCGTGGATGGCGCCCGCCTGCCCAAGGAGGTCTTCTACGGGCTCCAGGTAGCGCAGAGCGTTCAACCCGCCCTCCGCGTCATTGGCCATTGGAACTATCCCCCCGGCACGGTGAAACGCGTCTACGTCGTCAGCAATACCGCAAAGGTCAAACTGGAAGTCCTCGATCCCGCCGGCCATCTCATCAGGGACTACGGCTTCGGCCGCAACGATTTCGCCGCCCCGGCCAACGACCAGATCAATCATTACTGCTTCGCGTTCGATAACGTCGCCTTCCAGCCCGGCATCATCCGCGCCACCGGTTACGACTCCGGCGGCGAATCCGTCGCCACGGAGCAAAAGGTCACCGCGGGCCCGCCCGCCGCCATTCGCCTCACGCCCGCCCTCGGGCCCAGCGGCAGGTTCTATGCGGATGGGTCCGATATCGCGATGTTCGACGTGGAAGTCATCGATGCGAAAGGCAACCGGTGCCCGGCCTTCGAGGACCGGGTCGATTTCGCGTGCAGCGGCCAGGGGACCTTCCTCGGCGGTTACAATAGCGGAATCCGCTACAGCACCAATGCGCAGCACCTCACCGCCGGTTATCACCTCAATGTCGAGTGCGGCATCAATCGCGTATTCGTCCGCGCCACCCGTAACGCCGGCTCCTTCACGCTCACCGCCAGCCGCCCGGGCCTCGCTGCCGCCACACAGACCATCGCCTCAAGCCCCGTCACGGTCACAGGCGGTCTCATGGCGGCCATGCCACAGGCCTACACCGTGGCCCTCGGCCCCGAGCCCGCCCCGGCCCCATCCCACGCCGATGCCGCCGCCACCGCCGCCGCCCCGCCCGCCTCGAACGCTTTGATTGTCGATTTCGCCTACTCCGGCGCACACTCCGATGCGGAGGTCGCCGCGAACGCCACCCCGCAAAGCAAGGTCTATATGGACACCGGCGCCACCTTCGGCGGGATGCCCCCCTTCCTCGCCGGCGCCACCTACGTCCGTCCCTACCAGGGCGATGCCGGCGAAACCTCCTCCACGGACCAATACCAGTTCGATCTCGCCCGGCAGGCTTACGTTTACCTCCTCATCGACGCCGCAAACGACATGCCCGCCAATAACGACAACGCCGCCTACCGCTGGCAAAAGCTCCCCGGGACCGTGAAAATCAACGGGCGTCCCATGGCCATCTTCAAGAGCCGCCTCATGCAGCCCGGGGACAATGTTTACCTCGCCGCCAACGGTCACGGCGTCCACCGTTTCGACCCCCGGAGCAATATGTACCTCGTCCTCGTTTCGCCAGCCCCGTAGCCTGCCCGCCGCCCATATTTGGCCAGACGAAAACCGCTGCTTGCCACGCCCCGCCCGTTTTTCCATTCTGCGCGGGCATACGGCTGCAAATGACCTCCTCCAATCGCTCGGTATTCT
>DATAXI010000101.1:0-14884 GCA_036266845.1 Chthoniobacteraceae bacterium | reverse complement strand
TAGCTGGTCAGATCGACGGTGAGGTAGCCGTTGTTATCCACGGTCTTCACCAGCGCGACGGTGCCGAGATTGGTATCCGGCACGAATGATGAGGGATTGGTCCCGGTCACCATGGACTCCGTGAATGCGCCGTAGGTGCTGGAGACTCCCACTGTGAGGCTGCCGCTTTTGACGACCTTGCCGGCGAAAAGCTTGAGAGTGGCTGCGGAGACCGCCGCGTTGTTGGCGCCGGCGGGCAGCGATTCCAGGGAGAATTGCACGTAGGCGTTTTGCTTGTTGGCCACGATCAGGTTGACGGCGGTGCCAAAGCTTTTTTTGCTCAACGCGGCGCTGGCTGTGGAAGTGTAGCCATCGGCGATGTCCGTGGTCTCTGTGGCGCGAGCGAGGCGCGGGACCGCACAGGCGAGTAGTATCACCAATGCGGAGAGGAGGAACCGGGATGGGATATATTGTTTGCTCATACCACGTGGATATTCGAACTCAGCGGATAATGCCACCCCATTTAATCAGTAGTTCCTCGGATAGACGGGTTCACCAGATGGCGACCGGTAAACCACTCCGATTTTCTCCGGACCTTCGAGTTCTTTGCGCCGTTTAAGACGCCTATCTTCTCATTGACCGCTTCCCAGCCGAAAGGAGGCCACCACGGCGCGGTGGTCGCTCGCGTCATTCCAATACGGCGAGCGATAAACGTAGCTCCGCGCCTCATCCACGCTCGAGACCAGATTGTGCGTCACGAGGATGTAGTCGATGCGCGAATATTCGTCCGCCATGTTCCAATATTCCGTCCAATGGTCCCCGGCGGAATCCTTCAGCCACAGATCATCCAGATGCCCCCCGGAGCCGCGAGGCCCCAGCACTTCCTTGATACAGGATTCGTTCTTCGTGTCGTTAAAATCACCATACACCACCAGGCTGGTTCCCGGATCGGCGTTCAGCACGTCGTTCACATGCTGGCGCAGCAGGTGCGCCTCATTCCGCCGCATCGCCGCTTCGTTTTCCCGCGTGTCGCGCAGTTTTGATTTCAAGTGGACGCCGATGAAGCGCACATTCCTGCCGTCCACGGCAATCGTCACATCCAGGAAACCCCGGCACACCTTCTCCTCGCGACCGTCCATTTCATAGGGCACGTCCGCCATCGATTGCCGGGATACTATGGGGTATTTGCTCAGAAGCGCGACGTGGCGCTGCGGGTCGGGACCGGCCACATATTCCGATGCCGGATAATCCAGCCCGGCAGCCTTGAGACGCGCCTGGAAACCTGCAAACTCCGCGGGCGGTCCCATTTCGCTCACCCCAAGAATGGCGGGGTGAATATCCTGGATGACGTGAATCTCCGCCGCAATGGCTTCGGGCGTTTTCGAGATTTTCTCGGAACCGTCAGGAAAATCCGCCGCCTGGAAATAATTCTCGAGATTGTAAGCGGCAAACACCACATCGTCGGCGCGCGCCGCCTGGAGTGTGACAAAGACAATACAGCCCAATAACCACAGCCAGCCTCGATCCATTCGATGGGGGGAAAAAGATTCTCGATCCGCCAGGCGCCCGTTCAGGCCTGGCCGGCCGGATGCGTTTCCTGCGGCTGCTGCGGCGTCTGTCCGGCAAAGGCGTCACCGGCCCCAAACGGCGCCTGCTGCTGCTGGAGTTCCGGCTGAGTGACCGAAGGCACGGCGGACGGCGCAACCGGCTGCTGCGGAGGCGGCAGGATCGCCGGCTGGCGCGGCTGCTGGCCGGGAGCAGGCTGGACGGTAACATCGTGGTTTTTCGTCAGTTCCCGCTCGATTTCATCCTTCGCCTTGTTGAACTCCTTGACCGCCTGTCCCATTCCCCGGGCAAGCTCCGGCAATTTCTTGGAGCCGAACAATAGAAGAACAATGAGAAGGATGACGATGAGGTCCGGCCCTGCGAGATTAAAAAGGGTGGCGAGGAGAATGGTCATTGCAACTCATTAAATACCACCATCCCGGGCACGTTGCAAAGAAAAGCGGCGGACCTCCCCGGGGCCGTCAAAGATGGGGGAGTTATTTGAAACGGGACGGGAGGAGCGAATCATGGGCAAACGATGGGAAAGCCGGGCTATTTCTCGATTTTCTCGATGGGATTACTGGAGTAATTGTTGCATCTTGATCCGAGAGAAAATATTTTGCGTTTTGATAAAAATAATCTTGTGCCCTACAGGTCGCTCATTCATATCGTAGAGGGACAGATTTGGCACGCGATCGATGCACCTCCTTGCATTTCCCCCGTCACTCCAGGTCTCGATAGTTCAAAATGAATTTTATTCCTCCCCTTAGTTCACAGGCGCGGATCAATATCAGGCGGGCGGCGAGGCGAACGGTCTGGCCGAGGCCCCTGCTCTACTTCCCCGTGGGCCTCCTCCGCGGCAGAGGCAATGCCCTCAGAAGCGATGCGAAACTTTTCATGGCCGGCTATCCCCGCTGCGCCAATACCTTCACCCGCACGGCATTTCTGATGGCGAATCCGGGGGTGCCTCTCCTCACGCACCAGTGCATTCCCAGCTTCGTGATCCGCATGGCTCAGTCCGGCGTGCCCGGCTTGCTGCTCATCCGCAATCCCCTGGATTCGGCAGTCTCCTGGGCCATCCATCAGAACCTCAGTATCCAGAGCGATCAGGTCCGCAGCCGCTTTTCCTCCGCCGTCTGGGGGCGCCATCGGGATATCACCATCGAGGAAGCTTTGGCTTATTGGAACGATTATCACGAGGCGCTGCTGCCAATCCGCAACGCCCTGCTGATTGCGAAATTCGAGGATGTCACCAATGATTTCGGCGATGTCATGCGGGCTTTTAACGCTCGCTGGGATACCTCCTACACGCCCTTCCGTCACACGGTCGAAAACGCCGCCCGCTGCTTCGAGTTCACGGAAGAGGAGCATCGGGAAAAGGATGGCAGCGTCCTCGAGATGCAGGTATGCCGCCCCTCCGCAAAACGCCGTTTGATCAAGGAAGCGCTGATGGAAAACCTTGGCAATTCGACGGTACTCTCCCGGGAGCTAAAACGCGCCAACGAGCTTTATACCGAGTTCGTGAATCCCAGGAAGGTTCCCCGTTCCTCCACGGCGGCCGTGCCCGCTCTCTCGAGTGAAGACTCCTCGGTCTTTCACGCGGAAGTTGTGAACGCCTAACACGGCGCAACAGCCCTTGTTAGAGGACTCGGGCTTGCATAAGACGGCGCTGGCGCTAATTCTCATCCGCCATGTGCAAACCCGTTTTCCTTGCTCTGCTTGCCGCCGCGATTCTCGCCGCGGGCTGCGCCTCGACGTCCCATCATAACAAGGACTTCATTCCCACCGGCGCCAGTCTCAATCTCGAGCCCACCAACCCCGACCACATCCAGGTGCTCAACTCCATCCCGCGGGGGATGGTCATCGGGACCATCCTGGTCGATCGCTCAAAGGCAAAAAATATCGCGGAGATTGTTCAGATGGCGAAAATCAAAGCCGCATCCGTCGGCGGCGATTTCATCGTCTGGGAGGATTCCCTCGGCACCGTGGCCACTCCGGCATCCACCGCTCCCGCGATGCCCAATTCCGACAACACCTCGCTGGGTCACGATGCGGCGCTCCCCGCCGAGACACCGCCTGAGGAAACCTCCGAGAAGGCCCCCAAGGCCCGGTTCACCGTCGGCATATTCCTGCCTGACGGCGCCCATCAGTAACCGACCATCAGTAACCGAGATTAGGCGCAAGCCACTTCTCGACAAAGTCCACGCTCTCGCCCTTGCGCCCGGCGTAATCCGCAACCTGGTCGCGGGCGATTTTCCCGACGCCGAAATATTTCGCGTCCGGATGTGAAAAGTAGAGCCCGCTGACGGCCGCGCCCGGATACATCGCAAAGGACTCCGTGAGGCGCACCCCGGCACGCGCCTCCGCCTCGAGCAATTGAAAGAGCGTCGCCTTCTCGGTGTGATCCGGACACGCGGGGTAACCTGCGGCGGGCCGGATGCCGCGATATTCCTCCTTGATCAATTGCTCGCTGGTCAAATTCTCGCCGGCGCCGTACCCCCATGCGATGCGCGCCTGCTTGTGCAGGTATTCGGCAAAAGCCTCGGCCAGCCGGTCCGCAAGCGCCTTCGCCATGATCGCGGAATAATCGTCGTGATCCTTCTCGAATCGCCGCGCCAGCTCATCGCCGCCATGGATCCCCACGGCGAAGCCGCCCAGGTAATCGCGCCCGGATGGCGCCACGTAATCGGAGAGCGCGTGGTTGTGCTGCCCCGCCGGCTTTTGCATCTGCTGGCGCAGGAAATGGAACGTCGCCGGAGATTGCGTGCGCGTTTCGTCGGCAAAAAGCCGCACATCGTCGCCCTCCGCGTTCGCGGGCCAAAAAGCGTACACACCGCGCGCCTGGAATTGCTTCTCGCGCACGATCTGGTCCAGCAGCGCCGTCGCATCGGAGAAAAGCTCCCGCGCCTGCGCGCCGTGATTGGGATCGTCGAAGATTGCCGGGTAGCGCCCCCGCAACTCCCACGTGTGGAAAAAGGGTGACCAGTCGATGTACTCCACCAGCGTCTCCAGCGCCGGCTCCATCTCCCGCACACCGGTAAATGCCGGCTGCGCCGGCGCGTAATCTTCCCACGCCTCGGCGGTGCGATTCGCGCGCGCCTGCTCCAGCGGGATGAGCCGGTTCTCGCGATTCTTCGCCGCGTACTCCTGGCGCAGCCGCTCGTAATCAGCCGCCGTCTTCGCCTCAAACTCCGGCCGCATCTCATCGCTCAGGAGAGAACTGACCACGCCTACCGCGCGCGATGCATCCAGCACGTGCACCACCGGCTTGCGGTAATTCGGCGCAATCTTCACCGCCGTATGCGCGCGGCTTGTGGTCGCTCCGCCAATGAGCAGAGGCACATGGAAATTCAAGCGGTCCATCTCGCGCGCGACGTGCACCATCTCATCCAGCGAAGGCGTGATGAGACCGCTCAGGCCAATGACATCCGCCTCCTTCTCGCGCGCGGCTTCCAGGATTTTCTCCGCCGCCACCATCACGCCCAGGTCGATGACCTCGTAGTTATTGCACTGGAGCACCACGCCCACAATGTTCTTGCCGATATCGTGAACGTCCCCCTTCACGGTGGCCATGATGATGCGCCCCTGCGGCTTCGACGCCGCCGTCTTTTCCGCCTCCATGAATGGCATCAGGTACGCAACCGCCTTTTTCATGACGCGCGCGCTTTTTACCACCTGCGGCAGGAACATTTTTCCCGAGCCGAAGAGATCGCCCACGATGCCCATGCCCGTCATCAACGGCCCCTCGATGACATCCAGCGGCCGCTTCGATTTTTGGCGCGCCTCTTCCGTATCGGCCTCGATGTGATCAACAATGCCCTTGACCATTGCGTGCGAAAGCCGCTCCTCGACCGGCGCGGATCGCCACGCCTCGTCCTTCACCGCCACTTTGCCCTGGCTCTTGACGGTTTCGGCAAATTCCACCAGGCGCTCGGTCGCATCCGCACGGCGGTTCAACAGCACATCCTCCACCAGCTCCAGCAGATCCCGCGGGATTTCCTCGTAAACCGCGAGCTGGCCCGCATTCACAATGCCCATATCCAGGCCGGCGCGGATCGCATGATAGAGAAACGCGGAGTGCATCGCCTCGCGCACCGGGTTGTTGCCACGGAAGGAGAAGGAAATATTCGAGACGCCGCCGCTTACCCGCGCATGCGGCAGGTGCTCCTTGATCCAGCGCGTCGCACGGATGAAATCGACCGCGTAATTGTTATGCTCCTCGATGCCGGTGGCGACGGTCAGGATGTTCGGGTCGAAGACGATATCCTCCGGCGGAAACCCCGCGCGCTCTGTGAGGACGCGGTAGGCGCGCCGGCAAATCTCGGTGCGCCGCTCAAAATTATCCGCCTGCCCCCGCTCGTCGAACGCCATGACGATGGCCGCCGCGCCATAACGCCGGATCAACCGCGCCTGCCGCACGAAATCCTCCTCGCCGCCCTTGAGGCTGATCGAATTGACCATGCACTTCCCCTGCACGCAGCGCAGCCCGGCCTCCAGCACGCTCCACTTCGAGCTGTCGATCATGATCGGGATGCGCGAGATATCCGGCTCGCTCGCAATCAGGTTGAGAAAGCGCGTCATCGCCGCCTCGGAGTCGATCATCCCCTCGTCCATGTTCACATCCAGGATGTTCGCCCCGCCTTCCACCTGCTGCCGCGCAATCGCCAGCGCCCCTTCAAAATCCCCGGCCAGGATCAGTTTCGAAAACTTGGGCGAGCCGGTGATATTCGTCCTCTCCCCAATCATCACAAACCCCGTATCCTCCGTGATCCGCAACGGCTCCAGCCCGCTCAGGCAAAGCGCCTTCATTTCCCCTCCCCCTCTTCGGTTCCTTGGTTTCCTTCGGTGGATACGCTCCTCGGCTTGCAGTCCCGCACCGCCTCGGCAATCGCCTTGATATGGGCCGGCGTGGTCCCGCAACACCCGCCCACGATGTTCAG
This sequence comes from Chthoniobacteraceae bacterium, assembly GCA_036266845.1. Taxonomy (GTDB): domain Bacteria; phylum Verrucomicrobiota; class Verrucomicrobiia; order Chthoniobacterales; family Chthoniobacteraceae; genus DATAXI01. Next base: position 8,420 of record DATAXI010000101.1, on the reverse strand, counting down.
CCACCCCTGCTCCGCCCACTCGCGTATCTGCGGCGCCAGCGATTCCGGTGTCTCGGGAAATCCCGTTGGCGAAAGCGGCTCCGGCAGCCCCGCATTCGGGTAAGCGCTCACGTACACCGGCGCCACACGGCTGATCTCCTCGATGTACGGCCTCATCTCCTGCGGCCCCAGCGCGCAGTTGAGCCCCACGCTCAGCAGCGGCGCGTGCGAGACTGAAATCCAGAATGCCTCGACGGTCTGCCCCGTCAGTGTCCGCCCGCTTAAATCCGTGATGGTGCCGGAAACCATCACCGGCATCTCCGTCTCGCGGGCGTCGAACACTTCCAGGATTGCGAACAGCGCCGCTTTCGCGTTCAGCGTGTCGAAAATCGTCTCGACCAGCAGCACATCCACGCCGCCGTCCAGCAACGCCTCCACCTGCTCGCGGTAAGCCTCTTTCACCTGCACGAATGTGACCTCCCGTTTCGCCGGGTCATTGACATCGCGGGAAATCGAGAGCGTCTTGCTCATCGGTCCCACCGCCCCGGCCACAAACGCCTGGCGCCCGCACCGCTCCACCGCGCGCCGGGCGCATCCCGCCGCCGCAAGGTTGATCTCCCGCACGGCCGCCTCCAGCCCGTAATCCGCCTGGGAGATCGTTTGCCCGTTAAAGGTATTGGTCTCGATGATATCCGCGCCCGCCGCGAGGTATTTCCCATGGATCTCCTCGATCACGTCCGGGCGGGTGATGGAGAGCAGATCGTTATTTCCCTTCAGGTCCGACGGGTGCCTGGCGAATCGCTCTCCCCGGTAATCCGCCTCGGCCAGCTTGTACTGCTGCACCATCGTCCCCATCGCCCCGTCAAGGATCACGATCCGCTGTTCCAGCAACGTACGCAGGGGATGTTTTTGGTAAACCATGGAACGGTCAACATAGCGCCGGCCAGGGTGGTCCATCAACAACAAATTAACCCATCATGATTTGAAGATGCGTCCGGCTTTGCGCCTGCCAACTCCGGGCACGAAACCCCCGTTTCGAGTGTCGCACAATGGAGAGGTAAACCCGCGTGGGCTCTCTAATTCTTGTAAGCTCCACGGTCGAGCGAGCCGCCCTGGAGGCTTCCCGCCGAGCCAAAAGGCGACGCGCTCGGCTGCAACGGGTGCTGAGTCTGGAGCGCCGAGCCCATGGACATCTGCTGCATGCGCGCCTGCATATTGGCCACCTGCCTCTGCAAGTTGTTGACCTTCTGGGTCAACTCGCTGTTCTGCGATTGCGCGGAATCCAGGTCCGTCTGCGACTTGGCCAGATCGGCCGTTTCCTGCTTATCGTGGAAGTAAAGGCCAACGCTGGCCGCCAGAAGGAGGAAGATCAGCAGGTTTTTCACCCCGCAACTTTAGGGCTCCCTGCGTGGAAGCGCGAACCCATTTTCGCCGAATCGGCGTTTCCCCGTCAGGAGGCGCCGGCGCGGCGAAAGAGGCTCCAGCCGCTGTTGCCCCCCTCGGTTTTCACCCGAGTCTGCTGCTGCACCTTGAGCTGGCCGAGGATGGACTGGAGGCCGATATAAATCTTGTGCCACCGGGATTCCGCCATGCGGATCGCATCGGTATCCATCTCCGTCAGGTATTTGAGAGAGGGGGACTCGGTCAGAAGCTTGTGCACTTCCTCGCGGGTCGGGTATTTGCACTCCACGGCGGCCAGCACCAGCTCAAATTGCTGCGCCAGCACGCTCTTGAGTTCCAGAAATTGCGACTCGTCCTCGGGCTCGAATTTCTTTCCGCGCACAAGCTGGAGGTAATGGTGAAATTGCTTCCAGCACTCGGTGTAATTCTCCACGAGACTGATGGTGTTCTCGGTGTCTTTCATATCCGATCAATATTCCTGTGGTGTGACAAAAATGATGGCGCCGCCCGCCAGATCGCGCGCCCGTATCTCGAGCCCTGCAAAATCCGCGGCCAGTTCCTTGAAGGGGGTGCCCAGTTCTCTCGCCGTCGTCAGGGCGGAAATGACCGCCTTGCCGATCGCCTCCATCTGCTCGCGCGGGAAACTCCGCGGAAGGGTGGAAACCACGATGCCGCCATCCGCGGCGACGGTGTAACTGCCGCGGGGAAAGCGGACTGGAGCCTTGGGTTTGGAAAGCGGATTCATTCTTTGCCGAAGTGAGTAGCCAATTCCTTGCCAGCCCCGCGAAGATGTCGCGCATTCATCCTGCGATCCACACAGGCCATCAATTCCTGGCCGTTGTGCGCCATGAGCACGACGCTGCGCACGGTGCCCACGGCCTCGATGGAGCGCAACGGTCCGGCGTTCAATGTCCTCCCGATCTGGTCAAACTCGCGCAGCACGCGATGCGTCCAGCCGGCGAATTCCTCCGGATTCTCCACACCCCAGGACTCGCTCTTGCCCGGGCCGGTCAACAGGAGCAGCGCCTCAACCCCGCGCACGGTCGCCAGCGGCTGCAATGCCCGGCTCATTCGCGGCGCTTCCAGCATCCCGTCCCCTCCCGCGCCCGTTGCGGCGTTGGATTCATCCAGCATCTGCGCGCTGTCCAGCAGCAGGCTCTCGTACGAGTGATAGATGGTTCGCTCCCGGTTATTGTCTCCCGGGATGATCTCGAAGTGCCCGGTCTTCCATGCAAAGATTTGCTTGAAAGCCTCCTCGCCACGCAACTCCTGAAGCTCCGCGTCGATCACGCTGCCGCCGCGAATCCACACGCGCCCTTCCAGCGAGCCGCGCGTGATGCGCAGGACGCTCGAGTTCTGCGAAAGGCACTCGATTTGCACAAGGTCCATGAGGCTCTTGCTCTGGATGCCGCGGAATCCCGCCGCATGGATCCCCTGCGTGAGAAGGGCTTCAATACACTCGCTAAAGAGCCGGATCTCCGTCGGGCTGGTCGGCTTCTCGGTATAGAGGTCAATGCCGGAAGCATAGGCGCGCGCACGGTATTGCTGGTCGCCCAGCGCGGTGATCGCGACGGTCTTCAATGTCGGAAAACGCCTCCGCGCGCTTAGCAGCACCTGGAAACCGTCGATCTTCGGCATTCGCAGATCGGTGATGAGGAGGGAAAATGGCTCGGACTCCAGCAGGGCCATGGCGCGGGTGGCACAGGATGCCACCCGTACCTCCGGCCGGCTCGGCAGCCGGGAGAGGATGCGTCCGTAGGTATCCAGAAAATCCTGTTCGTCATCCAGGATGAGAATGCGCCGGACGGCGGGCTGGACCGGAATTTCAGCTCTCGGGGCGGCGGGAGCGGCCGATGGCCCGCATCCTGCTGAATTGGGTGCGGTGACTTCCAGCGGTGACCAAGCTTGTGCAGTGGCAGGCATAATTTGGGGACTGCCTGTGTGAAGCCGGAACAATGCCAGACCCGGATCAATCGTGAGTTTCCTGCGAAATCTTTTCAGCCGCCGCTCCGAGAGCGCCACCGATACCCTGCCGCCCACGCGCCAGGAGCCGGTTTCCGCCCCCGCACCCCTATCGCAACCCATTGCTCCCGCCCCTAAAACGGAGGCGATAGCCCCGGCGCTCACGGCAAAGCGGGAGGGCTGCATTGAATTGCCTCTCAAGGCGATCACCGACCTTTTTTCCGGGGAACTGAAGGCCGCATTGCGCAAGCAACCCTCCGAGCATGTGCACGCCCAAATCCCGCGCGATCTCATCCGCCCGCAGCTTGCCTCCGGCGCGGTTCGCATCACCTTTGCCCAGCTTCGCGCCGCAACGCCGGAAATATTCTTCCACGCCGATGCCGTGCCCGCGGACACCAGCGTGCAATTGCCGCTGGAGATCATCGTCCCGCAGATGATGCCCGCCCGCCGCGAGGACCAGCGGTTGCCGGAGATTCCCGCCGCCATCCCTTCGGTATTTCAAAAAAGCGCTCCTCCCAACGCCGTGGCAGTGAAGGCCAAGGCCGATCCCTGGTACTCCCAGCGGCGTCCCGCGAATGAAGCCCCGCCGGACGAGCCCAAAGCCGAACCGGCCCCCGCTTCCATACCCACTCCAGCGCCGGCGCCGCCTCCCGCGCCCGAGCGTGAGCCGGTCAAAATGCCGAATTACCCCCTCGCCCCGGCCACAGAGCATCCCCGCCGTGAGGAGCCCGCATCGCAGCCCGCATCGCAGCCCGCATCGCAGCCCGCGCCGGAACAGGTTTCCATCCCCCTTGCGGCCGTGCTTGCGGCGCTGCCGCCGGACATTCGCCACGCCATCAATGCAAGCGAGGCGCAATCGGCGGTTTTCGCGATTCCGCTCGGCGAGATCGAATCGAGTCTGCGCGCCGGCAAGGCTGCGTTTCGATGGGCGCAGTTGCGCGATTGGTGCAATCTCCCGCTCTCGGCCCCGGTCGCTCCGGAATCGGAAATCGCGCTGCCCCTGCCCATCGTCGCGCCCCTCTTCCTGGCCGCCCGGGGGATGCGTGAGCCGCGCAAACAGGTGAACGTCGATGTGCGCATCCCGGACGTATTTGCCAAGGCAAAGCCCGCAATCACAGTGCAACTGCCATCGGGGCAATCCGAAACCGCTCCCGTCGCAGCCGCTCCGGCTTCCCCTCCCGCCCCCGCTCCCGCTCCGGTTTCCACACCAGTGCCGCCCGCCCCCGCTTCCGCGCCCAATCCTTTCCAGATCATCGAGCGTCTCCGTTCCCTGCCCGGCGTTTCCGGCGCATTCATCGCCACGGGCGATGGATTGCTGGTAGCCGGCGATGTGCCGGATGGCAACGAAAACGCGCTCGCCGCCTTCGCCCCCACCGTCTTCGCCCAGCTCACCAAATACGCCGGCATGGCCCGGCTCGGCGTGCCGGATACCGTGGAGGTCCAGGCCGCCGGCGGCGTCACCGTTCGGGTGCGCAAGATCGGCAAGCTCTACGCCGGCATTCTCGCCCCAGCCGGCAAGCCGCTGCCGCTCGATGAATTTTCCAACATCTCCTCCGCACTCCAAACCTCCTGACAAAGACCATGGCGCTCATCAATCAAGCCACCAAAGAAATCCAGCTCAAGATCGTCTATTACGGTCCTCCGCAGGGCGGCAAGACGACCAACCTCGAAAAAGTCCACGCCGAGGTGGAAGCCGCTCCCGATGCCAAAGGCAAGCTGACCTCCCTCGCCACCAACAGCGACCGGACGCTCTTCTTCGATTTTCTCCCTCTGGAAACCGCCGTCGTCCGCGGCTTCAAGACCAAGTTCCAGCTCTTCACGGTGCCAGGCCAGGTAATCTACAATACCACCCGCCAGCTCGTATTGCGGGGCGTCGATGGACTCGTCTTCGTGGCCGATTCCCAATACGATAAGATGGAGGAAAACGTCCAGACTTTCGCCAACATGATCCAGAATCTCGAGACGCTGAATCAAAACCTCGACAACATCCCCTACGTTCTCCAGTACAACAAGCGCGACCTCCCCAACGCCGCCCCCGTGGATTACCTCGATTTCCTGCTCAACAATCGCGAGACCCAGGTCCCCTCATTCGCCAGCTCCGCCGTCACCGGCGAGGGCGTCTTCGAGACGTTGAACATGATCACCCGGATGCTGCTCAACAAGCTGCTGACGGAAAACAGCCGCAAGGCCGCCTAACCCCGCGCCCCTTTGACTCACACCATGTTCAGCCTCCCCCAGCTCACCAGCGAGGACATGGCGGCGCTCGATGCCGCGCTGGGCGATTTTGTCACCGCCAGCGGCAGCCGCCTTGCGCTGATCATCGATGGAGCCGGCTTCATCGTAACCAGGCAGGGCGAGCCGGGAGATATGGATACCGCAACACTCGGCGCCCTGGCCGCCAACAGCTTCGCCGCCACCCAGGCCATCGCGCGCATCATCGAGGATCAATCCGTCACGAGCCTCTATCAGGAAGGCGTGGAAAACAGCCTCCTCCTCCTCACCATTGGCGATTTCGGCTTCCTCGCCGCCGTCTTCCCCTCCGAAACCGGCGTAGGCTCCGTCAAATTCTACGGCCAGGAAGCCGTCACCCGCACCCGCGATCAACTAACCGCCGCCCGCACCCGCGCCCCCGCCGAAGGCATCGACCTCGCCTCCCTCAACATCGCCGACGCCACCCCCCTCTTCCGCCGCCGCACCGCAAAGTAACCAAAATCGAGTTATTACTGTACCAGGCCAATCTCGGACTGGTGAATGAATTCATCGTGGAGATCGAGGGCACTGGGAAAAATCACAATGTCTCCAATTGGCAACAACTCCGCAGGTGGAATCACCAAAGCATGCGGGTAAGGCTCGACTTCGAAGTCGAGAGGTCGTTCAATTTGGCAGGATTGAATTCATGAAAAGCATTAAACCGGGTCGTGGACCATCTGCAATAGGGGCGGTAGGGAGCCTGATCGGCATTGGCTTTGGCATTTTCTGGACGGTGATGGCATTAACGATCACTAAGGGAGCACCGGTTCCATTCGTCCATGTTGTGTTTCCATTGTTCGGTCTATTGTTCATCGGAACGGGGATTGTGAATTTGGTTTACAACGCGACGAACGCGACAAGTAAAAAACGTATGTCGGCATTCGACATCACTGACGAAGGTGAGGAGCAGGACCCTTTGGATACCCTAATAAGGGGTGGTGGTCAGGAAGGACATAGCACCTCCGATAACCCATCTCGCTTTTGTCCGTACTGTGGAACTGGCTTAACCCGGCAATTCAAATTCTGCCCGAGCTGCGGAAAGAGAATTGACCAATGACATTGGTCTTGCAACTTGCAGGGGAGAATGGGGGAGATTGTGGAGAATGGGGTCAGTCATCATATCTTGACACGGACGCCGCCCAACCGAAGAACCCGCGAGATGGGGTCAACGCTAGGAAACTCGAGTCAGTCAACAAATATTGACAAATAGAGCCACAGAAGATTGGGAGCTACGCGGAGACGGGGTCAACGTTTGAGAATGTGAGAATGGGGTCAGTCATCATATCTTGACACGGACGCCGCCCAACCGAAGAGAATGTGAGAATGGGGTCAGTCATCATATCTTGACACGGACGCCGCCCAACCGAAGAACCCGCAAGATGTAGGAAACTCGAGTCAGTCAACAAATATTGACAAATAGAGCCACAGAAGATTGGGAGCTACGCGGAGACGGGGTCAACGTTTGATTCTCGGAAACGGCAGAGACGGCGGCGGTTATTTCGCGGAGAACGAAGGATCGACGTTGCCCGGGCCTGCGGCTACAAGAATGGGAGTGCCATTACCCAAATGCCCAAACGACTGCGAGACGAGCCGTCCAACGCCGCGCAAATATCCCGCCTCCAATCCGAATTCAACTCAATCATGTCAAGCCTCAAGCGTTGACCGCTTCCCACACGCTACGCAAAAAAGGAAAAAAAAAGAGACGACGTGCTGCGGGATGTTGAAAAGTACCCAATCTCGCGAGCCATGAAGCTCCAGATTATCGACACGATCAAAAAACTGTGGCCGCCGGAGGACGCTACGGCGGCCTGAACGGCGCATTGGGACGTAAAATCCAACATGGCCGACATCATCTATCCAAATTGCAAGCAACCGTTCGACATGAACAACGCAAACAGCCTCGTTACTCGCACGGCTGCCGCCGCCGCAGGAGGGACTGGTGGGGCGATTATTGGGGCAGAGTGCGGGGTCGTCGGTGGCCTGTTTGGTGCGGTAAACGGACTCTGGATCGGCGCGGCAGTTGGAGCAGGGGCCGGTTGGTTGGCTGCCGACCAGTTCTGTCGTTGCCCTCACTGCGGAAAAATTTTCAAGACCTAGGCGGCATGAACCCGGCTGACTTTACTTGCACCGCTTTTCAAAACCGAGCCTGAATCAGCCTAGAAATCGGAGGTAAAACATGAAAACCAAACGACTGCAAACTGTGACAGTGAAAACATTCCTTCCAATTATGCTGGCCATGAGCGGTCTTTTGGCCGGCTCCGGTCTCCACGCTCAGATATACGTGGCAGGCATCGGCGGGGCTGAAAGCACTGCCCTCGAAGAGTACGATAGATCGGGTAACCTGCTCAACTCGACGACGCTTTCATTCACCGAAATGGGAGGCAGCATGGCACTAGCCGGAACGGACCTCTTTGCGATTGACGGATACACCAGCGCGATTGCAGAAATCTCCGTCGCCATCCCAGGAACAATAGGCGTAATAAACAATTCGTTCATCCCGGTGTCCGACGTCTCGAACGGCGCCGACGGGGGCATTGTAGCCAGTGGAACAGACCTTTTCGTTTTAACCGGCGGCGGAATTGGCGAATACACCACATCCGGGCAGACGGTGAACGCCTCGCTGGTAACCGACGTGAACAGTCCTTTCAGCATCGCGATCTCCGGATCGGACATTTTTGTCCTGAACTGGGACAATGGCATTACCTCGGTCGGCGAATACACCACATCCGGACAGACGGTGAACGCCTCGCTGATCACGGGCCTAGGCGACGTACAAGGCATCGCGATAAGCGGAACGAACCTCTACGTCGGGCAGACTGGCTTAGATG
>DATAXI010000089.1:0-7099 GCA_036266845.1 Chthoniobacteraceae bacterium | reverse complement strand
GATCTGCACTGCTTACTCGGATTATTCTCTGGAGGAGATCCTGACCCGGCTGGGGCGGACCGACCGGATGCTGATCCTGAAGAAGCCGTTTGACGCGATCGAGGTTCTCCAGTTTGCCGATGCGCTCACGGAGAAATGGCGGCTGAGCCGGGACGCCCGCGCAAAGGTGGATGATCTGGAAGCGCGCATCGAGGAGCGGAGCCGGGAAATCCGCGAGGGAGAGCGGCAGTTGATCGAGGCGCGCAAGATGGAGCTGGTGGGCAAGCTGGCGGGCGGTATCGCTCATGATTTCAATACCCTTCTCACTTCCATCATCGGGCATGCGGAATTGGTCCGGCAGGATGCCGCGGAGGATAGCCAGTTTTATCGCAGCGCCGCGGAGATCGGCAAATCCGCGACCGCCGCCGCGACGCTCACGCAGCAGCTTCTCGCATTCAGCCGCCGGCAAATGTTGAAACCGGAACTGCTGGACCTGAACGCCACGGTTCACACGATGGAATCACACCTCCGCCAGGCGCTGGGGCCGGGGATCGAAGTGACCGTCACGGCCCATGCGAGCCGCCCCTGGACATGGACCGATCCCGGTCAGTTCCGCCAGGTGCTCATCAGCCTTGCGCACAATTCCCGCGACGCCATGCCGCACGGGGGCCAGTTTATCGTCGAAACCTCCGACGTCACCCTCGCCGAACCGGAGACGGACATGGCCGCCGGCGATTACGTGATGATCACCGTGACCGACAGTGGCGCCGGCATCCCGGAGGATGCGAGGCCGCATATCTTCGAGCCCTTCTTCACCACCAAGACGCCGGGCGAGGGCAAGGGCCTGGGTCTTGCGATGTGCCACGGCATCCTGAAGCAGGGCGGCGGCCACATCGTGCTGCGCGCCGGGCCGCATCCCCGCGGCACGGTCTTCGCCATTTACCTGCCGCGTTACCAGCGGATCGCGGAGTCCGCCCCGGCGCAACCGCAGGAGGAGACGCGCGGCAACGGCGTCATCCTGCTGGTGGAAGAGGACGATACCCTGCGGGGCATGGCTGCGACGGTGCTCCAGCAAAGCGGCTACACCGTCCACCGGGCGACCAACAGCCGGGAGGCCATTACGGTGGCGGGGCGGCTTTCCCGGGTGGATTTACTGCTGGCCTCCGCGGCCCTGCCGGAGATGACCGGCCCTGAGCTTGCCGAGTGGCTGGTTTCACTCCACCCCTCGCTCAAGGAGCTGTACGTCATCCCGCCCGAGGCGGAGGAGCCGGCGGATGCCGGAGCCGCTTATCTGCGCAAGCCGTACGCACCCGCGCTGCTGACCGGCAAGGTGCGGGAAACGATGGCCAACTGAACGGCGCTTTAAAACGCCGGCGCGGCGCCTCCGGCTGCGCCGATGGAAGCCAGGGCTCGCGTCCGCTCCTGCTGGATGACTTTGTGCTGGGCGATGCGCAATTGCGCAAGGGTCTGCTCCAGCTCGCACGTCCGCTCCTGCACCTGGGTTTCCAGCTCCCGGCGGGAATCCTGTACCCGGGTATGAATGAGGCGCATGTAAAGAAGGTTGCGCATGCGCAGCAGCACCTCCGATGCATCGAGCGGCTTTGCGAGGAAATCCGTGGCGCCCACCGCCAGCGCCTCGCGGCGCGTCTCCGCCGTGGGATCGGCGGAAAGGACGAGCACGGGCGGCATCTCATCGGCGGGAATCAAGGACTTGAGCGCCTCGATAAATTCGAGGCCGGAAATCGGTTCCATGTGCCAGTCCAGCAGCACCAGGTCGGGACGCAGGTCGGAAAATTTCAGCAGAGCCTCGCGCGGATCGGTCATGCTGACACAAATGGCGTAGCCCGCGCGTCCGAGGATATTGCCGAGAGTCGAGAGATTATCCTGGCGGTCATCCACCAGGAGGATTCGCGCGTCCTTTGCCACATGCGTAATGGGATCAAGTTGCATGAATCCTCTAAAAGCATAATCCCAGCCAATGGCCGGCGCGCGGGGGTGCGGAAATGGCTGGGGCGGAGAAAGTGTAAAACCTTGCGTATCGGGGGTACGTACAAACCAAATGGATGGGGGATAGCAGCATTGACGGATACCATTAGTTGTGGTAACCGGGGACTTTGGGATATCCTCTTCTCCATGCGTTGCCCTAAATGCGGAAGTCTTGAAGACAAGGTGATCGATTCCCGCGTCTCCAAGGACGGCGGGTCGATCCGCCGCCGCCGTGAATGCATCGCATGCGCGCACCGGTTCACCACGTATGAGGAGATCGAGCGGGCGGACATCCGCGTGGTGAAACGCGATGGACGCGGGGAGCCGCTGGACAAGCACAAGCTGCTCAATGGAATGCTGAAGGCGTGCGAGAAACGCCCCGTCTCCATGACTCAACTGGAAAAAACGGTGGAGGAGATCATCCAGGACCTCGAGGCCAATTACCCCCGCGAAATCCCCACAAAACTGGTCGGCGCAAAGGTGATGGAAAAACTGCACTCGCTGGATGAGGTGGCCTATGTGCGGTACGCGTCGGTGTACCGTCAATTTCAGGACATCGGCGAGTTCATCAACGAGATCCAGTCGCTGGCCCGCAAAATCAAGACCGGCACGGAGCAGGCGGAGCTATTCAAGACCAACGGAGGCAAGGGATGATCGCGCTCAAGGACGATATGCCGCTGGTGCAATACGAGGGGGGCGAGGTGACGGCCTTCGATGCCGGCTGGCTGACGCGCCGCCTGGTGCACGCGGCGGAGAAAGCGGGCTACCCGCAATGGTGGCTGGCGGAGCACGTGGCGGCCAGCGTGACCAATTATTTGCGCTACAGGTTTGCCGGCAATGTGCTGCCCGCGCCGCGGCTGGCGGAGGCGGTCCACTCCGCGCTGCAGGTGATCGGTTACGCGGAGGTGGCCAGCCATTTCGAGGCCGGGCCGCCGCCGGCGCGCGTCTCCCTGCTCGAATTGGCAAAAAAAGCCGGTTCCGGCTACGAACTGGCATTCTTTGAGCTACTTGCCCGGGGCATGCAACAACTGCTCGCGGCGCGGGCTCCTTACCTCGAACTTTGCGACCTGGAGGCTTGTGTCAAGGAGCTGCGCTCCCGCAAGGTATGGGCGCGCGACTGCCAGGCGCTCCGGGAGGAGATCGTGACTTTCCTGCGGGATCACTTTGCCGCTGCGGCCCATCCTGTAACCTTCTCCGTATCTTAAAGATGAGAGGACAGCTCAATGACGCTTTTCGAGAAAATCGCGCGGCGGGAAATTCCCGCTGACATCCTGTACGAGGAGGAGGACTTCATGGTCCTCAGGGACATCAATCCCCAGGCGCCGGTCCATGTGCTGATGATCCCGAAGAAGCCAATCCCGCGGGTCGGAGAGGCGAGCCCGGAGGACGCGGCAATTCTAGGCAAAATGCTGGCAAAGTCCGGCCAGATCGCCCGGCAGCTCGGCATCTATGATTCCGGCTACCGGCTCGTCATCAACCACGGGCCCGATGCCGGCGAAACCGTTCCGCATTTGCACATCCATCTCCTGGGCAAAAGGACATTGGCCTGGCCCCCGGGATGAAGCATCCTGACGGCTCACGATATGAACTCTTCTCTCCTTATCTGGCTCCCCCCGGTTTCCGCCATCGCAATTTACCTTGCGCGCGTGGTCGAATTGGGCACGAAACGGCAAATCATCGCGGGCGCAATTCGCGAGAACCTGACGCTCCGGCTCTTCATTACGCTGGGCACGGTGATGATCCTCGGGTCGCTGACGGAATATTACTTCCTGCGGATGGCGCATTTCTCCTGGATATTCCTGGGGGCGGGCTGGGCGGTGGCGCTCTTTTCCTTTTATATCCGGCGGCAGGCGATTGCGGCGCTCGGCCGCTTCTGGAGCCTGCATGTGGAGATCCGCGAGACGCACCAGCTTGTGCGCGAAGGGCCGTTCCGTTTTGTGCGCCATCCGGCGTACTCCTCGATGATCCTGGAGATTCTCTCCATCGCGCTGCTGCTGCAGAGCTGGTTTACGGCGCTGGTGGTCTATGCCTGTTTCCTGCCCACGCTGCTGGCGCGCATCCGCATCGAGGAGAAAGCGCTCATCGATAAATTCGGCGACGCTTACGTGCAATTCAAGAAGACCACGCCGGCCCTCATTCCCTGGGTGGGACCCCGCTCATGAAACACTCCCCGGACCTTCCCCGCAAGCGGCGCTCGGTGATCACCGGCATCGGCGTGATTACGCCCAGCGGGCTGGATATCTCCACCTTTTGGCAAAACGTGGTGCACGGCGTGAGCGCCGCGGCGCCCATCACGCGCTTTGATGCGTCCAAGCTGCCGGTGAGGATCGCGGCGGAGGTGAGCAACTTCAACCTTTCCAATTATCTGCCCGATGTGAAAGAGAAGCGGCTGGACCGCACGATCCAGTATGCCGTGGCCGCGGCGGCCTGCGCGCTCAAGGACTCCGGCATCAAGCTGGATGAGCTGGACCCGGACCGCGCCGGCGTGGTGGAGGGGACGACCATCAGCGGCGCGGCCAGTGTGCTGAAGTCCTACCACAGCTTCATGACCGACAAGACCTACCGGTCGCTCCATCCCTACAACATCGTCGCCGGTTATTGCGGCGAGGGAAGCAGCAGCATCAGCCTTTACCTGGGCGTGCAGGGACCGGTGATGACCTATTGCTCCGGCTGCGCCTCGGGAAACGATGCCATTGGTTATGGCGCGAAGATGGTGCAGAGCGACGAGCTGGATGTCGTCATCGCCGGCGGCTCGGACGAGATCGTGGAAATGCTCCACGTCGGCTTTTGCAAGCTGCGCTCGATGAGCGAGCATAACGAGGATCCGCAGCGCGCGATGCGCCCGTTCGACCGCAAGCGCGACGGCTTTGTGCTGGGCGAGGGAGCGGCCTTCGTGGTGATTGAAGAACTCTCCCACGCCATGGCGCGCGGCGCGCAAATCTACGCGGAGATCGTGGGCCACGGGCGCACGGCGGAGGCGCATCACCCCACCGATCCGCATCCCGAGGGCCTGGGGTACAAGGCGGCGCTGCGGCGCGCCTTCCGCCATGCAATGGTGCATCCCGAGGAGGTCGATTACATCAACGCCCACGGCTCCGCCACACGGCGCAACGATCCCATCGAGACGCTGGCCATCAAGAGCGTCTTCGGCTCGCACGCGCGGAAGCTGGCCGTCAGCGGCACCAAGGCCATCACCGGCCACCTCATGGGCGCTTCCGGCGCCGTGGAGGCGGTGATCACCGCGCTGGCTGTGAAGAACCAGCACATCCCGCCCACCATCAACCTGACGGAGCCGGACGAGGGATGCGATCTTGATTATGTGAGGGAGCCGCGGCCATACCCCATCCGGGCGGCGGTCAATTTGAACGCGGGATTCGGCGGGCGTTACTCCTGTCTAATTTTGAAACAGTTCAGTCACTCATAATGGGGTTCCTCGAGATATCTGCGCTGGCGGCGGCGGTCTTCAATACGGCATTGACGCTGCTGGTGGTGCGGAATGATCTCAAGTCCCTGCTTCATCGCGCCTACATCGGCTGGGCGCTTTCCCTGACCACGTGGAACGTGGCGTGTTGTTACCTCTACTCGCCGATCGATCCGGTGCGGGCGATGTTTTGGGGCAAGGTTTTGCAACTCGGTGTGATCTTCATGCCGGTCTGCCTGCTGCACGTCTGCCTCATTCTCACCAATTCCCCGCGCGGCAGGGCCATCCCGCTCTTCTATTGCCTTCACACCCTGCTGGCCGCTTCGCTGTTGGGGGATGGATTCGTGCGGGCGGTGCAGCACACCCCCTATGGGTATTGGACTGTAGGCGGTCCATTTTTCTATCTTTTCCTCTGCTCCTACGGCGTGACCACCGTCTGGCTGGTGACCGCGCTCAACAGGAAGCTGAAGACCGCGCCGCCATCCCACCAGGCCGGCCTCAAGGCGATGCTGGCGGGCGTGATCTGCCTCTGGATTTGCGGCTCGAATGATTTGCTGCCGATCCTCGGCTTCAACAATTATCCGTTCACGACGATCCACTTCTTCCCGATGGGAAACCTGGCGGCGAATTTTTACGCGGTGCTGGTGGCCTACAGCGTCCTGCAGCATGAGCTGCTGGATGTGCACATCACCCTCAGCAAGGCGGCGGCGCGCCTGGTGCGGCTGAGTTTTGTGTTCACGATCGCCCTGGTGCTCCTGCTGCTGGCGTGGATGACTTCGCCCAAGGCGTTCTCGGCCTTCTCCTTTGTCATCGCGCTGGTGGTGGTGGTGGTAAGCACCAGCGCGGCCTCCGTTCTGTTCCCCCGGCTGTTCGGCAGCGGCGAGGATTTGATCGAACGCCGCATCCTGGGCGACCGCTTCGAGTATCACGACCGGATCCGCGCGTTCATCGCGTCCGTGCAAGAGTCCGGCGACGTCGGGCAATTGCTGGAGGGGCTGGACGAGCTGCTGGTAAAGGTGGTGCGCGTCTCCGGCTATGAATTGATGATGATCGAGGATACGAGCCGCAAATTCACGGTCCTGCAGGAGTACCCGGAGCAGGAAATCCCCTCCGTGCCGGTGATCGGGCCGGATTCGCCGCTGCTGAATTACTTCCGCCTTACGGGCGCGGAGCAGATTGCGTTGAACCTGCCCTCCGAGAACCGGTTCTCGGAAGAACAGGAGGCCGATGCGCGCGCCTGCCTGGCGGAGGTGGGCGCGGAGTTTTGTTTTCCGTTCATGGTATCGACCGAGCCGTTTGGACTTCTCTTTCTCAAAGACCGGACGGAGGGCCGGCGCTATACCGCCACCGATGTGCACCTGATGGCCGTGCTGGCGCGAAACCTGAGCCTTGCGCTCAACCAGATCCGGCTCAAGACGCAAATTTTACAGGCTCAGGAATCAGAGTTGCTTGGCAGAATGTCGCGCGGCATGGCCCACGATATGAATAACTTGGTCACGCCCGTGCAGACCCTCATGCAGTTATTGGCCGAAGGTGTACCCGTCGAAAGCCTGCGCGACGAGTTGCTGCCGCTTGCGACACGCAGCATCGATACCCTGCGCGAATATATCCGCGAGGCGCTTTTCTTTTCCGAGAACTCGCGCGGCGATTTCAAGCTGGGCCGGCTGGACATGGTGCTGGCCGAGTGCGTGCAGATCGTCACCGCGCGTTGCG
>DATAXI010000088.1:0-7868 GCA_036266845.1 Chthoniobacteraceae bacterium | reverse complement strand
GATGAATTTCGCATTGACGGTTTCCGTTTGGATGCGACGCACGCCATCATGGATGAATCGCCGCGGCACATCCTTGAGGAGATGACGCACGCCATCCACCAGCATGGGGCATTCGCCATTGCCGAGGATGCGCGCAACGATTCGCGGCTGATCCTTCCGGTGGAGGAGAACGGCCTCGGATTCGACGGCGTCTGGGCCGATGATTTTCACCACACGACGCGCGTGGCGAACACGAAGGAAGGCGAAGGTTACCTCGGCGATTTCACCGGCGCGCTGACGGAGATTGTCGATACGCTGCGCAACGGCTGGTTTTATCGCGGGCAATATTCCGCCAGCAAAGGCGGGAAGCGCGGCAGCGAGTGCCGGCACCTTGCGCCGCGGAAGTTTATCCACTGCATCAGCAATCACGACCAGGCGGGGAACCGGGCCATGGGCGACCGGCTCAACCACACCATCGGGCGCGAGGCGTACCTGGCGGCTTCCGCGCTGCTCTGCCTCACGCCCTATACGCCGCTGCTCTTTATGGGGCAGGAGTGGGCGGCCTCGACCCCCTTCCTCTTCTTCACGGATCACAACGAGGAGCTGGGCAGGCTGGTGACCAAGGGGCGGCGCGAGGAGTTCAAGGATTTCTCCGGCTTCCAAAGCGAGGCGGCGCTCGAGCGGATTCCCGATCCGCAGGCGGCGAAGACCTTTCTCGACTCGAAACTGGCGTGGGACGAAATGGGCGACGAGAAAAAGGCGTACACGCTGGAGCTGTACCGCAGATGCCTTGCGCTGCGGCGCGGGGAGGAGGCATTCCGGCCCGCGGGGCGCGAGAGCTGGTATGTGGAGGCGCTGACGATGGGCGCGGGGGCGCTGCGGCTCAAGGGGGCAACGTCCGATTGGCTGCTGCTTTTCGATCTCACTGGCGGACACGATGGCCCGCTGGCGGAAGAGTGGATTTGCAAGCCGCGCAGCCCGCAAGGCTGGGCGGCCGTACTCTCGACCAACGAGAAGCAATTCGGCGGCAATGGCGCGTGCGCCTATGACGCCGCGGCTCACCAGGCCCGCTTCACCCAGCCGGAGCTCGTGGTCCTGCGATCATGAATCACCCTGGAATCCCCAGCGCCACTTACCGCCTGCAATTCAACAAGGATTTTACCTTCGCGATGGCGGCGGAGATTGCGGAGTACTTGCGCGATCTCGGCATCTCGCACGTCTATGCGTCGCCGTACTTCAAGGCAGCGCCCGGCAGCACGCACGGCTATGACGTGACCGATCACAACGCGTTGAATCCGGAGGTGGGCAGCGGAGAGGATTACGCCCGCTACGCCGCGGTGCTCCAGCGCAACGGCCTTGGCCAGGTTCTCGATTTCGTGCCGAATCACATGGGAATCGGCCCGCTCAATCCCTACTGGATGGACGTGCTGGAAAACGGCCAGGGCTCGAAGTTCGCGGATTATTTTGATATCGACTGGCACCCGCTCAAGCAGGAGCTGGCTGGGAAAGTATTGCTGCCGATCCTCGGGGATCAATACGGACGGGTGCTCGAAAAAGGAGAGCTGAAGCTCAATTTCGAGCAGGGCTCCTTCCATTTGGCCTATTACGAGACGCGGCTTCCCGTGAATCCGCGCAGTTACTGCCCCGTGCTCAAGAAGGCGCTGGAGCTGAGCCCGCTGCCGGCGGAGGACGAGGGCATGATCGAGGTGCAAAGTGTCGCGACGGCGACGGAACATCTGCCGCGCCGGTATGAAACCGAGCCGGAAAAAATTTCCGAGCGGAACCGGGAAAAAGAAGTCGTCAAGAAGCGGCTCGATCGGGTCTGCCAGGAGCATCCGGCCATAGCGGAGGCAATCGGGAGGGCCGTCGAATGGTTCAACGGGAAACCGGGCGAGCCGCACAGCTTCGACGCGCTGGACCTGCTGATCGGCGAGCAGGCGTACCGGCTCAGCTATTGGCGCGTGGCGGCGGAGGAGATCAATTACCGGCGCTTTTTTGACATCAATAACCTCGCCGCAATCAAGATGGAATTGCCGGAGGTCTTCGAGGCGACGCACAAGCTGCTTTTCGAGCTGATCAAATCCGGCGCGGTGACCGGCGTGCGCATCGATCACGTCGATGGGCTGTGGAATCCGCGCGAGTACCTGGAGAACCTGCAAGCGAAGTACAACGAGGTAACCGGCCAGGAGGGCGAGCGGAGCCTGTACCTGCTGGTTGAGAAAATCCTGATGTCCGGGGAGAAATTGCGCCCGGACTGGCCGGTGCACGGCACCACCGGTTACGATTTTACCAATCAATTGATCGAGTTGTATGTCGATCGCGCCGCGGAGAAGGCGATGACGGACACGTACCATCGCTTCATCGAGGAGAATCCGCGTTTCGCGGAGATGGTCTATCAAAAGAAGCGGCTGACCATGCAGCTCGCGCTTTCCAGCGAGGTCCACGTGCTGGCCTCCATGCTGGACCGGCTCTCGGAGCAAAACCGCTGGTATCGCGATTTTACCCTGAGCGCCATCTACGTGGCCGTGCGCGAGGTGATCGCCTGTTTCCCGGTCTATCGCACTTATGCCGAGCCGGGCCGCGAGATGAGCGACGACGACCGCATGGTCATCGACCGCGCGGTGCGGGCCGCGCGCCGGCGCAACCCCGGCATGGACGCGTCGATCTTCCATTTCCTGCGCGAGACGCTGCTGCTGAGATTTCCCGAGAACATCGACGAGGCGGGACGCGCGGAGCACCTGCGTTTTGTGATGAAATTCCAGCAGTGCACCGGCCCCATCACCGCAAAGGGAATCGAGGACACCGCTTTTTACATCTACAATCGCCTTGCCGCGCTCAACGAGGTGGGGGGCGAGCCGGATCACTTTGGCGGCACGCCGGAGCTGCTGCACAAGCAGAACGGGGCGCGGCTGGCGGATTTTCCGCACGCGATGCTGGCGACATCGACGCACGATACGAAGCGCAGCGAGGATGTCCGGGCGCGGCTCGCGGCGATATCGGAAATCCCGGACGCCTGGCGCCGGGGGGTGCACCGGTTTCGCACCGCAAATCGCAAGCACAAGCGCGATGTGGAAGAAGAGCACGCGCCGGATGCGAACGAGGAATATCTCATCTACCAGACGCTCGCGGGCGCATGGCCGCTGGACGGCGTGATCACGGAGGAATTTGTCGCGCGCATCCAGGAGTACATGGCCAAGGCGATCAAGGAGGCCAAGGTCAACAGCAGTTGGATTCAGCCCAACGAGAACTGGGACGCCGCCGTCCGCGAATTCATCGCCACGATTTTGAGTAACGCGAAGGGAAACAAGTTTCCGGAACAATTCCGCCCGCTGGCGGGGCAGATTGCGCAACTCGGCGCCATCAACGCCCTCTCCCAAACGCTCATCAAGCTGACCGCGCCCGGGGTGCCGGATACCTACCAGGGCAACGAAATCTGGGACTTCTCGCTCGTGGACCCGGACAATCGCCGGGCTGTCGATTACGCACGGCGGCGGCAGATGCTGGGGGAGATCGCCCATGTCAATCCGCGGGACCTGCTGGCCAACTGGCGCGACGGCCGCATCAAGCTCTTCCTGATTCAAAAGCTGCTCCGCTACCGGCGCGACCACTTTGACCTCTTTGCCCAGGGCGAGTACGCGCCCATTGCCGCCTCGGGCGCGTTTCCGGACTCCGTTTTTGCCTTTGCCCGGCGATTTGGGGAACAGACGATTCTGGTGATCGCCCCGCGCCTGACCGCGCGAGTCGGCTTTCCGCCCGTGGGCACACTCTGGCAGGATACGAGGCTCGAATTCGAGCCCGAGCAGCCCTTGCGGGATCTGCTGACCGGGCGGCAATACAGCGGGCGTCTGTCGGAAGCCCTTGAAAACCTGCCTGTTGCCGCCTACGTGAGCGGGGTTTAACCGGTCGCCCGCGGCATGTTTCTTGCAATCGGGTGATGTTTCGACAATGTCCAACGGCACCGCAGATCCCATCGCGCACCCGCCGCCCATGGCAGAAGACGCTCCATCTCACACGGACGCCGCACTCACCGCGGCGCCCCGCAGCCTCCGCTGCCGCTTCGAGTCGGTCCGCGACTCGATTACGGAGTATTGCGTGCCGCGCGGCTTCGAGCGGGATACGGAGCCGTACCGGCGCGCGCGGCTGATCACCGGTTTCGGGCTGCTCGGGTCGATTTTTGGCGCCGTCTATGCCACATTTTACCTGCTCATCGGGCATGTCTGGGGGGCGCTGGTGGTCATCGTTTGCAGTATCGGGGTGGCGTGCGTGCCGCTTATCCTGCGCAAGACCGGGTCCATCCGGCTGCCCGGGAATATTCTCACATTCATATTGCTGCTGGGTTTCGCCGGCCTTTGCTCGATCGAAGGGGGCATTCGCGGCCATGCGATCGCCTGGCTGGCGGCGCTGCCCCTTTGCGCGCTGCTATTGGTGGAAGGGCCCGCCGCCGCCGGCTGGTGCGCCGTGTGCGTGGCCGTGGCGGCCGGCTTTGTGATTCTCGATCTCTGCGGCATCCGCTTCCCGCTGCTGTACCCCGCGCGCTGGCATAGCCTGGTGACCGCGGCGGGCTACCTGGGCCTGACTGTTTTCATGTCGGTCCTGGGCCTTATCTTTGAAGGTGGGCGGCACCGGGCGTTCTCCCGCATGGACCGTGCGCTCGGCAATCTCTCGGAAGCGAACGCACGCCTGAAGAAATTGGACGGGGAAAAGAACGAATTTCTCGGGGTCGCCGCGCACGATCTGAAGAACCCGCTCAATATCATCCTCGGTTTTGCGGAATTAATCGCCACGGGCCGGACGTCGCCCCAGCGTGTCCAGGAGGATGCGGGGTATATTATCCAGGCGTCGGAGCGGATGATCTCGATCATTACGCAACTGCTGGATGTGAACGCCATCGAGCAGGGGCGATTCCCGCTGGAGATTACCGCATGCGACCTGGGGGCGATCAGCAAGCAGGTTACGGAGAGCTATCAGAACGCCGCCGAGAAAAAGGGCCTCAGCATCTTTGCCGCCGGGCCGCTGCAGCCCGCGTGGATCACCGCCGATCCCAAGGCAACCTACCGCATATTGGACAATCTGCTTTCCAATGCCGTGAAGTACTCGCCACCCGGGGGCGATATTTTTGTGCGGATGCGAAATTCGCCCGACGGGGTCATTTGGGAGGTGCAAGACCAGGGCGCGGGCATGAGCGCGGAGGATAAGGCGCGGCTCTTCCAGAAGTTCGCGAAACTCTCCGCGCGTCCCACGGGAGGCGAGTCCTCGACCGGCCTGGGCCTTTCCATCGTGAAGATGCTGGCCAATGCGATGCACGGAGCCATCGAGGTCCGGAGCCAGCGCGGCGAAGGCTCCACGTTTTCGCTCCGCCTCCCCTCCGCCGAGCCTGCGCCGGAGAGCCAGAGGTAAAAATCCTCAGGCCGCCCGCGCCACAACGATCCGCGATCCCTCGATGGCCAGCACACGGATGGGCGAAGCGGGCTCGATGAATTCGCCGCGCGTGATCACATCGACAATGGCATCGCCAAAACGGGCATTTCCGCTGGGCCGCAGGATGGAAAGCGCGACGCCGCTTTCGCCCACGGCCAGGCGGACGGGGGAATCGACGGTTCTCTCGGATAAAGAGGGCCCGCGAATTTGCATGCGTGAGAGGGCGATTGCGCGAAAAAGCGGCGTAGCCGGCAGGAGCCGGGCCACGAGCGGGATGGCGACGCATGCGAGGACGATCGTGATGCACAACTGGACGAGCGGCCACTCCAGCATGCCGCCGGTGGGGATCAGCGGCTCATGCGGGTAACGGTCCGTCATGGCCCAGACCACCGCGGTGCATACCAGGACCAGCCCGGCCAGGCCGGGGATAATAGTGCCGGGATGAATCATGATCTCGCTGATGATGAGCGCCAGGCCCACGGCAAAGAGAACCGCGGTTTCCCACCCGGCCAGCCCCGCGACATAACTCCCGAAGAAGAAGAGCAGGAAACAAATCGCCGCCATGAAGCCCGCAATTCCGAACCCGCCCACCTTCAGCTCGATGTAAACGCCGAGGATGCCCCCCAGCAGAAGCAGCGGCGCGAGGGCCGTCAGCCACGATGCCAGGGTCTCGAAACCGGTGGGTGAAATCCGCACGAGGGAACCGTTGAGCCCCGCTTTCTTGACGAGATCCTGGAGCGAGGTCGCGATGCCGGAGGCGAGCACCGGCTTGCCGTTGATCACCCGGGCCGCTTCCTCCGCGGAGAGCGTCAGGAGCGTCCCCTTTGGATGGATGACCGTATCGCCGATTTTTACCTCGACGTCCTTGTTGATAAAGGCCTCGGCGATATCGGGGTCATACCCATTCTTCTGCGCCGCGCTGCGGGCGTAGCCGGAGAAATAGGAGACCGTTTTGTCCTTCATTGTGGAGGGGAGGTCCTCGCCGCCTTCCATCACCGGCGCCGCGGCTCCGATGGCGCTGACGGGCGCCATGTAAATGCGGCGGGTGGAAAGGGCCACGAGAGCGCCCGCGGAGCCGGCATTGGTATCGATGTAAGTGATGGTGGGCACGCTGGTGCCGAGCAGCGCGTCCTGCATATCCATCGCCGCATCCAGCGCTCCCCCATAGGTGTCCATGTCCAGGATCACGGCGTCCGCCTTCGCGGCCTCCGCCTCCTTGAGCCCGCGCCGCAGAAAGAAGAATTGCGCCTTGTTGATTTCTCCCTTGAGAGGGATGACCACGATTTCCCCGCCTCGGGCGGCGGGCAGAAATGCAAGGCAGGCAACCAACAGCAGGAAGAGCCTTTGCATAAGGCCATCATCGCCGGAATCCGGCGCGATTCAAGCCCTTGCGGAAATATCGCCAGTCAATTCCACACGCTGGAAGGCGGCGAGCATCCTGTGCCCCAGCGCGCGGATTTTATCCCCGCCCCCCTCCCCGCGATCCACGAGGACGGCGACGAAGGCCACCTTTCCCCCCGCCTGTTCCACCGACTCGATGGCGCGCAATGTCGAGTCTCCCCTGGTGACCACGTCATCCAGGACCACCACGCTATCGCCGGGAGAAAAATTGCCCTCGATCAGTTTCGTCTGCCCGTGGGCCTTGGGGGCCTTGCGCACGGAAAAGACCTGCAACAGCGCCGGCGATTGCTCCATCCATGAGGTCATCCCAATGGCCAGCGCCACCGGGTCCGCCCCCATGGTAAGCCCACCCACGGCCTTGACCTGCGCGCCGGTTTCCGCGATTTCGCGCTGGATCATGGCGTTGAGCACCTTTCCCACCAGGCAGGCCCCCTGCGGGTCGAGCGTGGTCAGCCGGCAATCGATGTAAAAAGAGCTGCGCCCGCCCGAGGAGAGGACAAAGTCGCCAAAGAAGACGGATTTCTCCTTCAGTTTTGCAAGGAGCGCGGCGCGGTCGGTATCGAATGACATCCGCCCATCAAACGGAACCGGCGGAGGAAGGGCAAGCGCGAGGTTGGCCCAAAATCAGGCTTCGAGATATTTCCGCAGGCGCTCGCGCAATTCCGCCCGGGCGCGGAAGAGGACGCTCTTTACCGCGGGCACGCTGAGTTCCAGCACCTCGCCGATTTCCTCGTAAGGCATCTCTTCGTACCTGCGCAGGACGATAGCCATGCGCTGGGTCTCCGGGAGCGCGTCGATGGCCATTTGGATGGCGTCGTTCAACTCCGAGTCCAGCAGCGACGCGTCGGGCGACATGCCGCCGCAATCCGCCGGCTGGAAGAAATGCTCCTCCTCCTCGTGCTGCAACGGGGTTACCGGGTGCCGTTTGCGGCGGCGCAGTTCGTTGAAGACGAGGTTGCGGGTAATTTTAAAGAGCCAGGTGGTGAATTTTGCGGTCGGCTGGTAACGCCGGGCGGATTTCCAAACACGGATGAAGACCTGCTGCGCGATGTCCTCGGAATCCACATCAT